>JAYGCN010000075.1:0-63281 GCA_046583315.1 Candidatus Hydrogenedentota bacterium
AAAACGCAGGTGCAAAGACATATTCTAATTCCTTCTCTGTGACAGGTTAACGCCAATCAGTGTATCAAACGCTCCCGAAAACATTCCAATGATGAGGTTGAAGCACATGAATCGACACACTATACTAACGGTTTTCTGGACACCAAGATGACAAAACAACTTCATAGCGACCTGATACCGCTCACAAAGAACACGCTCCTCTATTCAATTGTCATCCCTGCCTACAATGAATCGCGCAATATCGTCGAGACCGCCCCGAGACTCGCAGACGCTTTACGTGCCGAGGAAATCCCTTTCGAACTGGTTATCGTCAATGACAACAGCGTCGACAATACCGGTGAAACCGTCGACGAGTTGACCACCACCTATCCGGAAATCAAACTCGTTCATAATCTGATGCCCGGCGGCATAGGACGCGCCATTCGCTGCGGCCTAAGCAATATTAGCGGGGATGCCGTTGCGGTCGTCATGGCCGATTTGTCCGATAGCCCCGAAGATGTCGTGCGTTGTTACCGGAAACTCGAAGAAGGATGGGACTGCGTATTCGGCTCCCGATTCGCGAAGGGAAGCAACGTATCAAACTATCCACCGCTAAAACTGATTATCCAGCGCATCGTAAACAACGCAATTCGCCTGATGTTTTTTACTCCCTTCAACGACATGACCAACGCGTTCAAGGTCTACCGCCGTCACGTCATCGACGACATCAGCCCGCTCCATGCCGCCCATTTCAACATCACCATCGAACTCTCGCTCTCCGCACTCATCCGCCAGTATCAGATCGTCCAAATACCGATATCCTGGGAAGGCCGAACATGGGGGCAATCGAACTTGAAATTGCGTGCCATGGGCAGGCGATACCTGGCTACCCTGCTCAAGATCTGGTTCGAGCGCTGGCTCATCGTCGACGATCTCGTCGTCGAAAGCGAGCACAAACGAAGTGATACTGATAAAATTAACAAATAGTCTTCAATTTTACGCATTTTGGAAACGAAACACTCCGTTTCCTCCGACTATCGTGTTATAATCCGTTTCGAATACGGGTTCGGGGAAGGAAATTTCGTTGACCAATCAGCGCATAATCATCATTCTGCTTCTATCCTGTTTCGCATGGATACCCACGAGTCACACGCAAGACGCCGTGGCTCCGGACAAAGACGAAGCAACAGATTTCCCATCCACGCGAACCTACTACTACAACGGCAATTCACGGGTCACGGTGCAAATCGCCCTGGACGAGTTACACATCGAATCCAACGCGCCCGTCACCAACGTTCAGGTACTCGGCGATCTTCGACCGGTTGCGACGAATGCATCGAAGCTTAGGATGCGCACACCTTCGCGAACCCTGGACGACCTCAAGACCGTGGCGCGCGGCCTGTCCGTTGGAGCACAACGCGCACATGCCACGGCCTATGCACCCGGTATACTCGTGCGCGACGAAGCGGCTTCGCAAACCATCACCAATCGTATACATCTGAAGCCTGCCGAAGGAACAACCGTCCAATCCCTCGCGAGCCGTCACGGATTCCGCATACTCCGTTCTATGGTATCGGACCCTGAAATCGTCGAAGTCGAAACGCTCTCACGCGAACTACTCGCGGGACTCGAATTGGCCAACACCCTTCACGAATCCGGTGACGTTGTTTTCGCGCAACCCGTCATCCAGCGAAGCATGGATCCGCGAATCATCATCAATGACCCCCAATTTGAATTTCAATGGAACTTCCTCAACCAATACGACTCATCTCAGTTCACACCGGGCAACGATATCAACCTCGTCCCGGCATGGGATCGCTCCACAGGCACCGACATCAACATACTTATTGTGGATTCCGGCGTGCTGAATTCACACCCCGACCTCGCCCCAAACGCGCGCACCGATATCGATGTTGACTACTTCGAAGGCGGCCAGGATTCCAGTGCAAACACCTTTCACGGTACCGGTGTTGCCGGTCTTGCTGCTGCAAAAGGAAACAACGCTGAGGGGATTGCCGGGGTTGCTTTCGATGCGGACATCGTCGGTGTTCGACTCATTGTTGGTGCCATCACCGACACGCAGATCGCCGATGCCCTCTCCCACATCGTCAGCGAACCTGTCGTAGCCAATCAATCTCAGATCAGCAACAACTCCTGGGGACCTTCCGACAGCAGCGCCGCCATAAAAGAGTTGTTACCACCCGTCGTCGAATTCGCCCTCGCAGATGGTGTCACGACCGGGCGCAACGGTAAAGGCGTGATCTACGTCTGGGCCGGCGGAAACGGTCGTAACAATAACCAAGATATTTCATTCGATGGCTACGCCGCCAGTCGATATACCATCGCAGTCGGAGCCACGGGGGGTGCCGGCCTCTTCTCCTCCTATTCCGAACCCGGTGCTTCGCTACTGGTAAATGCCCCATCCAGCTTTGACAACATCGGCGTTGTTACAACAACGATAAACGATGCCTACACAGACAGCTTCTCTGGCACATCCGCCTCTGCACCGACGGTGGCCGGTGTCGTCGCCCTCATGCTCGATGCCAATCCTGCACTGGGCTGGCGCGATGTTCAACACATTCTCGTCATCTCCTCTACCAAAACCAATATCGCTGATACCGGATGGCACCTGAACGGCGGAGGATTCCTCTTCCATCACGATTATGGATACGGCCGGGTAAACGCAAACATTGCTACCAAACTAGCCGCAACATGGTTTCCCGTACCAGCCCCCCTAGCAACGATATCCGGATCACAGAGTGCCCTCTCGCTTACCATCCCCGATGCCGACGCAACCGGAATCACAAGCACTATCGATGTCGTCCAGTCCACTCCCTTCGCGGCTGAGCATGTCGAGGTTGAACTGACCTTGAACCACACCTATCGGGGCGATCTCAACATCATATTGACCTCTCCAAGTGGCATGCAATCCGTCTTCACGACAACGCACAATGATTCCGCCGACGACTACATCAATTACCTCTTCACCTCCGTCGCGCACTGGGGCGAAGATCCCGACGGCATATGGGAGCTCACTATATTCGACGGAAACCCCGGAAACGTCGGCGCACTGCAGGATTGGACGCTCAATATTTACGGCGGCGTCCCCTTGTCCACCCTGAATCCAGCCGCTGCCATCCCCACACTCAAAGTCCCCTTCTTCGAGACGAAGGCTACCCAACCCGCCAAGAATTAACTCACTACCCCCCGATTCTGCTACAATATAGCCTATTCAAGACCGTAAAGAACCCAGAACCCTATGAATTTTGCAGATTTCAAGGTCAACGCTTCCTGCGTTGAAGCCTTGACGAAACAGTCCATTATCACTCCTACGCCGGTACAAGAGACCGCAATTCCCAAAATTCTTCAGGGAGCCGATCTTATCGCTGTTGCCCAGACCGGTACCGGAAAAACACTCGCCTACGCCCTGCCCAGCATCACCAAAATCGTCAATAATCCCGGCAAAGGTACACAGATGCTTATCCTTGTACCCACCCGCGAACTCTGTGTGCAGGTTTACAACGTTGTTCGTGACATGGCCGAAGTCGCAGGACTCTCAGCCGCTCAGATATACGGCGGCGTCGGATACGACAACCAAACGAAAGCCCTCAAGAACGGTACCCACATCATCATCGCTACACCGGGCCGCTTACTGGATCATATTGATCGCCGTAACGCCAACTTCAAGAACATCCAGTTTCTCGTGCTCGATGAAGCCGACCGCATGCTCGACATGGGATTTCTCCCCGACGTAAAAGAGATCATCACCTACACCAACAAGAGTCGCCAAACGCTTATGTTCTCCGCGACCTTCCAAGATGCCATCGCACGCCTCGCGCAGAACATGATGACCGATCCCGAGAAAATTGTTATCGGTGTTATCGCAAAACCTGTCGATACAGTAACCCAGCGACTCTACCCGGTCCTCGATGAACGTAAACCACGCCTTATCGCTGACATCCTCACTGAAGAAGAACCGGCGTCTTGCATGATTTTCATGCGAACTAAAGTGAGAACCGAGCAGGTCGCAGCGATCCTCAAAAATAAAGGCTGGAAAGTTGCACAGTTACACGGTGATCGCTCCCAGGGACAGCGTCAACAGGCACTGGACGGATTCCGTACTGGCAAATACAAAGTCCTCGTCGCAACAGACGTCGCATCTCGCGGAATCGATATCGACGGCGTCAGTCACGTCATCAATTACGACATTCCCCTCAACCCCGACGACTACATCCACCGAATCGGTCGTACCGCACGCGCCGATGCCAAAGGGGATGCCTATACCTTGGTCACCCCCGCTGAATTCCAGGCGCTCGGCTCCATCGAGAAAACCCTCGGCTACAACATCCCCCGCAAAGAACGTGAAGGCGCTCCCCGTGTCCTCAGCGTATTCAATCCCAACGGCAAAAAAGTGAACAAGGCCCGTCGCGGAAGAAGCCTCCTGCGACGTCGGTAGAGTCGTTACTCCACCCCCACCTGATCCAGGTTGATCCGGATCTTCTCCATGATGCTGACCAGTTGATCCAGTTCCGCATCATCCAGCACGCTCATGATCTCAGATATTTTTCCTCGATACACACCCGCGATATCGCTGTACATCTTTTCGCCGTGTTCGGTCAGTTCCACGATGTTATAGCGTCGATCATCCGGCACCGGTTTACGAACCACCAGGTCGGCTTTCTCCATCCGGTCGATGAGGGTCGTGATATTCGCGCGATTTACCAGCATCATCCGGCTCAACTCTACCTGAGTCAATCCGCCGACATCCCCACTCTGATGTTTCAGCAATGAGATCACATTAAACTGAACGTCCGTGAGTCCTCGCAAGCGAAAAAACTCACCCGCCTTCTTCCGCGCACGCGACGCCGTGTAATAAATGCTCAATAAGGCTTCATGCGGAGGATAGTCAAAACCCTTACGCATACCCAGTTCAATTTTAAGTGTCATACAGTACCCTTCTTAACAAAAACGAACTCTATCTATCACAAGTTAAATTACTCAATAACTGTTAATAAGGGAACATTATACACTTTAGATATAAAAATCAAATTCCAACCCGCCACTACCGATTCATTCACAGTTTTTTCACTTTTCCCACTCTCCTGCGCTTCAAATGCGCTCGTCACGCGACACCCAAGGAAATCAGCAAATAACCCAAAAAAAACAGGGGCCTTCACCTTGACTCCCAATGCGTCCGAATGGCACAGTATGGGCCTCAAATCCAGCGTGTAACTGGCGAGGGTCAATACGACCTGATATGACGTGGAACCAACCACGGGGAAACGCGCTGGATTGTCCTCTACGCCGTACGCCTGGGCACACAGTGGACCTTGAGCTGCACGAATCTCGACATCGGGATTCGGAATTTGATTGTTGCGTTGTGCGATGCAGGGCTGCATTCATGACGAACGAAATCGGCTGGAGGCACTGATGCAGAAGACCGCATTATTTGATGCGCACGAAAGACTCGGAGGCAAAGTCGTTGACTTCAACGGCTGGGCGCTACCCGTGCAATTCACCGGCATCGTCAAAGAACATAATCACACCCGCACCGCCGCCTCGCTCTTCGATTGCTCCCACATGGGCGAATACGTCGTCAAGGGCGAAGACGCGATTCGCATATACAACGACCAGATCATCTCCGACATTTCCAAGTTACCCATTGGTCGCTGTCGTTACGGCGCGCTACTCAACGACTCCGGCGGCATTCTCGACGACCTTATCACCTTCCGCATGGCCGAAGATGAACTCTATGTCGTCACCAACGCCGGTCCGCTCGAACACGTAACCGAAATATTCTGCGCCGACAACCCCGGCATGGCCCACGTCTCCTACGAAACAGCGAAGATCGACATCCAGGGTCCCAACGCGCGCGACCATGCCCTCGCTGCCGGATTCAAAGATGTCGAAGCCCTCAAATATTTCAACGCCCTCTGGACCACATGGGAAGGCCACCGCGTTCTATTGTCGCGCACGGGTTACACTGGCGAACTCGGCTATGAACTCTTCATGGACAACGATCTCGCCGAGACGGTCTGGAATCGCTTCCACGAAATGGGCGGCGTAGAGCTGGCCGGGCTGGGCGCACGTGATACCTTGCGCACCGAAGTCGGCTACGGTCTTTCTGGCCAAGACTTCAATGATTCAATCACACCCTTGGAAGCCAACATGGCCCCCTTCATCGAATGGGACACGGACTTTATAGGTAAGCAGGCCCTCATAAAGCAGCGCGACGACAATACATACTCCGTTCTGGTCCCAATCAAGACGGGCAGTCGCCGCGCCCCGCGACACGACTTCATTGTCGAACACGAAGACACCGAAATCGGCACAGTCACCACGGGCACCTTCGGCCCCAGCGTCGAACACGGCGTCGGTTATGCCCGCATCCCCCAACAATACGCCACACCCGGCACGAAACTTACCGCCGGCCCAAAACAACTCGAAATCGAAGTTACCACGGCACCGTTTTATAAAGACGGAACCTGCCGGACAAAAATCTAATCGATAAAACGGAGAACACAGCACTATGTATCCAAGCGATGCCAAATACACGAAGGACCACGAATGGATTCGTCCGATCGGCGACGACTACGCGATTGGAATCACCTCCTTCGCCGCAGAACAACTCGGCGACATCACCTACGTTGAGTTGCCCGACACCGACACCGAATTCAACGCGGGCGATGAAGCAGCCACTGTTGAATCGGTCAAAGCGGCCAGTGATATCTACTCGCCGGTCGGGGGTACCGTATCATCGATAAACGACGCGCTCGAAGATGCCCCGGAACTCGTCAATGAAAGCCCCTTTGACGAAGGCTGGTTCTTCAAGCTTTCCGGGGTGGATGCCTCGGAACTAGAAGGACTCATGGATGCGAAAGCCTATGAAGCCTTTGCGAAGGAGCAGGAACATTGAGCTGGACCTCCGCAACAGATGCCGACACCAAGGCCATGCTCGACACCATCGGCGTGAAAAGTATCGACGATCTATTCTCCACCATTCCCGACGATTTACGTCTGAAATCCTGGGACGTGCCAGAGGGTATCTCCGAGATGGCCACCCGCGCTGAACTCGACCGGCTCGCCAACAAGAATGATGTCGCACTCACCAGTTTCATGGGCGGCGGATTCTACGACCACTACATCCCCGCTGCCGTAGACGCTCTATCGCTTCGCAGCGAATTTTACACCGCCTACACCCCCTACCAACCCGAATGCGCCCAAGGCACCCTGCAGAGCATCTACGAATACCAGTCCGCCATCTGCCGACTGACCGAAATGGAATTCGCGAACGCATCTCTTTACGAAGGCGGCACCGCAGTTTTCGAAGCAGCCACCATGTCACTACGCTGCACCAAGAAACGAAACAAGATCGTGTGTCACCCCTCCATGAACCCCACCTACCGCTCCATGCTCGATACGCACATGGCCAATCTCGACGTTGAAATCGTCGATGGTGACGACCCCACCGATGCCGCCTGCGTGATTGTGCAGAATCCTGCCTTCGGCGGCACCATCCAGGATTTCACAGCGCTCGGGGAAGCCTGCCACGAAGCCGGAGCACTACTGGTGGTCTCCTTCTACCCGATATCCCTCGGCCTCATGAAAACACCCGGTGCGATGGGTGCCGATATCGCCATTGCCGAAGGGCAAAGCCTTGGCATCCCCCTCGCTTTCGGCGGCCCCTATCTCGGCATCCTCGCAACCCTCAAAAAACACGTACGCAAAATGCCCGGACGCATTTGTGGCCAGACCACCGATACCGAAGGCCGTCGTGGATTTGTGCTCACCTTGCAGGCCCGCGAACAACACATCCGCCGCGGCAAGGCCATGTCCAATATCTGCTCCAATCAGGCACTCTGCGCCCTGCGCGCGTTGATTTACATGAGCCTGCTCGGAAAAGAAGGCTTCAAAGACGTGGCGACGCACTGCCATTCCAAATCGGAATACCTGAAATCCAAGCTGACTTTTGGCGAAATCCAGAACAACGGCCCAACGTTCAATGAATTCGTCATACGCCTTCCCAAAAATGCGAACACTGTTTCCACGGCCCTTTCCAAAGAAGGTTTCGCTGCTGGACTCGTGCTCAGTGAAATCACCAACGCCCACGAAAACGATTTACTCATCGCCGTAACGGAACAACGAACCCGCGCCGAGCTCGACGCCTTCGCAACCGTACTGGAGACCGCATCATGCAACTAATCTTCGAAAAATCGCACGAAGGCCGCCGCGGCATCACCCTGGACAAGCTCGATGTCCCTCTCGCGAATCTACCTGACGCTTTACAACGCGAAGAATCCGCTGCTCTTCCAGAAGTCAGCGAATTCGACGTGGTACGTCATTACACCGAACTTTCCAATCGCAATTATGGACTCGACTCTCATTTCTACCCACTCGGCTCCTGCACCATGAAATACAATCCGAAGATCGCCGAAGTCGTGGCGGCCTTGCCCGGTTTTGCCGGACTCCACCCCCACACCTCATCGTCCCCCCAGACCTGGAATCAATGCCAGGGCGCTTTCGAACTCATCTACGAATGCGAGCACGTACTCGCCGAAATTTCCGGCTTCAAAGAAGTCTCGCTCCAACCCATCGCGGGTGCTCACGGCGAGCTCGCCGGCACTCTCTTAATCGCGGCCTATCATCGCGATCGCGGCAACAAAAAAACCAAAATCGTCGTACCCGATTCGGCACACGGCACCAACCCCGCCAGCGCGGCCATCGCGGGCTACGATGTTGTCGAAGTGCCCTCCGACAAAGACGGCACCATCCACCTCGACGCGTTCAAAGAAGTGATGGATGACGAGGTTGCCGGTATAATGCTCACCTGCCCCAATACCCACGGCCTCTTCGAATCCGACGTCAAAGCCATCGCCGAAATTGCGCACCAACACGACGCGTTACTCTACTACGACGGAGCCAACTTGAACGCTATCATGGGCGAATGCCGCCCCGGCGATCTCGGTTTCGATGTAATGCACTTCAACCTGCACAAAACATTCGCAACCCCACACGGTATGGGCGGACCAGGTTCCGGAGCCATCGGCGTCGGAGAGCGCTTACTCCCCTATATACCCGGACCGCGCGTTATCAAGAACGACGACCAGTTCACGCTGGAAATGCCCGAAAAATCCGTTGGTCGCATGGCGCCCTTCTTCGGGAACTTCGGCATGGCGGTGCGCGCCTACGCCTACATACTGCATCTCGGAAACGAAGGCCTCAAAGAGGTCTCCCACATCTCCGTGCTCAACGCCAACTACATCCACGCGCGCCTGAAACACGCCTACACTTCCGCCTTCGACAACCAATTTATGCACGAGTGTATTTTTACGGCGAGTCCGCAAGCCGCCAAAGGCACCAACGCGCTCGACATTGCCAAGGCCCTGCTTGATTACGGCTATCACGCGCCCACGGTCTATTTCCCACTCACTGTTCCCGAAAGCATCATGATAGAGCCGACTGAGACCGAGTCCAAAGAAACGATGGATGGATTCTGCGATGCCATGCTTGCAATTGCCGAGCGCATCGAAAACGAAGAGTCCCCCTATAAATCTTCACCGACCACGCTACCCGTAAGTCGCCTCGACGAAGTACAAGCCGCAAAATCCCTCAACTGCTCCTGTTAGCCCGTCATGATCGCGTTGGATTACACCTTCGAAAATCCCAACGCGAATCTCGCCTTCGATGAAGTGTTGCTCCGTGATGCAGAGCGCGAATCCAGTGACGACGTGTTGCGCTTCTGGGAGAGTACCACGCCATTCGTTGTGCTTGGACTCACCCAGCGCATCAACGACGTGGTGTACGTCGACCGGTGCACAGAGGACGCCATTCCTATCACCCGTCGTTGTTCCGCGGGCGGCTGCGTACTACAGGGACCCGGCTGCCTCAACTTCACCTTGATACTCGCCAAGAATCGCCATCCTCAAATCATTTCCATCCAGAATTCCTACGACTATATTTTGAATCGGATAATTGATGCCCTGCCGGAATACGACCTGAATCGCGCGGGGATCTCGGATATCGCCCTCGGAGATCTCAAAGTCTCTGGGAACGCCCAACGACGCCATAAAAATTACATCCTTCACCATGGAACCATCCTGTACGATACCGATATTCAACAAGTATCGCGTTACTTGAAGGAGCCCAAAGATCGACCGGACTATCGCGGAACACGATCACACGAAAAATTCGTATCAAACCTTGCAACCTCTCGGGAATCTCTAATGGAGACAATCCGCACCATTTTTGAATGTGAAGCAGCGACGAACTCCCCGCGTCGGGATATTTTGAAAGAAGCCGCCGAACTCGCTCAGACGAAATACGACAAACAGGCATGGATATACCGAAAATAGAGTGCCGAAAACAATCAATTTGGGCTATTGACGTAAAATATACAGTAAGGTAGAATAAACCTGTGAGAAACACTTCGCAGAACCGGGCACTGCCCGTCGCGATAATTATTGCACTGACTGCGCTCGGGGGATTAGCAATCTGGTATTGGGGAGCTCCCTCTGCGACTTTTTTCGCCGCACAAGAGTTGAATCGAGCCAAGAAGGAAGCTGAAAATGCCGGCAACGCCCCCCCTATTTCGTTGGGACAGGCGACACAGGAGTCCCTCGTTCACCGTTATATCACCGCGTATCAATCACGAAATTGTGCGGAAATTACGGCCTGTACGGAGTGGATACAAGAGCGCTTGAACCCCCTTGGAAACGACGGGATTACGCAATTCAATGCTGCTCAGAAGAAACTATGCAGCGAGCTACTGAGCCGGAAATCGGGGGAGAATCAAGTTGAGATATTGGGTATTCGAGACATCTACCTGATGCCGACGACCGTGACTTATAAAGTGATGGGGGCCGACCCGGGACGACAGGATCTTGTGCTCCCTGTTGTGGAACGCGTCTGGATCGCTTTTGAATATCCAAATCAGGCGACCGCTCCGCAAACCCCATCGGGAAAAACGATTCGGAGCCTGCGCGCCGGAATAAACATATCGACAGATAACACGATCCTTAAAGGGTCGATAATTGGAAATTGGGAAATTGATCGAGATTCAATAAGAGTTCGCGAATAGAAAAGGAGAATCAATTCGATGCCACTCGCAAAATCTAAACGCTGCGATACATTGTTCAACAAAAATGAAGAGCCTATCTGCGGCGAATGCGAACCGCTTGAACGGGCCGATCACGAAACCGTAAGGGATTACCTCATTGAACATCCCAACGAGACATCTGAACACATTTCTGAAAACATGGATGTTGACGTTAAATGCATTCTGCGGCTCGTTGATACAGGCGCGATAGCCAGTGTGGACTTGGGCGGCGATGCACAGTGCGGACAATGCGGTGCGCCAGCGATCAGCGTATCCAAACGACTCTGCACCGCGTGTCTCGACAAGCTGGAGAAAAAGATGACCGACGTCCAGAGAAGCATCCAGCAAACCCACGAAACCAAACGAACTGCTGAGAGACTACGGGTTCATGACGCATTGGAAGAAAAACGCCGTTAGCCCCTAACTCATCAACCTCGTGCGACACAAAAAGGCGACCGACCATGACAACTAAAGAGAGAAACGGCGCAATCCTGCTAGTCGCAATTTTCTGTTTATTGGGCATTCTCCTCTTCTTTACTGTGGAACGCCCAACGGGCGAACTGCGTTCTATTGAGAACAACGTCATTATCGAGCAGCGCATGAAGAGTCGCGGCTTGAACTAGTCCTAAGAAAGGCAATTCCTTGCTCACCCACACAAAACGGACAGCCATTCTTATCGGGTGCTGTATAGCGCTTGGACTGAACATAAACCTGTCCGCGCAGGTAGCGGCGTTTCGCGAATACGGCGCACCACCCTCCGAGACACTCCAACTTCCTGTTTCAGCTCGGGCAAACGATATCCCCTATGTATCACTGCTCGACCTCATCAACAACCTTGGTGGCGCAACCACCATCACGCCGAACCGGATGCGCATCGATCTCAACAGCACTACGGCCTGGGTAGGTCTCAATGATAACCGTGTAAACGCCCTGAGTATATTCACCCTTGGCCACAACATCATCTCGGATGACTCCGGCGTTTATATCGCCGTCGCTGATTGCCAATCATTCTTCAAGAAATCATTCCGCCTAAACCTCGGTGTCGAGACCAAAACCAACCCGACCCCGAATCCGTCGCGTACAACCCAGTCAGAATTCGATCCGACGCGAGAATTATTCGAAGATACCTCCTCCGTTACGACAGCACCCGCCCGTAATCGCGCCATTCGCACGATAGTAATCAACGCCGGGCATGGCGGATTCGAGAGCGGTGTCGAAGGCCCCACCGGCGCACTCGAAAAAGACATCACACTTCTTATCGCGCAACAGGTGAACGATATACTTGCCGGAACTAAGGATGCCACCATTCATCTCATCCGCGACAGCGATACAGACGTCACGATTCAGCAACGCTCCGTCATGGTGCAATCCGCCCGCGCCGACCTCCTGATCAGTTTACACCTCGGAGGTTCATTTTCCCCGGAAACCGCCGGGCTCGCCGCCTTCTACCCCGAACAAGGCAGTCAGCGCGGCTCCAAAGGCCTCTCACTACGCTGGCGAGCAAGTGATATCGCAACCGCCAGTCGTGGCGCCGCAGAAATACTTCTATCCACCTTAGAAACCGAACTGGGACTGCCTACACGCGGAATTCACCCCATCACAAACCCCCTTTTCAAATCGATCAGCGGCCCCGCAGTGCTCATCGAGCTGGGTTGCCTGACCAACCCGGACGAAGAAACCCGCCTGCGGGATCCTGATTATCAGCACAAACTCGCAACCGCTCTAGCGACCAGCATACGCCAACTCATCACCGAATCGGGGAAACCTGCCCCCGTCCAAAAGTTCGACAACGAATCCATCCTTGAGGCACAACGAAACCAATGAACGATACGCCTAAACCACGCAACATTCTGCGTTCAGCACTCTTGAGCCTGTGGGGCCTGCTCACCTTGATCCTGGTGTTCACCCTTGGCATGATCCTCTACGAACAATATCAGGAAGGACAGAATCCACTGGCCTTCGCCATTCGCGAAACACCCACTTCGGTACCAACTCCCGCCCAACCCGTGGAGATCATCGAAACAACGGACGTGCGCATCTTTTTCGCGACACCCAACTCGATTTACGTGCGTCCGGAGACCCATCGCCTCCCTCTGGGTAGCAGCACCGTGCGCAATTGCCAGGCCGCACTCAATCAGATTATCGACGGCCCCAAATCAAGCGATCTTATCCCCGTCATCTCCAATCGCACAACCATTCGTGCCATGTACTTACTGGAGAACGGTGAACTCGTGGTCGATTTCTCCCGTACGCTCGAAGCTGGACACATCAAAAGCACCACGGCCGAATTACTAATGGTTCGCAGCATCACACGCACACTCTTTCAACGCGAACTTCGCGGCCCAAACGACCTCGCAGTGAAATCCCTCCGATTTCTCTTCGAAGGCGCGCCCTATCAACAGACCTTTCCAGCACACATTGACCTAAGCGACCCTATCCGCAACACCACATTGCCTGGAGCCTCCATTGAATCCGTCTAACGGCGACGGTGCCATCGGCATATTTGATTCCGGGTTCGGCGGACTAACCGTCGCGCGCCAGATCATGGAACGCATGCCCAACGAATCCATCATCTACCTCGGCGACACCGCCCGCCTGCCCTACGGAACGAAATCCCCCGCCACCGTTATCCGATACGCGCAGGCCTGCTCCGAAATCCTGACACAACGCGGCATCAAACTGCTCGTTGTGGCTTGCAATACCGCTTCCGCACACGCTATCCCGGCATTACAAACTGCCAACTCCATCCCCGTCATCGGTGTGGTGGATCCCGGAGCACATTGCGCCGTAAACGCCACCAAAAAGGGTCCTATCGGTATTATCGGCACACAAGGCACCATCAACAGCCAGGTCTATCGCGATGCCATCCATGCGCTGACCCCCGAAGCCGAGGTCGTATCCGTGCCATGCCCCCTCTTTGTGCCGTTGGCCGAAGAAGGCTGGACCACAGGCTCAGTCCCCACCCAAATCGCACATCACTACCTCGATGCCATCATGCAACATGAGATAGACACCCTCGTACTCGGATGCACCCACTACCCGCTCCTCGCCGAAACGATTCAACAAGTCGTATCGGATCGTGTTACACTGGTCGACAGTGCCAGTTCCACTTCGGGGGCCGTCGAAGAAGTACTGCGGGGACTCAATCAACTAGCACTACCCGAAGAACATGCGATACACGAATATCTGGTCAGTGATGACCCAGAGAAATTTCGCCAACTCGGAGAACAGTTCTTGGGACAACCAATTGACTCAGTGGAGTGGTTAGACTTCTGAATATGCCAGACGACATCAAAGAAAATGAAGAAGAACCAACCACTGATGGCCAGGAAGAAACGGTTTCAGAAGAAGCGATCGAAATCCCTAACCCCTGGCGCACGATTATCAGGGGCGGAATCTCTTTCACCATACTACTCATCGTTTCGCTCGCGCTCATGTTTCAATACATCACCAGCCGACCCTACGATCTCCTCCCGATTTCTGTGCAGACGGCAACGTCCATCGAAAATTTTCTCAGCAACCACCATATCGTACCTTCCCAAATTACCATCACCGATCCACTACTAATCACATCGCCCAAAGCGCACTACTATCAACGCGACTACATCGTCCACCTTCCTTCCCACACCAATCGCGCACTGATCGAAGCCACTTTCGAACGAAAGATGCGAAACAACAACCTGATTGTGGCCGATTCACAACGCGATGAGTCCAGGCAAGAGATGGCGATTTCCTACGGTGAATATGTTTTCGCCAATGTGCGTTTTCTACAATCCCGAACTCGAAGGGTTATCGAACCACGCCGCGCAATCGACACAGCCCGATATACACCAGCACCAGTTAAGCCAAAACGGACACCATCACTTTCGATACCGGATTCGGTTGATAAATCCGCCGACAAGCCCATCGAAACTTCACAAATTGAGCCTGCCCAAACGC
This sequence comes from Candidatus Hydrogenedentota bacterium, assembly GCA_046583315.1. Classification (GTDB taxonomy): domain Bacteria; phylum Hydrogenedentota; class Hydrogenedentia; order Hydrogenedentales; genus DTSJ01. The sequence continues at coordinate 15,014 of JAYGCN010000075.1, forward strand.
TATCCCTGGAGTCCATCAAGAAAGACTACGATGGTTGGAGCCCTCAACAAATCACGAAAACGACACCCGGCGAACCGTCTCCCCCCAATGAAACCGACGATATCATCCTGGCCGCCGTGCCCGAAGAAGTGCTCAATGCTTTTCCGATCGAGCCCGTCATAAATGGCTCCGCCAGACTCGCCATCATCGTCGACGATGGCGGATACGGCGGCGCACTCACCGACACCATCCTCTCGCTCGATACGCGATTGACTCTCGCCATTCTGCCCAATACACCACACGGTTCAGCCATTGCAGAGAAAGCACACGGCTTGGGTTTCGAGATTATGCTGCACATGCCCATGGAGAACACCGACCCTGAACTCCTCCATCCTGGCCAGATCAATATTGAAATGGACCCGGAAGAAATTACCCTGCTCACGCTCGAGGCCCTGACCCAAATTCCGCAAGCCATCGGCGTCAATAATCACACCGGCTCAAAATACACAACCGACCCCATCGCCATGGCACACTTTATGGATGCCATCAAGGGCCGCGATCTGTTCTTCGTAGACAGTCGCACCACAACACATACCACCGCCTACGAAGTGTCAAAATCATACGGATTCCCATCCGCCCAACGCGATCTCTTTCTCGATCACGATAACGACGAGAGCGAAATACGCAAACGTTTTGCCGAAGTGATCGAAGTCGCCAAGACCAAAGGCCAAGCCATCGCTATCTGCCATTTTCGACCAACCACGGCACGACTACTCAAGGAAATTCTCCCAACACTCGAAGAGCAGGGTGTCACGCTCGTCAAGGTATCGGAACTGGTGCAATGACAACCATTCTCGGCATCGAAAGCTCCTGCGACGATACAGGAATAGGCATCGTTCGCGACGGCTGTAACGTGCTTGTCAACGACGTCTCCTCCCAAGTCGACGTACACGCCACATTCGGAGGCGTCGTACCCGAGATTGCCTCCCGAATGCACGTCGAAGTCATTACACAGATGGTTGAGACCGCGCTTGACAAACTCAGCGATCCAATCGATGCCGTGGCCTACACAAACGGACCAGGACTCATGGGCTCCCTGCTCGTCGGCACCAATTTCGCCAAAGCCTTCGCCTATGCACGCGGTATTCCATCCATTCCCGTGCATCACATCGAAGGCCATATTTTTTCCGCATTCCTCCAAGGTTCCCCCCCCGAATTCCCCTGCCTCGTGCTCATCGTCAGCGGCGGCCATACCCAACTCATCCACGGCCACGCCGCACACGAATACACCCTACTCGGCTCAACGCGCGATGATGCCGTCGGCGAATCCTTCGACAAAGTCGCTCGTATGCTCGGACTACCCTACCCAGGCGGACCCAGCATCCAAAACACCGCGAAGGACGGTGATCCCGACGCCATCAAATTCCCACGAGCCTTCGCCAAAACCGACAACCTCGAATTCAGTTACAGCGGACTTAAAACCGCCGTACTCTACGAAACGCAGCGTAATCCCGACCGACCCATCGCCGATATCGCCGCCAGCTTTCAAGCCGCCGCCATCGACATCCTCCTCATCAAGACCAAACAGGCCCTCACACAGACAAAGGCCCCAAAACTCATTCTCGCCGGAGGCGTGGCCGCGAACAAGCTCCTGCGAGAGCGACTCACCTCCGAGCTCGATGTACCCGTGTGCATGCCCGCGTTCAGCGTCTGCATGGATAACGGGGCTATGATAGCCGCAGCCGGTCACTCTCGATTCATGCGCGGCGAATACGGCGACCTCACAACCATCCCGATCCCCTCCATATCCCTTTGATTTAATGCTCAATATGATATAATATGTCCTCAAGGGGGGATTTTAAATGGAACATATGGACGAACTGCTTACGTTGGCAGTGGAAAAGAACGCTTCCGATATTCATCTGAAAACCGATAACCCACCTGTAATGCGCATAGACGGAACACTAAGGCGCGTCGGAGATGAAGTACTCGACAATGATCAGGTCGAAAGATTACTCGCCGACATTGTCTCAACCAAAGACATGGCCAAGTTCACCAAACTCATGGAACTCGATGCCTCCTACACCCTGAAAGGCAAAGCCCGCTTCCGTATCAACGCGTGCCTCGACGACGGAGACTGTCGTGTCGTACTCCGCATCATTCCCGTCAAAATCTTAACGCTCGACGAGCTACAACTACCCGAAGTATTAAAACCGCTCACGCAACACAAAAACGGCCTGGTGCTTGTGACCGGCCCCACCGGTAGCGGGAAATCGACATCCCTTGCGGCCATGATAAACCACATCAACACCTCGCGGCCTGAACATATCATTACCGTCGAAGATCCCCTGGAATTTCTTCACCAAGACGAGCAATCCATCATCACTCAACGCGCTGTTGGTCATGACACGCTCTCATTCGCCAATGCCCTGCGCGGCGCATTACGACAGGATCCCGACATTATCCTCATCGGGGAAATGCGTGATGAGGAAACCGTCGGCACCGCACTTTCATCTGCGGAAACCGGGCACCTCGTGTTTTCCACCCTTCACACCGTGAGCGCATCCGAAACCATTCACCGTGTGATCGACTTTTTCGAGCCGCACCAACAAGAACAAGTACGCAAACAGCTCGGTACCGTCATACGCGGCATCCTATCCCAGCGTATCCTCCCCCTCAAAAACGGTGGCGGGCGTTGCGTCGCAATGGAAATCATGATAGGCACCCGTACCATTCGCGACTATATCATCGATGGCAAAAGTCTCAAAGACGTCACACGCCTCATCGAAGAAGGCTACGATCAATACGGCATGCAAACCTTCGACCAAGCACTCTACGATCACCATGAAAATGAAACCATCACCACCGAAGTCGCTCTGGCTAATGCAACAAGCCCCAAAGACCTCAAACTTCGATTCCAGGGACTCAACTAACCCCGTAGGGAACACCTCCAATTGCTCACCCTACCGTTCATAGTACGCCCCAATATCCTCACAGGATGGATCGCCACAACCGTCTCCCTGCTTTTGTCGATAGCAGCCCTGGGCGAGAACCTGCTCGCCAATCCCGGATTCGACTCCCTGCAGCTCAACGGCATACCACACGGCTGGAGTTTGTTCATCATGCCAGGCAATGAGGCCTTCGGGGACACCGACCGAATCGCGCACGACGGCGACTACTCGGTCATGCTGGCGACACTCTCCCCCTATGCAAGAGAGCCCGTGAATAACTGGAGTCAGCCTATTTTCGATGATCTCACAGACACTACGCTTACCATAACAGCATCCATACGAACCGAGAACGCGGGAAACGCCGGACTCTGGATTCAATGCTTTCGAAGGGGACAGTCACAGACATTATCCGAAGCAACAACCATTCAAACCACACCACTCTCCGGCACCCACGGATGGTCAAAAGTTTCGACTTCCATCGACCCACCCGCAGATACCGACTTTGTAATGGTCCGCTGTATATTGCTGGGTACCGGAAAAGCATGGTTCGACTCACTCGAGGCCCTTGCAGCACCCACCCAATCAGAACAAGATGCAATCGCGGAACAATGGGAAGAACTCACTCCCATCACGCCCGAAGCGCAAGCCCCTTCCAAAGCTCCAATCCAATCCGAGGATATCCTGTACGTGAGTGCTGCCATTCAAGCAACCATTCGCAATCTGGAACAATCCAACGCTGAATTGATAGAGCGCATCGCGTCCATACAGGAAAATCTCGATACCTACAGAGACGAACTGCAGACACTCGCGCACGAAGAAATGGTCCACCCGCTCATCCCATACGATCACACCCAAGACGAGGCTCTTTGAATGAACACATTGCGAATTCTACTCCTCGCCCTTCTCGCTGGCACAGCAAGCGCCGGTTGCGTCTGGTATCTATGGGGCATGGCCGAAAATTTCAGTGTTCTCCGAAACACTCCCGCAAGCGACGACGGTGAAGACGCAGAAGAAGTCACCGTAGACGAATCTGCAGAAGATACCCCCGATGGCCGGACGAAGGATGCGAAAGTCGATGATGCCACAGAGGTCGCTTAACAAAACTAAGGAGTATTCAGCAACTGGACAGTGACTCTGGCCCCAGGGAATCCCGTTCTACGAAGTAGATTCCACTGGCGAAACATTCGCGGCCTGCAAACCTTTTGGACTTTTCATCAAATCGTAAATGACCACGTCGCCCTCATGCAAGGTGCGGAATCCCTCCATCTTGATAGCCGAATGATGCACGAAAATATCCGAATCATCATTGCTCAAAATGAAACCGTAGCCCTTCGGGTCACTAAACCACTTCACCCTACCCTCAAAACGCCCTACATGCTCATCATCGGTCTGCTCGGTATCGCTCACAATACTACCTCCTGGATCTCCCAGTGGAGACCACCAGTCAATTCGACAACAAAGTGCGCATACTGCGCAATTATCGTATCACTGTAGCCCAGATGCCCTCAGATGTCAATACCGATTTCCTCCCACGATAGAGCACCGTGATATCCGCGAAACACCCATACACGCGCACACCCGCTAACTAATTGCTGGGCTTGAAGTTATCCTCAAGATAATTAATGAAATCGTCAATGCGCGAAGGGGCCATATAGTCGTTATCAATCTTAACCCACCCATTCTCGCCCTCGACATCACCCGTTTGCACGATCCCATTTGCAAAAATAGGACTCGTCATTGCCAGCACCTCTCGCAACCCAAAACCCATTTCTTCCGGATCGTCCACAATCCGAATCTTGGAGACCGCAAGATGCCCAGGATTCAGCACATAACTGAATACCCAATCATCCATAAGTATCGAGACCGAACGTGACGTTATCCCATTCGATACAACCTCAAGCTTACAGTCCTTGGCACCCTGTACGCGGACCCAATAGCGGGTCGGGTAATCCAGAGGCACCGTCCCCCCCATACTCACGTCGATACTATCATCATCAAAGATATCGCCCACCCACTCAATCTTCGGCCCCTTCAAGCCCTTCGACACATAAGTGCGTCCCAATCGCAACCCCTCCATAATACCCGAGAGTGACTTCTCTTTGGCATAAACATACGTAACCGGCTCCGCCATCGGAACCTTCGGGGATCCCGATTGACTACCCCCGATCAACGTCAATTGACGTCCATTGCGCATCTCAAAATCCCAATACGCGCTCGCCTGCCCATTGGCCGATAAACCCGGCAAGACTGACACACGCGCCAACGAAGAGACATACCGACCATCCTTCCTCAAACGATTATGCTCATGCACAAGACCAATTCCCATCGGTGGCATCGCACGCCAGTTCATGCACCACGCCTGAACACCATTGAGGTTCTCGGCGCTCCAATTCCACGGCGAGGTCGGATAACACGGATGGGCCGCGAACACCAAACCACCCTGAGCCTGGACCAGACGCGTAAAGACAGACATTTCCTCCTCCGAACGGGGCAACGAAGGCATACTCCCCGGCGTATACACCAAGGCAACACCCGATTCTTTTGTTCCCCACTCCATCCCCGGAATCATAATCAAACGATTTGAACGATACGACTCATCCAATGCAGGCGCCAGCGTATTTCGATCCAGTATCGACAAAAAATCCAGATTTAGCTTTTCCGCACGAGCGATTACCTTGGAGACAGATTCCGTCCCGACCCCGTATGAGGAGTGCGCGTGCAACTCACCACGCAACCAACCTTCTTCACTACCCAGAACTTGTTCCGGCCACCGAAAAGGTGTTGCCCCCGGCCTGGACACAGCATCATGGGGATCGGTACCCTGCTCAACCTCGACCACGTCAATGATCAAATCGCCATCCTGGTCAAACTCGCTCAAGCTTCTTCCTCCGGCAACTCCTAACAATAATTCATAAGCGATTTCGGTTTTTTCTCCCTCAACAATTTCAACAGACTGTATAGAAACTACCAATGGAATCGATGCGTCATAGACCTCTATATGTGCCGAATAAGTGCCAACATCAACGATTCCTTGCCCGATGCCCGCCGGTGCCAAAATTCGCTGTAATTCCTCGCCTGCTAAATTCCTTAAAATCACCCGCGCTTCGCGATGCTCACCCAATATATCCTTAACAACGACTGCTAATATCCCAGTTGGGCTAATGACAAGACTTCCGGTGCTAATCTCCTTGACGGAGGTTGGAGAAATCGTTTCAGAGATTGGACCTCCACCACATCCAGCCACTAGCAGGCTAGTGGCCACAATAATCGTGTAAAACGGTCTACTCATGTCATAAATCCTTTGATTCATCTATCCTAGCGATGTATACTAACCACGTTGAGTCAGATGTTCAATTTCTGAACACCCAAAAGCATCTATAGAAGCCAAGACACAACAACCCCATTATAGCTCGCCCATAACGGAAAATGTGAAGAAAAACACAATACAAGGAATCACGCCATGTTAACCAGTGTCGATATTCGAAGTAGCGTAGCGGTCTACCTCCAGATCGAAAATCACGTACAATTCGCGATTGCCTCAGGAAAGCTCACAGCAGGCGATCAACTTCCCTCGGTGCGTGAACTTTCCGAACGACTTAGCGTGAACCCCAATACGGTTGCAAAATCCTATCGGGATCTCGAAGTCATGGGGCTTCTCTATACCCGTCGAGGAATGGGCGTTTTTATCAACAAAAACGTTGAATCCAAATGCCGTGAAGAGTGCCGCCGCCGCATTATTAACCGTTTGCACGAAGTTACTTCTGAAGCGAAATCCGCTGGAATGCCCAAAAAGGACATCGCCGAAATCATCGACAAAAGTTTCTCTCTGGATTCCACGTTATACGGCGAAACACCCACTGCCCTACTCACACTTGCTAAAAAGAAGCGCAAGTAGCATTAATCTCATCTGTAAACTAAAAACCCGATCACAGACATCTGTCTGTAATCGGGTTTTTTCGTTGAAAATTCCATAACTATTCCTAAAATACACTGAAAATACGTAGAAATTGAAATTAGTAGAATTGTCCACGTTTCTCAATTTTTACAGATATTTCTCCCGAAAACTATTGACATCCGCGCGTATTTATCGTAAGGTAGAAGTAGAGTTCGGGCTGCAACCAGAATACCGTTCTATTTTACACTGGGCAAGAATGTGACTCCCACAATCAGATTTTCGAACTCAAACCTGAAATCGTGGGTGTTCATCTTCAAGATAAGAGAATATTCAGAAAGCGGTGGAATATAATGAAACAGGTGGAAGATTCAACACTGGTATCCGGGAACGCAGGAGAGAATTCCCCCTCTTCGCACGGCTCCAAAGTTAAACGCGGTCAGCTCAATGCGGTACAGCGCGGCCGATACGGTACCGGACCCGCGCCCTACGGATATCGGCGCGGTAGTGTAGGCGAACGTCCGCTTGAAATTGACGATCGAGAAGCGGAAGTTGTGCGCATCATTTTTCGCGAATATTTGCGTACACGCAGTACCGGAAAAGTTGTGCTCTACCTCAAATCAAGAAACATCATGACCCGCAAAGACAACAACTGGTCCAGACAAGCCATCGCAATCATACTCTCAAACCGTACCTACCGCGGACGGGTCAGCTACGGTGATATCGAAACCCAAGGACTCCACCCTGCCATAATCGAACCTGCGCTATATTACAAAGCCAATTCGATCCGTAAACGTAAACAACGCAAGAAGAGTGACGACCCGGCGGAAGGTAGTTAATCATCTGCGTCGTTCTCGTCATTTACGGTAATCGTTTCATCCCTCCTTCACAATTAAGAGCCTCCGTACCCCGAAAAGGATATACCTGTGCCTAAAGAATTTCGTATAGCCATCATTGGACAGGCCGCCTTTGGTGAAAGCGTGCTCAAGAAATTACTTGAACAAGGCGAACAAATCGTTGGCGTATTCTGTGCCCCGGATAAAGAAGGACGTCCCCACGACCCCATCAAGACTCTCGCACTCAAAAACGGAATTGATGTCTCTCAGTTCAAACGCATGCGGTCGCCCGAAGCGATCAAAGCCTTTATTGAATTGAACGTCGACCTTTGCGTGATGGCATTCGTGACCGACATCGTACCCATGGAAATCCTTGAAGCACCTAAACAAGGCACCATCCAGTACCACCCCTCCTTACTGCCAAAACACCGCGGACCCAGCAGCATCAACTGGCCCATCATTCAGGGCGAAACCAATACCGGACTCAGCATATTCTGGCCCGATGACGGTCTCGACACTGGCCCCATATTGCTGCAAAAAGAAGTCGCCATCGGACCGGACGATACCCTTGGTTCCGTGTACTTCGATAACCTTTTCCCCATCGGCGTGGATGCCATGATCGAATCGGTGCAGCTCGTCAAGGCGGGTACGGCACCCAGAATTGTGCAGGAGGACAGCGAGAAGACCTACGAAGGCTGGTGCAAAACCGAGGATACCGTCATCGATTGGGGACGTTCCATTGACGACATCTATAACCTAGTGCGCGGCGCCGACCCCAGCCCAGGAGCGGGTACCACCATTGGCGGTACCGGGATCCAATTCTACAACGCCCGCAAACGTAACGAGGTTCACGATACCGTGCCTGGCACGATCACAAAAGTAAGCGACGCGGGAATCGAGATCGCGGCCGAAGGCGGGCTGCTCATCGTAAGCCGTGTTAAATCTGCGGGAGAAGCGAAACTGTCAGCCACCGACTGGGTTGCGCAAGGCGACGACAAAATTAATCAACGATTCGGATCTTAGCCGTCCAGACGCTCCGGGTCGCTCGTGTCGACCACTTCTTCACGCCCCTCATATCCACCCGTCATCTGAAAATCATCCTCACGCTCTGGGACAGATTCCGACTCCACGGCTTCATCATCCGCGATGGATTCCGATGTTTCTGATTCATACGGTACAGCTTCACCAGCATGTTCCTGCGCGGAATCTTCGTCGGAGTCCGTCGCCTCATCCGCCCTATCCGCTGTCTCATCGTCACCCGGCATGATTTCGTTCAATTCCTCCGGATACCAATCATCGATCACACTGGCATCCGGCTCAAGATTGATCGACCCATCATCATCGTCATCCATATCCTCATCCGTGCCATCACTAATGAGATCATCCACATAGCTCTCTACGTCGATCTTCTTCAACCCATCAAGTTCCTGCTTCAACGGATTCAATTCAGACGCGATGTCCCGTTGCGCGTCACTCATATACTTGCGAATATCCCGCATGGTGCGCATACTAATTTTTGCAAACTCAGGAAACTTGTCCGGGCCCAGAATCATCAAGGCCAGACCCGCAATAAGCACAATTTCGAATACTCCTATGCTCCCGAACATTGTTATGCATCCTCCTCTGCAGACTTACGACGTAGTATGAAATAGGAGACCCATATACTGAATTCATAGAGCACGACAAGCGGTAATGCCAGTAAGAGTAGGGAGATTGGATCCGGGGGTGTTAGCAACGCGCCAACAATGAATATCCCTATAATAGCCACGCGCCGATATTCCTTCATCGTTTCCGGCGTCAATACCCCCATATAAACCAGCACAAAAACCACCATCGGGAACTGAAAGGCTACGGCAAAACCCATCACACCTTTAAAAATAATCGACATCGTATCGCTCAAGCGCAGCTGATTCGTCACAAAATCTGGCGTAAGCCTCATCAAATAAGGGAGAATTAACGGAAATACCCCGAAAAATGCAATCGCGACACCCGATGTTGCCAATACTGAGGAGCCTGCCAAGGAAATTTTGACGATCCTCTTCTCTTTAGGGCGTAGACCAGGAAATACGAAAGCGCAAATGTTGTAAACGATATACGGCAACCCGACAACCAACGCCGCATACATGGCAAACCGCATTTTGACCAATACTGGCTCAATAGGCGACAGCGTCACCCATTCCACATTCGCATTCTGAAGAGGGCGCGATATCGCAACGATAATCGGCGTGGAGGCTGCATATCCCAAAAGAAAAAATACAAAAAGAACCACACAACACTTGACCATACGCGTGCGCAACTCTCCCAGATGCCCTGTAAAGGTCATTCGGGCAGCGTCAACGTCCGGGATTTCGTCTTTATCTGCCAGTTCTTCATTCATTATTGAGTAAAACCATTCCTCATCACTGGAAATCACACACTCGGCGCAACATCCCCCATGATATCACACAAAAGGCAAGGAATTCAGGAGCATGGAGGCATTCCGCCTGGCCCACTTGTTAGAACAGGCTTTGTTGGTCCGAGCCGGAATCCGATAGTTGTGATGAGGACTCCATAGGAGTCTCGTTTACTTCCTGCGCCACCACGAGTGCATTGGTCGAACCGTTCTGTTTACCCGCACTCGTTTCATCAGATTTGAACAGGGATTCCGGACGCGCTTCGGATCCATTCTGAACCCAGTCTTTGAGAACCTTGCCCGGCCGGAAGGAGGCGACTCGTTTGGCCGGAATGGGGACTTCTTCGCCAGTTCGCGGATTTCGACCGATACGCGCGTCACGGGATTTGACTTCAAACACGCCAAAATTTCGGATCTCGAGGCGATCACCCTGCACCAGCGTCTCCGTCACAGTGTCAAACATGGTCTGCACCACATCCGAGACTTCATTCTGCGTCATCCCCAGCCGATTCGCAACCTGAATCACCAATTCCCGTTTCGTCAACGCCCAACTCCTCCAAAATGCCGACTTATCGTCGACATGTAATCGACACTATTCGAATAACGACTTCACCATCTCTATATACGTCTCACCGAACGGGGAATAAAGAAATCCCGCGATTGCGGCGATAACCACAACTGCGATCAACATATTCTTTTTTGCACCCCCAGACATACCACCACTAGTCGGTATCCCTACCGCACTACCGTCCAGTGAAATTTTTTCTCCCGATTCAGCACGCGCTTTCTTGTCTTCAATTTGCCCCAGAGTTTCGTTAATCGAAATAAAGGAACGGTGCCATTCCCCCTGAAGTTTCTTTACGGCCACTTCCGATTGCGAATATATCGTCTCAAGGTTCGTCGCACCTGAAACAATCTGCATCGTATTGGAATCGATGAGGTAATCTATACTGATCGCATCCTTTAACACATTGTGTTCGCGCGCGAGTTTACTCTTGATTTTCAGAAACTGATTCTCAAGTTGCGCTTTGTTCACGCCGGGACTCGGATAGGCCGACAGGATCTGGTTGAACAACAACCAATCATTCATAAACTCACGAACCATATTTACACGACGAGTCATCTCGTCGATAAGCCCTTGCTGTTTCTTATTGATCTTTGCAGCCACAATCAGGGGTGCTCCTTCAGTGATAAGACAAACCGTCCCAAGTGATGTTAATGTAGCATACGGTCAAGGGCATGTCAAACTGGAATCGTCCTAAGTGCCCACTGCCCGTGCGTTTACACGACGCACGAAGACAATGTTTTGGCGACAGGCCCTTAGGTCTTTGTCCTCCTGCACGCGTCAACGAAATTCGATATCAATTGTTTGCCACACCCCGTCAGGATGCTTTCTGGATGGAACTGAAGCCCCCACACAGGCAATTCGCGATGGGCCACTGCCATGATCTCGCCCTCGGACGTTTCGGCCGTTACTTCGAGAACCTCGGGACAACTCTCTCGCTCAATAATCAGCGAGTGATAACGTGTCGCTTCAAACTCGTCGGGTACACCTTCAAATAAAGCATTCGCGGTATGCGTCATGGCGCTGACCTTGCCATGCATAATGCGATCCGCGCGAATCACGTTGCCACCAAACACCGCACCGATACTCTGGTGCCCAAGACAGACACCAAGAATCGGAACCTCGCCGGCTAGCGCCTCGATAATCGCACACGAATTTCCCGCTTCGTTCGGCGTACACGGCCCCGGAGAAATCACCACGCCATCAGGCTTCAACGCGCACACACCGTCTTCATCGATTTTGTCATTTCTGAATACACGAATATCCGTATCGAATTCGCCAATATATTGCACCAGATTATAGGTAAACGAATCGTAATTATCGATGAGCACTATCATGATTCAAGTCCATTCTCGGCAAACTCCACCGCTTGAAACATCGCCCTCGCTTTGTTCTGCGTTTCCTCATACTCGCGCGCCGGGTCGCTGTCGTACACAATACCTGCGCCAGCCTGAAGATAGGCCACCGAGTCCTTCACAATCATCGTGCGAATCAGAATACAGGTGTCCATATCACCGGAAAAACTGATGTATCCGCAGCCGCCGCTGTACGGACCCCGCCGAAGCGTCTCAAGTTCATCAATGATCTCCATCGCGCGAATTTTCGGCGCGCCACTTACTGTGCCCATCGGAAATGTTGCCGCCAATGCATCGAAGGCATCCTGATCGTCCCGCAATTCGCCCTCAACCTGACTCACGATATGCATGACATGGGAATAGCGTTCAACCGTCTTCAATCGGGTCGGCTCCACCGTGCCAATCTTGCTGACACGACCTATGTCATTCCGCCCCAGATCCACCAGCATGATATGCTCCGCCAGCTCCTTCTCATCGGACATCAGATCGACTTCGAAATCGTGATCTTCCTGAGGATTCTTGCCGCGCGGTCGGGTTCCCGCGATGGGACGCACCATACACCGCGTCCCGGTTACCTGCGTCATCACTTCTGGACTCGAGCCCACGATGCTGAACTCCGGTAGCTCCAGGAGAATCATGTAGGGCGACGGATTCACACAGCGAAGCGCGCGATACAAATTTAATGGGGAGGAATGGACGGTGCGTTCGAATCGTTGAGACAGCACTACCTGAAAGATATCGCCCGCGCGAATATATTCCTTGGCTTTCTCTACGATCTCGCAATATTCATCTTCGGAAAAGTTTGACCGTATCGCGGTATCCACTTCGCCAGAATGCAATCGTTCATTCTTGACGATTAGCGGTTGACGCAAGACCAATTCAAGCGCGTCAATCTTCTCGACCGCTTCGCGATAGGCAGCGTCGACATCGCCCTGAATATGAGCATTCGAGACAATCATCAACTTGTTACGCACATGGTCAAAAATCAATATCGTGTCGGTAATCAGAAAATACATATCAGGCAGGTTCAGCGGATCTGGGTTTTCATCCGGCAAGGTCTCAAAAAAACGTACCTGGTCATAACTCATATACCCTACCGCGCCACCGTGAAACGACGGGATGCCCTGGACTTCCACGGGCTCATAGACCGACATCAATTCGCGCAGATCGTACAAGGCGTTATCGGACTCATAAGTCTCGACTCCACCATTGCGCGTGATCGTAACCTGCTTGCCTTTTGACTTGAAAATAATCGAAGGGTTTCCGCCCAGAAAACTGTAGCGTCCGATCTCCCCCTGCTCAACACTTTCCAAGAGAAAGGTATGCTGCTGATCGCGCGATAGTTTCATGTAGGCCGAAACCGGTGTCTCAAGATCCGCAACGATTTCACGGTATACCGGAACCAGTGTTCCATCACCCGCTATCGCGCGAAATCCCTCTAGTGTGGGATGATTCATCTCAGTACCCGATCATTCTGTTGCCACGCCATCGCCCGCCAACGCGAGGCCACCCTTGGCATCAACGGTGCGGTAAAAACAGCTGGTCTCGTTGGTGTGACACGTAGGACCCTCAGGCTCACACTGCAGAATCAGTGCATCCGCATCGCAATCGACCCTGATTTCCTTCACGTTCAGCATGTTCCCGGAAGTCTCTCCTTTTAGCCATAGTTCCTGACGCGATCGCGACCAGAAACAAGCCTTCTGTTTTTCAAGCGTGATTCGCATAGATTCGTCGTTCATATAACCGAGCATCAGAACCTGGCCGGTTGTAGCATCTTGAATGATGGCCGCAACCAGGCCATTCTCATCACGCTTCACAATATCAAACAAATTTTTCAATGGGATTCTCCCCTAAAGTATTTCAATAAGAACTCGAAAGCAGCAGAATGCAGCGCGAAATGATCAAAATTTACCGAAGCCATCGACAAGCTTGATGTCGAAAATGAAACCGCATCATTGGGGACTCCCGCCAGCCGCATGCATCAGCGACGGATGCACCGTACGGACATGTACGCCATGTTGCGCCAAATATTCCCGCGCCTCGTGCATGGTGTACTCTTGGAAGTGAAAAATGGAGGCCGCCAGTGCCGCATCAGCCCCACCCTCATCTAACGCCGCACGCATATGCTCAAGGTTTCCCGCGCCACCACTCGCGATCACCGGAATACTCACGGCATCGGCGACCTTTCTGGTCTTTTCGATGTTGTAGCCATCTTTCGTGCCGTCGTTGTCCATGCACGTAAGGAGAATTTCTCCTGCACCGCGATCTTCCACTTCTTTGGCCCATTCGATAGGGTCCAATTCGGTCGCGCGTCCCCCATCCCGTCCACCGTGACTCTTCACGATGAATCCATGATCCGTTTTTTTGGCGTCTATCGCTACCACAATGCACTGTGAACCGAATCGCGTCGAAGCCTCGTTCACAAACTGTGGATTTTCAATCGCCGGAGTATTAATGCTGACCTTATCCGCACCAGCGGCGAGCAGTCGACGAATGTCTTCCGTTGTGCGGATGCCACCGCCCACACACAAGGGCATGAACACTTCCTCGGCGGTATGGTAAACGACATCGAGCATCGTGTCCCGATTGTCCGTTGAGGCCTGAATATCGAGGAAAACGATCTCGTCAGCGCCTTCCGCGTCATAACGCCGTGCGACCTCAACAGGATCGCCTGCATCCCGAAGGCCCACAAATTGTACGCCCTTAACAACGCGGCCATTGGCCACATCCAGGCAGGGTATGATTCGTTTTGCCAGCATCACTCAACTCAATGTTGTTTCACTTAGAACTTGCTAATTTCGCCGCCTGCGCCTCTGTCCAACTCAACCGAATTCGTAGTCTCGACAGGCACCTCCGCTACTGGTGGTGTTGGAATATGCGTACTTTGCGCATTCACGACGGTCGTCGCGCTTTCATTGGTCGATTCCAGCAAGAGTGGCTCCGGCTTGACCGTCTTCATGCGCATATTCCATCGAGTCACGGTCAATTTGGTTTCGACATCCTGCAACCCTACGATTTTCCGGGTGTGAATCTGTAGAAAGTTCTGCACACGTGCCGTGACCATCCGGGCGTCGTCATCCGCGCTCTTTTCGAGTATCGCGACCGCTTCGACCTTGATTCGCCCATTGCCTTCAAGGGGTCGCAAGGTGATGGACATATTCTTTACTTCAGGTAGTTTCATCGCCACGCGTTGAAGCGTTGCTTCGACAGGCTCGAGCTCGATGGTCACTTCGCCATGGGTACCGACAAAGGACACGGATCGCCGTCTGCGTTTAGGAACAATGACCATCCAGAGCAGAAGCGCCCCGAACAAAGCCATGGCTACACCGAAGACCTGGCGGTACGTCACCCCTTCAATCGGAATTGGTGTCGCTACGTCCAGGAATTCCATATATACATCATGAGCCCGTGCCACCAGTTCCTCGAGATCATACATGACAAACAATACGCCGATGGAAATAATGACAATGGCCGCACAAAATCGAATAAGACCGCGTATAAAACCCATGATGGAAATCCCTTATGTACTCAGCACACCTAACAGAAAATAGCCCTGACGACACTGAAGGTCATCGCCCTTGAGTGTAGCATCAGAATACCCCTTAGCCTCTAAGTATTCAACTTATTCTGCATAAACTGCTCAACGAAATTGACCGATATATCGCCACGGCGAAACCGACCGCTGCGTAATATCTTGGCACACAAACCAGCCGTCGTCTCGATACCCTGCACCCGAAATTCATCACAGGCACCGGCCAGACGCTCAATGGCCTGATCCCGCGTCTCTCCCCACGCCACGATCTTCGCCAATAAGGAGTCATAATACATCGGCACCGTATACCCTGCGCGAATGTGTGTATCCACACGAATACCAGGCCCCCCCGGCAAATACAATTGGTTCAATGTGCCCGGCGTGGGCTGGAAATCACGAGCGGGATCTTCCGCGTTGATACGCGCCTCAATCGAATGTCCGCGCGGTTTTAGTGAATTGTAGCCCAGCGGTTCGCCTGACGCGATACGAATCTGTTCAACGACCAGATCCTTCTGGATGACCTCTTCGGTGACCGGATGCTCGACCTGAATACGTGCATTAAACTCAATAAAATAGAAATTGCTTGTATCGTCATCGTAGAGAAATTCGACCGTACCGGCATTGCTGTATTTCACGGCCTTCGCGATCTTAATGGCCGCTTTCATCATCTTGGAACGCACCGAAGGCGTTATCGCTATCGAAGGGGTTTCTTCAATCAGCTTCTGATGCCGGCGCTGAATGCTGCATTCCCGTTCCCCCAGAGAAATCACCTTGCCATGCTGATCGGCCAATATTTGTACTTCAATGTGGCGTGCATTCTCGATGTATTTCTCAAGATACATACTGCCGTCACCGAAATTCGCCTCGGCCTCTGCAGTGGCTACCGAAAATGCTGATAGTAACGCGACATCGTTATGCGCAATACGCATCCCCTTGCCACCACCGCCTGCCGAAGCTTTTACCAGAACTGGAAAACCGATTTCATTGGCAACTTCGCGCGCTTCTTCAGCGTCATGAATGAGCCCGTCGCTACCGGGCACTACAGGAACACCGACTGCCTTGACGATGTCCCGACACACAGACTTATCGCCACTCATCGCAATCGCATCAGGACTTGGCCCGATGAAACCGATATGATGGTCCTCGCAAATCTGCGCGAACTTCGCGTTCTCCGAGAGAAACCCGTAACCCGGATGAATCGCCTGCGTATCACAAATTTCCGCCGCCGCGATGATGCCGGGAATATGGAGGTAACTTTCCGTGGGCGATGCAGGACCTATACAAATACTCTCATCCGCAAGAGCCACATGCATGCTATCCGCATCGGCATCCGAATATACGGCAATGGAGGTGATACCCATCTGGCGACAGGCGCGAATGATACGAACTGCGATTTCGCCACGATTGGCAATCAATAAACGTCGGAACATGAGATATGCTGAAACCTTCCGGGAAGTTAGGCAATATTACGAATGGCAAAGAGGGGCTGACCGAATTCAACGGGTTGAGCATTCTCCACCAGAATCTTCTCAATAATACAATTGGATTTGGCGGAAACTTCATTCATCAATTTCATCGCCTCAACGATACAAATGGTCTGGCCTACTGCGATCTGATCGCCTTCCTGAACGAACAGGGGTTCACCGGGAGATGGTGCTGCATAAAAAGTCCCTACCATCGGCGAATTGATCGTGTTCGCATAGGTTTCTTCTTCCGGTTCATCCGGAGGAGTACTCGTAACCGCTTTAGGCGTTGATACTTCACCAGTAACCGCGGGAGCCTGCGGAATGTACATCGGAACCGCAGCCCCACCAGCAATGTTCTTCTGCAAGCGCATCCGATGACCATCTTCTTCCAATTCCAGTTCAGTCAGATCGGAATTTTCGAAAACAGCGATGAGTTCTTTCAGTTCTTTCATATCCACTATATGTTCCTCCGAATAGGAAAACTTCGACCCCTAATTAGCACGCTCGAGATAATCACCGGTCCGCGTATCAACCTTCACGGACTCACCTTCACTTATGAATAGCGGGACATTTACCGACGCACCCGTTTCAAGTTTGGCCGGCTTCGTCCCCCCCTGTGCACGATCACCTCTTTCACCGGGATCCGTCTGTGCAATCTCCAGCACAATTGTATTCGGCAGTTTGATCGCAATAACCTTTGAATCGTGGAACAACAGGCCCACGTTCGTATTCTCCTTGAGCCACAATTTCTTGTCACCCACCACTTCTTGCCCCACACCAACCTGCTCAAAGGTCTCGTTGTGCATGAAGTGATAAATATCACCGTCGTTGTACAAATACTGGTGTTCTTCTTCGACGACACGCGCTTCTTCCATGCGCTCGCCAGAGCGGAAGGTCTTGTCCAGCACCTTGCCTGTCAAAATATTTTTGAGTTTCGACCGCACAAATGCGCCACCCTTACCCGGATTAACATGTTGAAATTCAACAAGTTCCATCAATGCGTTATTCTGAATCACAACGATACCGTTGCGAAAATCTGCCGTTGAAATCATCTTCGTATTCTATCCTTTATTCGTCCAAAATAGCGCGTAACTATATCCGTTTCGAGCGTAATAAAACAACTATAAACCCAAAACAGTCAACTCTTTAGGCATGGAGGTCAATAATTCGCAGCCGCCCTCGCGCACGACCACCAAATCCTCAATTCGCACGCCCCCTTTACCCGGCAAATAAATCCCCGGCTCAACCGTCACGATCATACCCGCTTCCATCATCGTCTCCGAATGCGCGTTCAGTCGCGGTGCCTCGTGAATTTCAATCCCTACCCCATGCCCCAAACCATGACCAAAATACTCTCCGTAGCCCGCTTCCGAAATGATGTCCCGCGCGATCGCGTCAATCTCTCGACCCGTCCTGCCCGGCATCACTGCATCCAGCGCCTGCAACTGCGCATCCAGTGTCACCGCGTATATCTCATCAAACCAATCCCCTGGCGATTCCTGAAAGACATAGGTACGTGTCATGTCCGAGCAATACCCGCCTAACCGACAACCGAAATCAAAAAGCATCACATCACCCTTCGCCAATTGTTTCGCACCCGGTTCACCGTGCGGCAAGGAACTCTTCGGACCGAACAACGCTATCGTGTCGAACGACGCGCTCGAGGCCCCACGTTTCTTGAATTCATATTCGAATTGCGCTGCCACTTCCCGTTCGGGAATACCAGCCTCCAAAGTAGGAATCACATCGACCAGTACACCCTCTGCCAGACTTGATGCCTCACGTAGAAGATCAATTTCGCTTTCGTCTTTGACCAGCCGCATCCCGTTTGCAAGTGTACCGTTCGCGACCAGTGCCCCGTCAAACGCCTCATCCAATCGGCCATACTCGTCGTGCGTCACGCCCGAGGGATCAAACGCGACTCGATTCGCGCCAATCTTGTTAAGGTGTTCACCCGATCGGATCACAATGTCACCAGTAATCTCCTCGATCTCGAAACCCTTCACCTCTTCACGCGCTTGTTCCGTATACCGAAAGTCACACATGAAATGGGCCTCCGCCTGCGAAACCATGATCGATGACGAAATTTCCATGAAACCCGTGCTCAACCCGGAAAAATATTGATTCGTCGGGCCGGATACGCTTACAAATGCATCGCAACCGCTTCCTCCCAAGGCCTCGCGTAATTTCTCCAACCTACCCATTCGCGTTCTCCAGATTCATCGCGGCATGCAAGGCCATGCTGTACCCCTGCGCGCCGAATCCGATGATCTGCCCAACCGTTACCGCAGAAATATACGAATGGTGACGAAATTTTTCGCGCGCATGGACATTCGAAAGATGAATTTCAATCGTCGGAATATCCACCCCCGCAATCGCATCACGCAAGGCAATGCTAGTATGCGTATAGGCACCCGGATTAATCACAATCGCGTCCGCCCAGCCGCGCGCATCGTGAATGGCATCGATCAGCGCCCCCTCGGAATTCGACTGAAACGAACGCGCCACAGACCCAGCAGCCTCAGCCTGTTTCGCGAGCATTGCGTCAATTTCCGCCAGCGTTAGATGTCCGTACACCTCTAGCTCACGCTCTCCCAGCAGGTTCAGATTTGGGCCATGAATAATTTGAATGTTCATCTGTTATCCTTTACGTTTCCATCAAGGGTTTGCGTTGCCGTCAGATATGCATACTCTGCGAATCT
Source organism: Candidatus Hydrogenedentota bacterium (assembly GCA_046583315.1). Classification (GTDB taxonomy): domain Bacteria; phylum Hydrogenedentota; class Hydrogenedentia; order Hydrogenedentales; genus DTSJ01. The sequence goes on from JAYGCN010000075.1 coordinate 34,684, forward strand.
CATCGTAAATTCAATACATCGTGTTTGTACCGCACAAGCCAGTCCCGCGTCTTGTACGCATCACGCGATTTCCTCATAAAGACCTCCCCTTCAGCGCCCAGCGACTTGGCTATCGCAGTATTCGGTTTCGCTCTTTTGGAAGCGACCAGAAACGCGTTACCAATCACCGACATCGATTCGGCGTATTGCTGCTGCATGGACGAAGAGGTCGGGTAGAGTTCCAACGCCTTTTCATACACCGCCGCACCATCACGGAAATAGTCCAACTGTTTAGGCGTCGGGTCTGCCTGACCTCGCGCCCAAAGAGCAGCACACAACTCAATCTGCGCTTCCGGATCATAGGGGCTGCGTTCCGTGCGTTTTCGGGCCCACGCAAGACATTCTTGACTGTATCGTAACTGCTTGTTTTTGTCCGTCGTCGCTTTAAATTTGGCACGCGCCCAACGAAATCCAAGTCGTGGCACCATTGTGCCATGCGGATACAATTTCTCCAGTTCCTCAAACTCTGTCAAGCGTGTCTCTGTCGTACGCATAACCAAAGCACGCGCCTGTCCCGCATTGTTCACGAAAACACCCGCGTTTCCGGGAATCGCCTCACCGTCCGCCAGTTCCCGAGTCGCAAAATTGCCCTTGGGCGTACGAACACCGGTAGGCACACGAACCATTCCTATCGCAAGAATATCTTCGTCGTTGCCTACCAACGTTCTCAGTTTAGTAACCTCCAGGTATGGTGGCGGTCCCTCCCCTTTATACTGCTGCACTTCGGCGCTCACCAGGAATTCAAGCACATCGCCCGGCATATCTACTGTGAAGCGATTTCCGATATCGTTCGCCTTGGCCAAACCCTCGCCCACGGTCCACCCGAAATCGTATCGAAACTGCCGCAAACTCGCGGAAGCTACCGCAATAGCCAGAATCACGCCCAAAACAGCTACTATCCGCACAATCGGGACACTGAGGTTCCCCACTTTAGGCGCGGTCTCACCATTGGTATCAACCAATGCCGACCGCGCAAAGAAGATACCCGTCAACAGGTAAAGCGTCATCGCCAGCGACGGGTTCTGAAAGTCAAAATCGAAGAAGGTGTGCGCCAGAAAGGAGACGATTCCGGCATAAAGGCCACCAAGAATAAACTTCTCGCGCCAATCCCTTTCCTTCAAAATACGCGACGCCCCCCAGACCATAAAATAGATCCAGAATGCCATGAACAATATGAATCCGAATACGCCCGTCTCAGTGAATATTTGAAGATAATCATTGTGTGCGGTCTTGACATCATGCGCGTCCAGAAATTGATACACCCCATACACAGTCCCGAAATTTCCCAAGCCAACCCCGGTAAAAAAGTTGTCTTCCACGATGAGCATACCTACGCGCCAATACGTCATTCGAAAGGATAACGACTGCGCGCTGACAATTTCTTCAAGGCCTACTTCCCTACCCTCGACCCGTAATTCGGAAGCGTCATAACTGATGCCCTTGGGGCGAAAATCAACCTTCGTGTCTGGCAACATGAAACCGTCATCCTCCAAGTCCAGCGCGTGTACCGCTGGAACCAGGGTCATCGCCACGACCAACAAAATTGCCGCCAATTCCGCCCAGCGACGGCCAAAGCCATACAAACGCGGAATGCGCGGCGTTGAGAAGAATAAAAGCAGGGCGAGCAGGGCGCACCCAAACATCAATCCCAGCATCGCCGCCCTCGAATAGGTTTGCCACAGGCAGTAGACCTGCATACCCGCCGTGAGAAACAGCAATACCGTTCCCAGGATGCGACCGTATCCGAGTGCACCCTTCAGGTGAACCAGATAGCCACTAACCAAGCCAAACGCGCACGGAAGAATACCCAGGTAAAACACCGAGCGCGCGGTGCCCTGAATTAACGGAATGGCACCCAATGTATGGCTCAGCAACAGCGCATTCAGACTGTACATATAGAAAAACATAAAAAAGGCCGCCAATGCGCCGACCAGCAACGTCGCGAAACTGGAATTGAGCCAGCCAAGCGTCGGTTTATCGCGATCCACGATGTCTTTCATCCTTGACGCACTTGCAATGGCCCAACCGGTCATCAACGGAATACACAACACCAAAAAAGCTGCAAGCGCATTCGGGTGCAAAAACGTACCGAAAGCTCGAGCCATTTCAAGCCGATGTTTCAACTCCGGTGTCAGAGTCGTCGTGCCGAAATATTGCATAAGCAACGAGGGCTGTCGAGCAATGCTCTCGCGGACGAATGGCAATACAAATTCCGCATGCACCAACGCCCACACAGCGCTCAGCAGCGACGTGACCACCAGCGTTCCCAGAACGATCCCTATCCCGAAACGTGTACGCAGGCCCTGTGAAGCCATCAGGAATATAAATAAGTAGGAAGTATAGAGGAGGAATTGCCGCAACGAAACATCGTAATTCACACCGGACAATGCCGTTCCATACGCGACCGCCAAAAACGCACCGAATAAAGCAATCGGAACCCGAGAACGAATGGCACGCCCACGATAGACCATGTACGACAAAAAGCACACGGCCAGCACAGCGATGTACCCCACGAAGTAAACGTTAAAATAGGGATAGGTCATCCCGTCACGCCACGGACGTACCGCGATCAGGATTGCAAGACCCAGCGCAACCGGCTCATTGAGCAACGATTTCCAATTGAAACCGACGACATCCGATGCCGCCGGTTCATCCCCCACAGTCTCGACCTCAGAGACCACAGCCGTCACACTCTGGGTCACCGATTTCTTCTTCTTTTTCTTCTTCGATTTGGCCAAAACTGACTCTCTACTCTTCCTAACGTTTCGCGTTCATCAGCAACACGATCAACAGAAAAATCCCGACTATCTGCGCTAATATTACCGCCGTTCCGATCACATTCACGCGCAACAACAACGCGCCTCCCAGCCCGTTGATTGCCGCGACCAGAAAGATAAACTCCACCGCCTGACGCGGAGTCATGCCCAGCTCGACCAGACGATGCGAAAAGTGACGTTTATCGCCCTTCATAATCGACTCCCCGTTTCGCCAACGAATATAGACCACGCTCAGTGTATCAAATATGGGAACGCTTAACGCCAACAGGGGTGCAACAATCGCCGCCCTCGAAGAAATCGATTCTGTGTAGAACGTACCCAACACGGCCACCGTCGCCAATATGTAGCCGCAGAACATCGAACCGGAATCACCCATAAAAATCTTCGCCGGGCTGAAATTATGAAACAAGAAACCACACACCGATCCTGTGAACACCATCAGCATCGCACAAATGAAGTATTCCTCGTGAGGCAGGATGCAGATGAAAAAGCTCAATGCGGCAATCGCCGCCACACCCCCTGCAAGCCCGTCCATGTTATCCAGAAAATTCATCGAATTGATCATCATAATGACCCAGAACATCGTCAGACCGGATGAAACTACAACACCAATCATCGACAGTGTCTCAGTATCAAAACCACCGACCACGGGAAGCTGCAACAGCAAAGGCTCGATAAACACATCCAGCCGTATCCCCGAAAGCACTAGCACTGACGCCGCAACGATCTGTCCGACTAACTTCTTCTCAGGCGACAGCGCACGAAGATCATCGACCACCCCCAGTACGAAAATGATGAAGCCACCCGCCACGACACCCAGTAGCGGTCGCCACGTGGTCGCATTCAAATAGCCCGACACGTGATCCTGAACCCAGCTGAACCCAAGTTGTCCGGCCCACTCCAGCAACAGCAGATTGCCCAAAATCACCAGATTGAATGTCAGATATATGGCCACGCCCCCCAGCACTGGCACGGCGTGCTCGTGAATCTTTCGTTCCCCGGGATGATCCACAAAGGCCCAGCGATGCGACACCCAGCGCATCAGCCCCGTCAGCATCAGCGAAACAATAAATGCTTCCACCAACGCCCCCGCAAATATGAGATACCAATTACTTATCATCGACCAGTCCCCGAACCAGTTCGTATTCTAATCGCGCGACATGACGCGCATCAAACTGTTCAATAATTCGATCGCGGGCATGCTCGCCGTATCCAAGTCGCAATTCGTCATTTTGCATCAAACGATTGACGGCATCCGCAAAGGCCCGCGCATCACCAACCGGCACGTTCAGCCCCGTCTCTGCATCCACATTGATAAACTCGACCCCCGTGCCCAGTTTCGTGGCCACAACGGGTTTCCTGCACACATGCGCCTCCATGATCGAGATTCCGAAAGCCTCACTACGTTCTATGGAAGGGAACGCGACGAGCGAACACGCATGCAAATGCGCCACCATCTCCTCATCCGACAGCGTACCCGGAAAATGCACCTTCACACCCAAATCCCGTGTCTGCTTTTCAAGCCTTTCGCGCTCCGGACCATCCCCGGCAATCACGATCGGCATATCAATCCTCTGCGCCGCCTCCACCAGCACATGCAGCCCCTTATAATAACGATGACGCCCTCCAAAAAACACGAATCGCTCGCCATAACGAGTTCTATACTCCGAGACAAGGTCTTCCCGCGGCGACTCAAAATCTTCCGGCAAAATTCCCAGCGAAATCACCTCACACTTATCCCGAAACGGCGCGAGTGACTCCGACGTATCCAGATAATTCTGCGAGGTAGGAATGATCACATCTGCCCTAGCCAACAACGCCTGCTGGAATGGTCGATAGATTTTCATCGCCGCCGCCTGACGAATCACGTCACTATGATATCGCACGACCAACTTTCCCCTTGGCCGCGTCATCAACCATCCCAGTTCCGCCGTCGGATTCGGAACATGCACCATCATCACATCCGCTTTCATCTTGCGCATGTAGAACGGAAATAAGGGTGATGCCGGAGCACTCTGAAAACGTCCCAACTCCCCCACTTCAGTGACCTGCGTGCCATCCCTGTCCACCACGCGCGTTCCAAACTTGCGACTACACGTCAACGCCTCCACATCCGCCCACTCCCGCTGAAAGCGACACATCAGCGCGATATGCCGTTCCATACCCCCATGAATCGGCGGCTCAAAATCCTTGTACACATGCAGTATTTTCAGTCTAGACATTCAAGGCCCGTTCATACACGTCATAGGTCATCTTCACGCACAAATCCCACGGGAACTTCGACGCGCGGTTGAACCCGCTATTCCGCAACCCCTTACACACAGACTCATCCGTAGCCAGCGTCAACATGCCCCGAGCAATGAGATCTATGTCAAATGGATCGACACTAATTGCTGCGCGACCGACTACTTCAGGTAAACTCGACATGTCAGACGTCAATACAGGAGTGCCGCAAGCCATCGCCTCAAGCGGCGGCAACCCGAATCCCTCCCAAAGGCTCGGCCACACAAACGCGTGTGCGCACGATAACAGCGCTGGCAAATCTTCCTGCCCAATAAATCCCGGCAGGTGAATCCGATCGCTCACAGCCGACTTTTTGATCGCCTTACGAATCGGTTTCACCTTCCACCCATCACGACCCGCTATCACCAAATCGTGCGGCACTTTACTCGCAATCGACGAAAAGGCCTCCACGATTCCTTCGATATTTTTGCGCGGTTCAATCGTGCCCACATACAAAAAGAATTCGTCCGGCAAATTGTATTTCTCGCGCACCCGCCGCTCATCACTCTCTTCGACTGGCTTATACTGCTCATCCACGCCCAGCGGCACGACATCAATAATATCTTCCGATACCTCAAGGAAAAGCATCAAATCATCCGCCGTCGCACACGAATCCGCGATTATCCGATCCGCATACTCAACGGTCTTTTTGATTTTCTTCTTATAGTAAACCGCGCGGTCCTTCTTGAACCACTCCGGGTTGCGCAAGAACGCCAGATCATGAACCGTCACCACCACCTTGCTCGTATCCCACTTGCGCCGTTTCGCCTGACTCCCAATCGTCGCCGTGTAATGCACGATATCCGGCGCGATTCGCTTGATGTCTTTCAACACAAGTTTGTCCCGATAGCGACTCCCCCCTAGTAAGCGATCCGTATCCACCAATATTGACTTCTCAGCATCCACTGAAAGAATCGATCGATCCAGATTCGACGGCACAAAAGGAAAGAGCTCAAGACGCTCGTCGACACTGGGTAAACCCTTCAACAATTCTTCCGTATAGCGCCCCGTACCACTTCTATTCCCCGCCTGCAAGGCATCCAAGAGTATTTTCACGCCAGCACACTCCTGTACACGTCAACCGTCTCGCGGGCCGTTTCTGACCAATCAAAAAGACGCATCCGTTCATGCCCTCTACGCCCCAAGTCACGTGCATAATCCGTGTCACCGATCACTGCTTCGATCCCTCGCGCGATGTCCAATACCTCCATCGGATCAACATACTCAACCACGTCGCCGCCCACTTCCGGCAGCGAGGTCGTATTCGAGGTTATAACCGGGCACCCACATGCGAAAGCCTCCAGCACCGGAAAACCGAAACCCTCATACAGTGACGGGAACACGAATGCATCGGCCGCTTTGTACAACGCAGACAAATCTTCGTGAGGAATATACCCCGGTAACAAAACGCGATCCGACAACTTCAAATCCTCGATGAGCTGCGTCAAGGATGTGGACATCCATCCTTCGTTCCCTACCAACACCAATCGATGCGGATAGTTCTCAAGTAGGGCGAACGCTTCCAACATTCGACGGATATTTTTCCGCTCTTCAATCGTTCCCACGTATAGAACATACGCTCCTTGAATGCCCAATTCAGCGACACGCGCCTTCGCCGCCTCATCACCGAACCGACACCAATCCGATCGGATCCCGTGCGGCGTAACATGAATCTTGTCCGGCTCGGTCTCGTAGTGCGAAACCATCTCCGCTTTCGTAAATTCAGAGAATGTAATGATCCCGTCCGCTTCATCACAAAATTCTTCTATCTGTGACGCATAGGGACTGACTACGCGCTGGTTGACCCACTCCGGATGTACCTCGAAGGATATATCATGAACCGAAATAATGCGTTTCGCACGACGCGTTTCCGGCAAATAAAAATTCGTGCCATGCACCACATCCAAATCACGACCAAGCAGGAATTCCACCGACGGATGACGAAAATACCGCCAACACTTGTAGAGCACCGATGTCGGGATATGTACCTGCCGATACGCCATCGGATGCGACATCCCCGAAACGTCAACGGCCCGCCGTCCAGTCGCGTAGCCATGAAGCTCGAACTCTGAATCGATTCGTAAAAGAGCACAACCCAGCTCAAACACGTAATTCCCCACGCCGGTTCGGGCGGGTGTCAGGGACGATATATCGAAACCAAGCTGCATAAATGACTATATCCGTTGAACTTATAAGGGTTTGATCATAGCGAATCAGCGAGAGAATTACCAAGATTCTCTCCAAATACCGATTATTACCAGGCAAGACCAAGTATAAACCCTTTATTTTCAGGTATTTAGCCAAAATTTAGAATCAATCCCGGCTACAGACAATCAATTCCGGCCCTTCTCCCGGTTAATTTGACACAAAAATTAGGCCTGTGTTACACTTTCGCCACTGTTAGCACTCATTCGGATTGAGTGCTAAGGCCTGAGGAATGCTTCATGCCCGATACGACTCTAAAGGAACGCGAAGAACTAATCCTCCAGGCCATTGTTCACCTGTACATTACCGATGCAGAGCCCGTCGGATCGCGAGCCGTTGTAAAACGCTTCGATCTCGATATCAGCCCCGCCACGGTACGCAACGTGATGGCCGATCTGGAAGAAGCGGGCTTCATCAATCAGGTGCACACCAGCTCCGGACGGGTTCCCACCGATAAAGGGTACCGATACTACGTCGATTATCTCATGCGCGTACAGAAAGTGACCAGCACTGAACGCACGCGTATCGAAAGCGATATGACCGAACAGTTGAATAACGCAGATACGATTCTGAAGCAAACAAGTAACCTGCTCGCCATGATCTCGCATCAGACCGGCATCGTGGAAGTACCGAATCCCCACGTTGCACTCGTCAATCGAATCGAGCTCATGTTGATGGATGATCGGCAGACCGCCATGCTCATTGCCGACAATTTTGGCCGTGCGCGCACATTGGTGTTGCCCTGGACTCCTTCGGATGATGTGGATTTGTTAATCCCGTTGAATAATTTTCTCAACGAGCAACTCAAAGGCACATCGATCGATTCTCTCTCCAGTAGCTTGCGTAGCGCCATTGAACGCTATACGAACGAACAGCACAGACTCGCGGAACAGGCAAGCCAGCTGCTCAATCACATCCCTGGTGCGGCACCCGGAAAGCTCTACCTCAAGGGGGCAACCCAGCTATTCGAGCAACCTGAATTTCACGATGTCGAACGCGCGCGCGAAGTATTCGGATTGCTTGAAGAAAATGATCGGGTCGTCGAGTTGATGCGGAACGGCATCGCTCGAAATGAGGATGCTTCGCGCGTGACCATCGGCTCCGAAGACCTCGAACACGGACTCGAAGACGTGAGTGTTGTATCTGCACCGTATAAAGTAAATGACGAAGAGGTCGGCATGATCGGTGTCCTCGGACCCAGACGAATGCCCTACTCAAGGCTGACCGGCATTGTCGAATACACTGCCGACAGACTCGGGGCCATGCTGACACGCATCTCCCGTTAATCCAAATACCAAAGGAAAATGATTCACGAATGAGCGATACAGACAACACAGAAACGCCCAGCCAGGACGAGGCGATCCTCGATGAGGATTCCCCTTCAGAGGACCTTGCTGAAGAGGCACAGGAGGAAGCCGAAACAGAGCCAATTCTGACCCCGGAGGAAGCCCTGCAGTTCGAGCTCGCCGAAGCCAAGGATCAGGCACTACGATCCCGCGCCGATTTCGACAACTACCGCAAACGCATGGCCCGTGAAATGGAGCGTGTGCGCAAGATAGCGGCTGAAACCCTCATACACGACATTCTACCCGCTATAGACAATCTCGATCTGGCCTTGCAGCATGCCGGCAGTGAATCCAATGCCCTGTCTCAAGGCGTTGAAATGGTCTTCAAGCAACTCCAGGACGTTCTCGGTAACCACGGCCTCACGCCCATCGAGGCACTCGGGCAGACGTTCGATCCGAACATCCACGAAGCCGTGTCCCAGGTCGCGTCGGATGATATAGAAAAAGACAACATCGTTCAGGTATTCCAGAGCGGTTATAAACTTGGTGATATGATTCTTCGTCCCGCAAAGGTCGTCATCAGCACCGGCCCCGATGTGCCCGCCGAAGAATCAACCGACGAATCAACACCAGAAAAATCGGCTACAACCGAATAGCATTTTTACTAAACACACAACCCATCACACACCGAATTTGGAGGAACTATTAGAATGGGCAAGGTTATAGGCATCGACCTCGGAACGACCAACTCATGCGTCGCAGTCATGGAAGGCGGCGAACCAATCGTTATCGCAAACGCAGAAGGCAATCGCACCACACCCTCATGCGTGGCATTCACGAAAGACGGCGAACGTCTCATCGGCGCAGTAGCAAAACGCCAGGCTGTCACCAATCCGGAGAATACCGTTTTCTCGATCAAACGTTTCATGGGTCATCAATTCAGCGAAATCTCCAGCGAAAAAGAACTCGTTCCTTACAAGCTATCCGCTACGTCAAGCGGTGATTGCCAAGTGGAAATTCAAGGCAAAACCTATCGTCCCCCCGAAGTTTCCGCGATGATCCTCCAGAAAATGAAGGAAACCGCAGAGGCCTACCTCGGCGAAACGGTTACCCAGGCCATCGTCACTGTGCCGGCCTACTTCAACGATGCGCAACGCCAGGCCACCAAAGACGCCGGCACCATCGCAGGTCTCGAAGTACTCCGGATCATCAACGAACCCACCGCAGCAGCGCTTGCCTACGGACTCGACAAGAAGAAAAACGAAAAAGTCGCCGTATACGATCTCGGCGGCGGTACCTTTGACGTCTCCATCTTGGCCATCGGCGACGACAGCTTCGAAGTGCTCAGCACCAATGGCGACACCGCCCTCGGCGGCGACGATTTCGACGAAACCATCATCCACTTCCTCGCCGAAGAGTTCCTGCGCGATCAGGGCATCGACTTGCGCAAAGATGTCATGGCCCTCCAACGGCTCAAAGAAGGTGCAGAAAAAGCCAAATGCGAACTTTCCAGCGCCATGTCCACCGACGTGAATCTCCCCTTCATCACCGCCGACGCGTCCGGCCCAAAGCACCTGAACGTAACGATCACCCGTGCCAAACTCGAGCAACTCTGTGATGAATTGCTTCAACGCACGAAAAATCCCTGCCGTCAGGCACTTGAAGACGCGGGACTTTCTGCAAGCGACATCGACGAGGTCATCCTCGTAGGCGGCATGACCCGCATGCCCGCGGTTGGTGAAATCGTCAAGAGTGTCTTCAACAAAGAACCCCACCGTGGCGTGAATCCAGACGAAGTCGTTGCGCTCGGCGCGGCAATCCAGGGCGGCGTGCTTGCCGGCGACGTGAAAGACGTGCTCCTCCTTGATGTCACCCCGCTTTCCCTCGGCATCGAAACACTGGGCGGTATTTGCACCAAACTCATCGATCGCAATACCACCATTCCGGTCAACAAGCGCCAGGTATTCTCTACAGCGGCCGACAACCAGACTGCTGTAACCATCCATGTGCTCCAGGGAGAACGCGAACTATCCAACGACAACCGAACCCTTGGGAATTTTAACCTCGAAGGCATCATGCCTGCCCCACGCGGCGTCCCGCAAATCGAAGTCTCCTTCGACATCGACGTGAACGGCATCGTACACGTTTCCGCAAAAGACATGGCCACGGGCAAAGAACAGAAAATCCGTATCGAATCTTCCAGCGGACTTTCCGATGACGAGATCGACAAGATGGTCAACGAAGCCGAAGCCAATGCCGCAAGCGATCAGGATCGCAAGAAATCGATCGAAACACGCAACAATGCGGATTCACTCCTGTATCAGACCGAAAAATCTGTATCGGAACACAGCGACAAGATTTCCGACGAAGAAAAGGCCGCTATCGAGTCTGCTTCCGCTGAACTCAACACCGCTCTCGAATCCGACGACTCCGATGCCATCGAAGCCGCGACCAACAAACTGACCGAAGCCTCGCATAAACTCGCGGAAGCCATGTATGCCGCCGCCGCTGCCGACGAAGCCGGAGCGCAAGGCGATCCCGCTGCGGAAGGTGCCCCTGGTGCCGATGCCGGAGCAGCCGAGGAAGAGGACAATACGGTCGACGCTGATTTCACCGTGGTCGACGACGAAACGAAAGAGTAATCACACTCCACCGAAGCCGTCGGCCCTCAACAACCGGCGGCTTCGTTGCGACTGAAATAACCCAGGACACTTTGAATGGCCAGAGATTTCTACGAAATATTGGGCGTTGCCCGCGGCTCGAGCGAGGACGAAATTCGGTCTTCGTACCGCAAACTCGCGCATAAATATCACCCGGATAAAACGGGTGGCGACAAAGCGGCCGAAGAAAAGCTCAAAGAGATCAACGAAGCCTACGGTGTTCTGAAAAACAAAGAGAAACGTTCCAACTACGATCAATACGGCACCGAAAATCCCCAGCAAGGTTTCGGCGGCGGTGGTGGATCCCAGGGCGGCTCTCCCTTTGAAGACATTTTCGAATCCTTCTTCGGCGGTGGTGGCGGCGGGCGTGGGCGCAGTGGACCCTCACGCGGCGATGACCTCGAGTACCACACACGCATCACGCTGAAAGAAGCGGCCTTCGGTGTCAAGAAAAACATCGAATTCAATCGCCTCGAAAACTGTAACGAATGCGAAGGCTCAGGAGCAGCCAAAGGCTCCAAACCCGAAACCTGCCCTCAATGCGGCGGCCAGGGTCAAGTCCGCATGTCCCAGGGCTTCTTCTCCGTCACCCGCACCTGCCCCCAATGCCGGGGCGGCGGTACCATCGTCTCCAACCCCTGTAAAAGCTGTAGCGGTCAAGGCATGCTCAAAACCAGACGCGAACTCGCCATCGATATTCCTGGCGGCGTTGACTCCGGCTCACGACTCCGAGTACCCGGTGAAGGCGAACCCGGGCGCAATCGTGGCCCTCGCGGCGACCTCTACGTGCGCATCGATGTCGAATCCGATCCCATCTTTGAACGCGAAGAAACCAACCTCTACTGCTCCATCCCCATCAGCTTCACCGACGCGATACTCGGCGCGACCATCACCGTGCCCACGCTCAAAGGGGAAGCCGAACTCAAAGTCCCCCACGGCACACAGTCCGGCACCGTATTCAAACTGCGCGGCCTCGGCATGCCCGACCTGCGTGGCTACCGACAAGGCGACCAACTCGTCACCATCCAGGTCGAAACCCCCACAAAACTCAACAAAGAACAAAAAGAACTCATCAAAAAGTTCGCCGAACTCAGCACCGCCAAAACCTACCCCCTCCACAAACGCTTCATGGACAAATTCAAAGACGCCATCGGCAAATAAGGTCCTGCCGGACGGCATGGATGAACCGCAACTCTACTGCGAAGTGCTTTAGCACAAAGGGAACAAGATCACTCATCTTCCCCTCCGGAAATGATCGCCTCGAAACTCTTCAGCATCCCCCCTGTAATGTCCTCTTCCTCATCGCCATCCGCAATGTCCAACACGAAATCCGTATCGCCAATTTCTGCATCAAATTGAATCTTGTAGAAAACAATTGAGGTCGAGCCGGAAACCATTTTTCGTACGATGCCATCTTTCACACCGATATAGGCCTTTTGCTCAACATCCAGCATGCCTTCGAAATCAGCGATACTCTTATAGCTCTTCAAGGTTTTCGGCTTCATGGTCGACGTGACGGCAAACACATCCTCACCGTTGAACGATTCCTTGCCGATCAATTTCAGATCGTAGAACTCCTCCAACACGTCCAGTATCGTCGAAGGATTCAGCAACAGCCCCGCAGCCAGATCGCCGCTACCCAAGGCGGCAGCGGGTATGCCAATCGGCAAGCCCGTCTTCTTCCTGAGTGCTGCCAAGGCTCCCGTATCCATTTTCGAAGGCGGCACCACGGTCGTGGGCGTTTTCAAGCGCATGTGCATGACTGATTCCGCGTCCATCACGCAGTCGTATATTAAGTTCAGTGCGGAATTGTCTGCCGACAATACATGCGCCAGTTTCATCCGCATTTCCGCGCCACGGACGGTAATGAATCCGCCAACCGCGCCACCCTCAGGCGAGTCAACGGTCGATTCGTCAGGGTGTATCGAAAATTCCGCCCGGTACGAACCGTTCTCGCCGGAGACAGAAGCGAAATGCGCCTTCAGTTCTTCAATCGACTTCGGCTCAGCAGCGATCGCCGTAACACCAACGAGCAACACCATTACAAAACTAAAAAAACGCATTTGCACCCTCCATAAAAACCAACTCTGACTATTTCTCTTTCTGCAACTCAGCGACTTCTTCAATAATTTTCTCGACCAACTTCGGCTCCACCTTTTTCTTGGCAATTTTGTGTATCACGTTGCCTTTCGCATCAAAGAGCACGATATTCGCGGTGCCCGGTTTCAGGCCGTAGGCCTTGGTGAATTTCGACTCCCAGTCGAGCAACAACCACCGTTCGGCATCCTTGGCGATAAATTTTTTCACTGTACCGCGCATCAATTTCGGCACGCTGCCCAATTGCGGTGCTGGAATCACCTCAACCGGTTCGGCATCTTCGTGTTCGTCCAGGCCTTTCTGAATCGCCATTATCCAGGCCTTCGTATATTCGCTACCCTCTTTATCCGCCCCAATGAGCATAACAATCTTGCCCATGAGGTCCTTGTGGGTGCGTTTCTTGCCATCCTGATCCTCCATTTCGAAGATCATGATACGTTTCAGATCCGCCGCATCCACATCCCCAACACTCAGGAATAGTCCAATCAGCCCCGCCATCACAAAGCCAAACACCCTATACTGATTCATTCCTCTATATCTCCCTGTTCAAGCGCGTAAACTGGTATTTTCGACATGAATTCCGGTAGCATAAACCCTTCGAGACTGAGGGGAACACACGTGCCGACACCAACCGTGACATGGGAGAATAACGAACTCCACATCATCGATCAGACCCTACTCCCGACCGAATACCGCGTGATCACTCTCTCCACCATACAAGACGTGTGGGACGCGATCAAACAGCTCCAAGTCCGGGGCGCACCGGCGATTGGCGTATGCGCCGCACTCGGAATTATTGTTGGTATAAATGAGAAACCGCCTCAATCTCACACAGATCTCGCCGAAACCGTAAAATCCGCGTCCGATTTCCTGGCAACATCCCGTCCAACGGCTGTGAACCTCTTCTGGGCACTCGACCGCATGCGAGCGTGTCATGGGACCTTATCACCCGAGTCATCTGTGCAAGATGCTGTCAAAAAACTTACTACCGAAGCCCTGCAGATTCTGGATGACGACAAACAGATCTGCCGCAGCATGGGCCAACACGGAGCCAGCCTCATCAATGAAGGAGACGGTCTACTCACGCACTGCAACGCCGGAGCACTCGCCACGGCAGATTACGGTACCGCCCTCGCGGTCATGTACTCGGCGCATGATTCCGGCAGAAAATTCTCCGTGTATGCGGACGAAACCCGCCCACTCCTCCAGGGCTCACGTCTTACTGCGTGGGAACTCGACCATGCCGGCATCGATGTCACGGTCATCTGCGACAGCATGGCCGCGCAAGTCATGCGTGAAGGTAAAATCCAGAAAGTATTCGTCGGCTCAGACCGCATCGCTGCCAACGGTGACACGGCGAACAAAATCGGCACCTACGGCGTGGCACTTCTTGCCAAGGCACATAACATCCCCTTCTATGTCGTCGCGCCGACCTCCACCATCGATCCCGAGATTGCCCACGGCGACGACATTCCCATCGAAATCCGCGATCCCGACGAAATCATAAACGGCTTCGGAAAACAAACCGTTCCCCACAATATCAAGGTATACAATCCCGCCTTTGATGTCACTCCGAATGAACTCATTACCGGCATTATCACCGAACACGGCATACACACCGCGCCGTACACTCAATCATTACCGATTCACTGCAACTCAGAAACGAAACCCACATGAACGATGCACTCACTGATATCCTCACCATCGACGGCCCGGCCGGTTCAGGGAAAAGCACCCTCGCCAAACGTCTCGCACGTCGACTCGGATACGCCTTCCTCGACTCCGGGGCCATGTACCGCGCCGCGACATGGCGAGCGATGCACACTGACATCGACATGACCGATAAGATCGCGCTGGCTCAATCCACAACGGATATGGAACTCGAAATGAGCGAATCCAACGGCGTGCTCACCGTGCTTGTTGATGACTACGATGTTTCCGACGCCATTCGCACACCCGAGGTCACCAACGCCATCAAAGCTCTCGACGGCATTCAAGCGGTACGCGACACGATGATCGTGCTGCAACAAAAAATTGCCTCAGCAAAACCCACCGTTGCCGAAGGCCGCGATATGGGCACCGTCGTTTTTCCGAATGCACGCTGGAAAGTCTTCCTCGAAGCCAGTCTCGAAGAACGAACCCGACGTCGCGCCGAGGAACTGACAAACAAAGGCGTACCTTTCGACCTCGATCAGCTTCAGGACGACATCCATGCGCGCGACGAGAACGATCGCAACCGGGATATCGCGCCTCTTCGTCCCGCGGACGATGCCTGGACGCTAGACACATCCGAAATGACACTGGACGAGGTCGAAGCGGCCATCCTCCAGCACGTGGAGCAAGCATCATGAGCGATACCCCTATAACCACCCGGTGGTACCTTCCAGAAACCCCACCCGACAAACTCCATGAATTCTTTGCTCAGAATGAGCTCTCCGGCGTACTCGGCGAACTCCTCTACACCCGCGATTCAGGTTCGGGCGACGCACTGGTCGACTTTCTAAATCCAACACAGACGCCACTCCGTGACCCTTTCCTGCTCACGGACATGCAAGCCGCCGTGGATCGCATAACGACTGCCCTCGACAAACAAGAACATGTCCGGATCATCGGCGACTACGACGTAGATGGCATCTCCGCCACTGCGTTGCTCTACCGGGGACTACGACGCTTCGGCATCGAAAACGTCTCGTACGCACTGCCGGATCGTCTCGGCGATGGCTACGGACTGAACGTGCGGCTCATCGACGAAGCGATCAACGACAGCGTGAAGCTCCTCATCACTGTCGATAACGGTGTTATGGCGAACGATGAAGCCGCACACGCGCATGAAAACGGGCTTGACCTCGTCATCACCGACCACCACACGCTGGGAGACTCCTTACCAGTAGCGACAGCCGTCATCAACCCAAAACGCGACCCGGAAGACTCACCCTTCGCCAATATATGCGGTACGGCAGTGGCCTTTGAACTCTGTTCGGCCTTAAATGGCCACAACGACGATGTCGCACTGGTCGCCATCGCCACCATCGCAGATGTGATGCCGCTCACGGGCGAAAATCGACAGCTTACGGCGCGTGGACTCGAAGAAATTCAGCGCCGACAGCAACCGGGCATTCAGGCCCTACTGCGGGTAGCGCGACTTCAACCCAATACCACCCGCGCTCAGGACATCGCCTTCCAGGTTGCCCCGCGCATCAACGCGAGTGGTCGCTTGGGCAATGGCAGTACCGCGCTTCAGTTGCTACTCACCGATGATTCGGACGAAGCCAACTATCTCGCGGACGAACTAAACCGGATCAATGAAGAACGTAAACAGGTCGAACAGCTCATCACCGAACAAGCACTCGAACAACTGACGAGCAACGGTCTCGCAGACAAGCGCACGATTATTCTCGCCAGCCGCGAATGGCACCCGGGGGTCATCGGAATCGTCGCGTCCAAACTCCAACACCGCCACCACAAACCCGTAGTACTCATTGCTATCGACGAAGACGGTGTCGGTCGCGGTTCCGGTCGTTCCAACGATCACTTCAGTCTCATAGATGCTTTCACGCATTGTAGCGATCATTTCGTTAAATATGGTGGACACCGAAACGCAGCAGGCATGACCATCAATGAATCAGAAATTGAATCGCTACGAGAGGCCTTTGAGCAATTCGCCGAGTCGCAGGACGCCCCAACATCCCCCGTGCGAACCATTCACATCGACGCGTTGCTACCCTTTACGGAGATAGGACCCGATCTGCTGAGCGACTTGGATCGCCTGGAGCCGCTCGGACACGCAAATCATCCGCCACTCTTTGCAACCTTTGGCGCACAACTTCTTCCCGGCAGTCTACGCGCACTCAACGGCGGACATCTCCAGTGCAGCATTCAACAAGACAACCGAACCTTCAAGGCTATCGGCTTCAATATGGCGGATCGCATCGACATGGATAGTCCACCGAAAAAGGTCGATATTTCCTTCGTGCCCAAATACAACGAATGGAAAGGCAACACCACGATCCAGCTCCACCTGACTGATATCAAAGACTCAAAAAATAACCCCATTTCCACTGATTCCGTCTGACAATACACAGAGCCACATGATACCATCTCACTCATGCCACCTTGCATCCAGATAAAGCAACTCAGGAAGAAATACGGGCCCAACGTAGCGGTCAACGATCTCACGCTCGACATCGAACAAGGGGAGGTCTTTGGCTTACTCGGGCCCAACGGTGCCGGCAAAAGCACGACTCTCTACATGCTCATGAATCTGGTACGACCCACTTCCGGCGAAGTCCTTATTTTCGGCAAGAACATCCGCACCAATTTCATCGAGATCGCTTCGCGCATGGGCGTACTCGTTGAGCGCCCCACTTTCTACGAGCACCTCACGGTCTCCAAGAATTTGAAACTCACAGCCAGACTGGCCCGCAAAGAGGTCACCATCAGCCGCGCGCTCGACCTCGCCGGACTGCTGCATCTTTCGAACGAACGCGTCTCGACACTTTCACACGGCATACGGCAGCGACTCGGGCTCGCCCTGGCCTTCCTCACAGAACCCGAGCTTCTCATTCTCGATGAACCAACGAGCGGCCTCGACGTCGAACACACCCAGGAAATTCTGCATACCCTTCGTCATCTCGCAGACGAGGCCAATGTCACCATCGTCATCTCCAGTCACATGATGCACGAAGTCGAATCCCTATGCGATCGCGTCGCGATTATCAACCAGGGAAACCTGCTTTCCTGCGACAACACCGACGTGTTGCTCTCCTACGACAAAGCCCTCATCGAAGTTCATCTGGACGCACCCGAAGCAGCGGCCAAACGGCTCAACGACGAAACCTGGGTAGAAGTAGCAGAGGCCCATCAAGGCAAAATTATTGTCCACCTTACCGAACCGAACCCGCATCACCTCATTACCTACCTCGTCAGCAACGGATACCAAATTTCCGCCGTGATTCCGCGCCGACGTACCCTGCAAGAATATTTCCTCAAGGTCCTGAACTCATGATCGGTCGGATTCTAAACGCCTACTCCATCGAAATCTCCAAGGTAATCAGACTTCGCTCAACATTTCTCGGGCCGTTATTGATCATCATCATTGTGCTCCTGGCACCCTTCGGCTATCCGATCCAACAAGACAACGACAGCGACTACGATTTTCTGGCCTACGTTCTCCCACTCGCGATCAATGTGTTTGGCCACTTCATGGTGCTCATCTATTCCGCGACGCTTATCTCCACCGAACTCAGCAACGGCTCCATCCGAATGATGTTAACGCGCCCGCTTCGTCGTCGTGAATACCTCATGGCAAAATTGCTCCACGGAATTTCATACGCCCTGGTGCTCAACGTCATCGCCGTAGCAACGGCCTTCGTGGTCGTACGCGTTCTCGGCAATCTCTCCGGCATCTATTTCGGTGACGATCTCATATACACCGACAAAGAAATGTTGACCACGCTCGCCTATACCATCGCACTCACGGCATTACCCCAATTCGCCAGCGTCAGCTTTGCCCTGTTACTCTCCACGGCCACGCGAAATTCAGCCGCATCCGTCGGCGGCGCACTGGCTGTATGGATAGGCCTGGAAACCCTTAAACATCCACTCGGAATTCAACGCTACCTCTTCTCCACCTACGCCGAAAATCCCTGGGCCGTTTTCAGCGATCGCTGCAACGCCTTTCCAGCATCATTCGTGCCCGATGCCTATTGGGGAATTGCTGTGCCCGTGCTCTACATCGTAATTTTCTCAGGACTCACCCTGTACATCATTGGCCGCAGGAATCTCGTAGCATGATTGAGTACATCATCCCCCTTATTGCGACCTTTGCTGCGCCGCCGCACTATACGGAGATTGAAATCAACGACTTGCACGTCAGCAGCATCAATACCCTCAACGGAAAATCGACCCTCAATGCACGCCGGATCGATATCAATCAAGACGGCCTCAGCGATTTAGTCTTTCCGGATCGCGTTTTGCTCCAGGAAAATGGGACCTTCAATGAAGAGAACGCCATAAGCCTGCCGCAAACCGACCTCGGCCCGGCCATCGACTTTTTCAATCACACCCTCTATCTACGCTTCTCCGACTCACTAAAAACGTACACCTTCACCGACCAGGCATGGGCAATCGGCCTTGACATTGAAATGACCTGGCCTCATGAAGCAACGGCTGACCCCGCTGATGAAACACAGCCCTTACGAACATCCCTCTTCGAGCAATACCTTCACGACATCGACGGGGATTCCGTTCCCGAACTCCTTTTTCCTCTGCAAGACGGGCTGCATATCTACCGACTCGATGGAAACCGATATCACGCCACGCCCACGCTCGATGTATTCCCTGAATCCAAACTCATGCCTCTTGATTCCGCGCTATCGGTGGCCGGAATCACCCGACAGGTCGCGTTTCCCGACCAACACGTCTCGTTTCAATGCGCCATTGAACATCAGACCTTATCGATACTCACCCGAATAAACCATTCACCCGAAACCATTCGCTATCAGACGAAACACTACTCGCTTAGCTACTCCGATACTGCTTACCACGCCGCGCTCGTTACACCGGTGCTCACTTCGCCACCCCTTGCCCCCTTCATGCAACCGATTCGCCTAAGCCCCGATTCCGAACTCGCATACGCGGGCGGCCGACTCGACTACGCATCCACCCTGGCCATCCTCAACCCGCAGTACATCACGACCTTGCAACTACCCGACAAACCACAAACCCGCTATCGCACCAAGTCCTTCGCGCCCCATACCCTGTTTACCGATATGAACCATGACGGCAAATCCGATCTCGTGCTCGAAACAACCCACATTACCGATGGCAGCCTGCGCCGAACACTCACCCGCTTTACAACACAGAAAAAGTTCACCCATACAATCAACATACACTTGAACGACGATTCCGGGACCTTCGACAGCGAACCCGACTACTCCAAAACGATTACGATCAAACTCGATCAGACCCCGATACGTCTCAGCACCATGTTCGAACGCTACCAGGCCGGCAAACTCATCAATTGCACTGGCGATTTCAATCGGGATGGCAAAAACGACCTCATGGTCCAGACCCGTGTCGACACCTTGTCCCTTTATCTTTCAACGGCCGATGGTTTCGAACGTCACCCGGCTCTAACGATACCCATCAACGAATTCGAGACCTTCCACGTCATTGATATCAACGGCGATTCAATTTCCGATCTGCTCTTTGAAGGGATTTCGATTGATGCCATCCAAACGCGACCCCCTACGCGCGCGCTCCTCTTTCACGTGGGGACACATCAATGACCTCGACGCTGCTCACCCTAGTGCTCACCCTGACCCACGCCGCAACCGTCCCCTATCAGGTATTCCCCTACAGTGCCACTTCCGAGAACGCCGCGCTCTACGTCTTGCCCGGATCACATCCCGCCACCTCCAACATCGTCATTCTCGACGGTACCGAACTCACTGTTTACCCCAGCAATGCGACCCACCCGAGCTTGCGTCACCAAATCGATCCCAATACGCTACTCTTCGATCTCTTTGACACCAACGACGACGACATCCCTGAACTCTTCACCTTACTTCCCGATGCACTTTTTCATTACCCTGAACCCAACAATCAGACCAAGATTACACTCTTCGGCATAACCCCCTCCCTGCCCTGGCTCGTTACCCAACCTTTCATCCACCCCATCATCCTGTCCTACGACAACGCCCATCTGGCGGCCATCCCCTATCAAAACAACATCACTCTCAAAACATTCGAAGGAAAAACACTCAGCACCCTGCCCAAAATACTCTCGGACACCCACTCCCTGTTCACCATACCCGTCTCTCCCAACCAAATCGGCTCCCCCGACGCTTTTGAGTTCAAAGTTGACACCCTCCTGACCACCGCAATCAACATTCCACGCGAACTGCGCCCCGCGCCGAGTATTCCCGGCCCCACCTTCACCACCCCACGCCTCCTGCGCGAATCTGAACAGCGCGACCTTGACCTTTGGCCAGCTTTCCCCTTGACAGACAGCCCTGACAACAACGAGCGCGTCATTTTTGCAAGTTACGCACCCGAACATGTTCACACCATCATTCGCATCAAGCGCGACCGCCCGACTTCGGCCTTCACACAAACGGAGTTGCAGACCTATACCCCCGAACGCATCTACCCGGGCACCATCGCCACCTCCCAATCCGGGTATCCCGATTTTAACGCGGACGGCTACCATGACCTCGTCATGTGGAGAATGGCGCTACCCGGCCGCTCGATAAATACCATGATCAACAGCCTGCGTTCCCAGACCTGGCCTATCGAACTTACCGTACATCTCTACGATCGCAATAAACGCAGGTATACCGCACGGCCCACCGCACGCATCAAAACCACCGTCGCCATCCAGTTTATCCTCATGCGACAAAACCAGTCCCCCCTACGCAACCTGAGCTTTGCCGATCTCAACAACGATGGTGCGTCTGACCTTACTCTGTCCCCACAACCCGACACACTTGAAACATGGGTTTTCGAGAACGGATTCGAGCCCAAGCCGAACTTCCGCTCACGCTTTCAGAATCCCGTCGAGCTGATTTCCCCCCTTCGCCAAGAGACCAATGCCTCAACAGCTACGCTCTTGCTACGCGACAAGACCACCATTTATCGCGTGAACGCCCCGTCGGATAATTAGAAGTCGAGATTCCGCCTCACATCAAGCGTAACACGATCCGCGTCGGCATCATGACCCTGTTTGCGAAGTAAGGTAGTCAGATTCAGGCCCGCCTGACGATACACATTCGCCGCCCCGGGATGCTGCTCCAACGCAACGGCCTGCCCACGCGCCAGCACCGACTCGTAAGCCTTCCGGGCATCGTCAGGTTTCCCAACACCCTCGTAAGCCACCCCTTCCATCACGCCAAGTTCAAGTAGACGTGTAGAATTTGGGAGCGCCTCTTCCGCGATGCGGTTCCGGGTCTTCAAAACCGATTCAAAATCACCACGAGACAAGTCATAGGCCGATTGAGTGTGCGCCGTCTCCAATATCTCCGTCGGTGTACTCGCATGTTTCCAGGCAAGCCGAAGCGCTTTTTCGGCCTCATCATACATCGGAGGTTCGAGCTGTGGATAGAGCGTCGCCAAGGTCGCATAAATCAGTCCGCGCTGATCCGCATTCTCAGAAACCTGCAAGCGACTCAAGAGCAAACGCACACCGTCTTCCCTAGACTCCGCCCAACGCGCTTCGGTAATCACCAATTCCGTTTTGGTCGATGCACGTTCCGCCGTCGATTGTTCAAGGCTCCCCCAGACATCGATATGTTTACTACTGGAACTTTCTTCCGCCGACGGCCGCGAACTTACCAGTGCTCTCACATTTTCCCGTTCCGTACCCGACTTCGCGCGAAATTTTTTCGTCGGTGCCTGACTGGTACTCGCAGCGAGTGTCTCGGAATCCTGTTGCCCGAAGTAAAAAGCACCCCCAAACATAAGCACCAGGAGAACCAACATGATCGAAATGATTAGGCCAGGTCGTTCTTCCATTGCATTCAGCCCCCTCGATTACACAAGAAACAGAAATCATCCAATTGGTGCGTAACCAACTCCTCTAGCGCGGTTCGTCCGAGAAAAGCGGTGCATTCGGGTCGCCAAACACATCAGCCCTCGGCGCCTGCGTGGGCGACAGCAGTTCCAGCGGCTCCGCTTCCAGGGGCTCAATGAGCGCATCGCCTTCAAAGGGTTCAAGCGGCTCGATACCCATCGGTTCGGGCAATACCGAATACACACTTATGTCATTACGAACATGTTTCACGCCACGCGTATTCATAGCCACCTGCGCAGCCAATTGACGTTCCTCGTCCGAATTGACGATACCGGTCAAGTAACAAACACCGTCATCCACCTCAACATCGATAGTGCGCACGCTCAGGTGTCGGTTCAGCACGATACTTTTTTCCACCCGCTTTTCCACGAACTCGTCAGAGACCTCACGACCAATATTGCGGAATGTCGACAAATCCTCTTTCGTACGTACCGTTAGGTTGTTCACGACACGTTTCACACCCTTCGTCTGGAACGCGACATACTCCGCCTGTTCTTTCTGAAAATCCGAATCCACGATTCCCGTCAAGGTCACCACACCCACTTCAGTGTTGGCCTTTATCTTTTCACCGCGCAGGGTTTTGCGATACATCAGACGCGTACGAACCGATACCGAAATCGTTCGATCATCCACCTTGGTGCGCCACGAACGGTAGGGCTTATCCGGCGGGCTATCCGGCATGATCATAATCTGATTGTCGACAGACGTGACTCCCCTGACCGATGCCGCGATATCACCCGCGAGTTCGCGCTGCAACTCAGCGTTCACGCCGCCCATCAGAGTCACCGCACCGTTTTCCGTGACCGTATCGATATTATACGGATTGAGATGCTCGTTGAACGTAAAGGTAGTTTCAATGCGCGCGGTGATGGCCGAATCCGTGACAACCCCCCGAGCCTTGTCCAACTGGCCCGGCGCCACAAGCGTTGCCGCCACCAACAGTGATACGATACTCATCTTCAAATCCCCCTGTACCGGCCCACCACAGACCGGTCACTTGATATCGGGAATATCGTCCTACAATACCCCCACTTCCTTCAAACCATCGATACCTTGACGAACTTCGTCAGCCGATTTATGCAACTCAGCCGACTGCGCATCCGTCAGATCGAGTTCAATGACCCGTTCCACGCCATCTTTTCCAAGAACACACGGAACACCGATGCACACGTCCGAAAGGCCGTACTGACCTTCCAAGAGTGTAGCACAAGGCAAAAGCTGTTTTTCATCGCGCACGATCGCCTGTGCCATACGGGCCGCACTGGCCCCCGGAGCATAATAGGCACTTCCCGTTTTCAGCAAGGCAACAATCTCACCGCCGCCTTTACGTGTGCGTTCCACCAACGCATCAACACGATCCGCAGACATTAACTTCGTAATCGGAATACCCGAAACCGTCGTATACTCAGGCAACGGAACCATGTCGTCCCCATGCGAACCCAGCACCATCGTATCAATATTTTTCATATTGATGTTCAATTCCATCGCCACGAAGGCACGCAAACGCGCACTGTCAAGACAACCCGCCATGCCTACGACGCGTTCTTTCGGAAATCCGAGCTTCTGAAACGCGACATAGGTCATTACGTCCAGCGGATTCGTGACAACAATCACCGTGCAATCCGGCGCGTGTTTCGCGATATTCTCTGCGATACCGGATATAATATTCCCGTTTTTCTCAAGCAGATCAAGACGTGTCATGCCCGGTTTGCGCGCCAGCCCTGCCGTCACGATACAAACATCCGCCCCTTCGATATCTTTGTAATCATTCGTGCCCGTGACCATCGATCCATAACCACGAATCGGCCCGGCTTCACTCAAATCAAGCGCCTTGCCCTGAGGAAGACCCTCCATGATATCCGTCAAAACGATATCGCCCAAATCCATCTCCGCACAATATTGCGCGGCCGAAGCGCCTACATTACCAGCGCCAACACATGCTATTTTAAACCTTCTACCCGATGCCATCGATTTTCTCCAGTCAGAATTGTTGAGGGTTGCTCAGAAAACGACAGTATACCCCAGCCCGCCCCAAAAATTAAACTCTTAATGGCCTGTTAATGACTTCCGGAACGCCGATAAGGTCTTGCTCGCGCAGTTATCCCAGGTATGGTCTATCAACTGCTGTTTACCCTCTTGTACGCGCCGCCGAGTCTCCGAAGCATCCACGCCGATCGCACGTTTCAGTACCCCTATCATCGAATCCACGCTCTCCGGGTTAAAATAGATGGGGGCATTCCCACCCACCTCAGCAATTCCCCCGACCTTGGCCGCGCACACCAAGGCCTGACCGGCGAATGCCTCCAACACGGTGATGCCTGCGCCTTCATAGAGCGACGGGCACACATAGAAATCACAATGTTGATACAAACCCGCCAGCTGCGTCGTGCCCAATCGATCAATGCGGAACACCTTATCGCCCCACGACTTTGGCTCGCGATCGCCCGGTTGCCCGACAATGACGAGCGTATGCTCAATATCGTCCTTGATACTATCAAACGCATCACGCAATCGCTCAAGATTCTTGCGCGGACTCACCTTGCCCACCGCCAAGATATACGGCTGCTCGACGATGCACCGTTGCTCCTCAAAAAAACAGGCGTCGACACCCATAGGCGCCACCGTGACTTTATTGAGCGGCACGGTATACAAATGCAACAGCTCACGTTTGATAAACTCCGACGACACAAGCAGCATCGTCGCTTCTTCAGAAAGCTCCCGAAGTCCGCGTTGAGGATTTCCCTTAGCCCAGAATTTCCTCTTCGATACGCCTGATTCCGCCTCATACAAATCCATCACGAGTACGACCAGGGGAACCGGCAGACGATGCGGCGCGTTGGCAACGGGACTGAACACAAGGTCAAGCTCTTCATCGGCCACGACTTTCGAAATCTGTTTCGCAGACTTCAACCTCGCACGCTCATACGGCGAATACGAATCGTGATTCAACGAATCCGTCAACACCAGAACGTCCGCACTGCTCTCCTGCGCAGCGATGGCTTCGAGAACTTTACGCAGGAAAATTTCCTCGCCGCCACCGAAACCGGGTGCCATGCCCAGTGTATTGAAACCTATTCGCATCGTTTTATAGAACCATCACCCGTCCAGTAAAGGGTTGCCTTGCATCCCGGGAGAAACCGGCAAACCCATCCAATTCAAAACCGTTGGAGCAATATCGAAGAGCGAAGCATCGGACAATTCTTCCCCGTCACCGTCACTCAAAATCACGATTCCCTCCATCGCATGATTCGCGTCGTCAGGACCCCGATCATTTGTCTCCGCATAAATCGAGGAGGCCCCGACCTCGCCCAGCGACCGCCAATGCAAGTCACCAAAATATACCAGTAACTCCGGCGCAATACCATGAACCTGCGGATAAAGGTCTGCGGGACGAAGCGCACGATTGCCAAGCGATAAGCCATCCGGACCCGGCATCGCCTCCAGTTCAGATTTGAGTCGTGACACTGTCGAGTCCAATTCTTCCGGCGCGACGGTCCCCTCAGGTTCGCGATCCCTGACATTCACGAATACGCGACCATAATACCCGCCCTCACCCCAGGCTACCGTTCGTGACCAGTCAACCTTTTCGACATCGAAGGGCTCGCTCGCGTCAAGTGGCCGTTTCAGGCTCAGATACCCCCTGTCCATAAGCCACTGATTGATGCGAATCCCGCCGTGCATCGCCTTCGCACCATGATCCGACACGACCGCAACTTTCACGTCCTCGCCCGCAAGTGCCAATAACTCCCCAATATGCCGATCCATCTGTTCGTAATAGCGCTTCACATGCCAGCGAAACGGATTCGACTCCTCAAACTTCGGGTGCGAAGGATCCGCAAATCGCCAGAAGGCATGATGAAGCCTATCCAACCCCATTTCGACCATCATGAAAAAATCCCAGGGTTTGTTCTTCATCAAATAGCCGGAAACCGCAAATCGGTTCTCCATAAAGGAGACTATCCGTTCAAACAAGTTTTCCTTGTCCTCCGTACGGAAGTCGTTGACATCAAACTGAATGGAGCCAAGCGCATCAATCAATTCTTCCCGAAGCGTGGACGGATAGGTACAAGCGGCCTCCTGATCCAGTGTTAATAAACCCGAAACAAGACAACCATTCACAGTCTTTACCGGAAAGGTCTGAGGCACCCCCACCACACACACGTTCCTTCCAGCATCCCCCGCAATATCCCATATTCGCGATTCTCTTACGGACCGCGAAGTGGCTATTCCGAAATCCCCGTATCGATCACGCGAACGCGGGTTCCTGAAGCCATAAATTCCCAATGCACCCGGATCGCGCCCACTCGTCATACACGACCATGCCGGAACCGTAATGGGAGGATCACAACTTCGAAGCGACCCCCATGCGCCACGATCCATCAGCGCATGCAAATTGGGCAAATCATAATCGGGATGTCGAAATACAAACTCGGGAGCGGCACAGTCCAGTCCGATCACCAGTACCCGCTGCCCCGAATTATCCCCATCCCTACGAATCGACATAAGCCGCCGTTAACGGCCATCCATTTCCCGGATCATCGTATTGGCATCGGTCAGTTTTTTCGCTAGATTACGACTGATATTAAGCAGAATCCGGACCGCAACGCGTTTTGTCAGCAGTTTTTGAAAGATGCGCTCATCCAAAGCAAAGAGTTTCGAATCTTCCAGCGCACGCAACGTCGCCGAGCGGGGTTCGTCACACAACAGCGACATCTCGCCGAATGACTCACCCGCGTTAATCGTGGCGATCTGTCTCTCGCCGTCAAACACGCCAAGCTTGCCCCCCATCAGAACAAACATGTTATTCCCCACAGTACCCTTCTGAAAAATCAACTGTCCCTTCGGAGCTGCAACCGTCATCCCCTTGCTGAAAATCTTGTAGACATCTTCAGTCTTGAGCCCACGGAACAAGTCAATTTTGTTCACCATTTCAATGAACTGAGGATCATCAGGGGACAACATGGCTGGACACTCCCGTAGAAACTAGACGACGTAGATATAGCGACTGCAATTCACGCAGGTATGAATGTGGTTGATGTCGTTGCGTACTTCCTGAACAAATTTCGACGGCAGACGCATGAAACAACCCTGGCAGGTATCGCCTTCAACCGGAACCATCGCCGGCGCACGCCCCTTGGCCAACTTCTCGTAATGCCGCAGAATTCGAGGGTCCACCATCGCGCGGATGCCTGCGATGCGTTCCTTGATCTTGTTCTTGCCCGATTTTGCCGTGGCCAGCATCTCCTCATGCAACTGCAAGCGCGCCAGCAAACGAATATCCGCGTGACCATCCCTCAGCTTTCCAATTTCCGGGTCCGCCTGGAACGCAGTAATCTTCTCTTCCTCTTTCGTATTGAAAATTTCGGAGACCTCTTCAAGGACACCATATATTCCCTCGGCCGAATCCGCATTCACTAAGGCCTGAAAATGCTCTTCATCGTTCAACAGGCTCGCCACGGTCGCCACAAAATTCAGATACGTCGTTTGTTGTACAGGGGGATAACAAATCAGAAAAATAAGTTTCACCGGCTGGCGATCCACCGCCATGAAATCAAGACCCTCAGGAACGCGACCCACCGCGCAGGCCAAGCCCTTCATCCCCGGTACGCGCGCATGCGGAACCGCTATTCCGTTTCCGATCCCCGTACTCTCCGTTGCCTCACGAGCCACCACCTGATCC
>JAYGCN010000347.1:0-8395 GCA_046583315.1 Candidatus Hydrogenedentota bacterium
ATTCGTGATCCGTATGCCCGAGGCATCCGCTCCTCCTGTTCCCGTAAGCGAGCAGTCCAGGATTCTCAGCAAGGAATTATTTAGAAGCGCTCCGAAATTGTTGGTCGAGCCTCCTGAGCCCAGGAGTTGAACATGACTCATCGTGAACAGGCTCAAGCCACTCGCGTAAAGGGCGGTTGCATCGCTTCCCCCGCCGTCATTCCAAACGGAGAGGCTTCGCAATTCCGCGAAGTTTGCGGCCACCACGACACCCGTTCCCGCGGAAATATTGGACTTGATCTGCGTCATTCCCTGGCCAGAACCCTCGATATCCACATATTCTTTCATGGCCAGTTTCGCCGATCCCAAGTCGTATAGGCCCGGTTCGATCTTGAGCAGATAGGGTTTGCCCGCCCCGGCGTCGGTAATGCCCGCCAGTGCGGCGATGAGGGCTGTGCCGTTCTCCGCGTCTGTGCCTTCCGGACTGACAACCACCGTTTGAGCCAGTGTCACGCCGGCGGTCGATTGTTCGCTCCCATCAGGGAATATAATCTGACCGAATGCCGTTCCCGTTGCCAGCAGGGAGAGGAAAACATAGACCAAGATGCGCTTGCGATTGCGTTTCATAGTGACTACCTCCTACTCGTGAATGGCCGTCCAAAACTAATCGAGTAAAATAGCCGATAAAACTAAGGTGAGATTTCTCGGGTTAGGCTACCCGGAACGACCATGGTTTGGTCCTCAGAATTTACAATAGTCTATTTCTACGATTATATCAAGAGTGTAATGCTCCATTATGAATAGAGCATTACAATAAGAAACACAACAGAAAAAGTAACGATAACAGCCCGTATGTACAAAAAGCCTCATGAATAAGGCCCGTTTCTGAGCGTAATGAAATTAGGCCGAATATTTTGACCCTACGCGATACGCGTTCATGGGGACTGCGGACTCCGCCATTGCTTTTCCAATCTCGCGCAGGTCGGTAATGATATTGTGCGAAGCTCAGTACTTCCAGGGAACAGCTAGACATTCATCACGAGCGGTCCCCAGCCCTCGCAGGGCTCACGCCAGGCAAGATCGTTTATCTTGGGATCGCTGGTGATTACCCCGGTCTCGTCCAACTCAAGTTTCTTGCCTGCGCGGGCGCAAAGATTGCCGAGTTGAATATTCGCCGTCATTGGACCCGAATAGCTGAAATTAGATTGACTGAACTCGCGTGGCTTGTCGCCTCTGCATGCCGCAAAGAATTCTTGATGATGTCCGGGAGAGCGTTCGAGGAGTTGTTTGGGTTCGCCAAATTCTTGATGCTTTGCTTCCGGAATTAGCTGTGTGCTGTCCCAGTAGTCACCATTTACGAGCATCTTTCCCTTCGTGCCGACAACGAGGTTTCCCGTTCTCGGTAACTCTTTTCCATCGACTTTCAGTTCATCTGGAGTCTCAGGCATGTAGGGTTTTCCAGTTTTGTCTTTACCTTCATACCAGTAGGTGGTGAACCCGGGTCGACTTTCTTTGGGGCGGTAGGTGCTTTTTATTACCATGCCGAGCGGCCACTGGTCTTTGACGGGGCCAGTCATGATGATTGGTTCCACAGTAGCCGCATAGCCGGGATCCATGATGGCGTAGATTCCATCGGTGGTATGACACGCCATATCACCGAGCGCGCCAGATCCGAAATCGGCATATCCACGCCAGTTAAAGGTGTGATAGGGGCCTCTCCTTTGTTTCTCAGTTCGATCCACAAAGGGCCTCATCTGCGCAGGGCCGATCCAGGCTTCCCAATTGAGGTTTTTGGGAACCGGGCTGGTATGTGCTGGGCGGTCTCCGCCCTGGGGCCAAACGGGTCGATTTGTCCACGTGTGGAACTCTACAATGTCGCCGAGGGCGCCAGCTTTAACATATTCGTACGCGCGTCGCCAGCCGCTTCCTGCGTGTCCCTGGTTGCCCATCTGGGTCACAACTTTGGTATTCTTCGCGTACGCGGCCGTGAGCAATTGTGCTTCGCGCACGGACCATGTCATTGGCTTTTCTGTGTAACAATGGATACCCATCGATACCGCTGTCATCGAGGGTGCGAAATGGCTATGATCCGGCGTCGCCACGAAAACGACATCGAGTTCTTTCTCATGCTTCTCGAAGACCTTTCGCCAATCCGTATACCCGGACGCCTTTTCCCATCCTTTTTTACCGTGAACGCCACTCCAATGGTTTCTGTCCACGTCGGCGAAGGCAATGGCCTGAAGGCCGGACGAGTGGGAATTACCTGTATGACTGCCCGCCTGGCCGCCCGTAGCAATAAACCCCACCTGGAGTTTTTCATTGAGTCCTTGTCCTCGAACAATGTTC
This sequence comes from Candidatus Hydrogenedentota bacterium, assembly GCA_046583315.1. GTDB lineage: Bacteria > Hydrogenedentota > Hydrogenedentia > Hydrogenedentales > DTSJ01. The sequence goes on from JAYGCN010000347.1 coordinate 2,326, forward strand.
GGGAACCCAAAAGTGGATGCAGCTCCGATCGCAGTAGCACTTGTCACAAACTGGCGACGTGTAATTTTTGACATTATAAAGCTCCTTGTTAATCGTCCACTCGTTTTTGAATGTGGTTGTTTGTTGCGAGAAGTCTAACTACCTGAGCATCAAGTGTCTCTCACGAAAACTCGACCTTCAATTATCCTATCAAACGAGAGCATTGAGTTTCATCGGCTACTTTGGAATGTGGGGCACCGGTCGCCGCTTGTACTAATGAGCCTGAAGACAAAGACGGATAGCTTTGTGACCATCAAATTCCCTGTTGGCGGGGAATTCGTCCTTCATCCAGGTGATAATCGGCTTGATACGAATCTCAACGCCGCCTGCCTTTCTGTTAGTTGACATTGTTTTAGCGAGGAGGATCTCCGCCGACCCACCATGGACTCGACCACGCGCGTGAACCGTCGAGTTGAGTTACGCGTAGATAGTAGTAGTCGCCGTGTGTTGTCGTGCCTTTTTCGGAGTAGTTGAAGTTGCGATCACGTGCGCCGATTGGGTCGACGATTTCGAACGCGATGTGGTCTGTGAAGTTTCCTTCTTCTATCGATATGTCATGATGCCCTGCCGATTCGACTTCGCCGAGCTGCACGTTGAGCGAGCGCTTAGGCAAAAATGACGGGCGATACCGGATGGGGTATGTGACACCTTCTTCGCGTGCGCCGTCGAGATCGACTGTGACGGTGGTGTCTGCCGAAGCGTTTGACAATTTGACCATGATCGTATTCGCGCGACCGCGCGTTTCGTTGTGAAAGTGGATGGCGCCGGTATCATTGGGATCGATTTCGGCGCGTTCGGTGTACGGATTTCGTAGCCCGGGGATTTTGACGGTTTCAATCGTGGCATTCGTGATCGAGATGCGTCCATTCCACGGGCGATTGCCTCGCGGGCTATCGCGCATGCCGTGTTCGGATGTTGATTCAAAATTTATTTTGAGCCAGCAATCTGGCGTGAGCGGCTTGGTCAAATAGCGATTGGTTTTTACGATGTCGCCGTTTTTGATGATGTCGATTGAATCGATGGGGGAGGTTCCCATAATCGAGGCCCGGAGCATTCTGTCTTTGTTGAATTTCAATCGCTTGCCCATGGTCGATCCATTGAGGTCGGCGTCTATGATGACCCGTGCTGCATCGGATGTTGCGTAGGCATCTATGTTGCGCATCGCGTCAAAAATTGCATCTGATCTTTTTTCAGGGGCGAGCACGGCACCAAGTCCTCCGAAATGTTGAAACGCGCCCGTGCTACTGTCGCCACTGAATCCGGGTCGTCCCTCGTGGTTGTCCGATGCACCGACGAATCCGATTTGGTGGCCGTGTTTGAGGTAGTAATTTCCGAACCATTCGAAGGTGCCGTGCATGGATGTGATTTCCACGAGGCGGCCGAGTTGTGGGTCGTTCTGTCGCCAATCGCCCGGCATATGCGCGTGTGGAATGACAAGGATATCGTTTGGCTTATTGTTTTTCTTGAGACCGTAGATGAGATCGGATAGGCTTCCAGCGGTTTGTACGGGAACGCGCCTGCGGCCGGGCGCGGTACGGTAAAGTACGTTGTGGTGTCCGCCGTATTGGACGCGGGCTGTCCACTCGAAGCTAAGGAAGACGACGTATTCGTCGGGGATATTGAATTCCCGTACGGCGTCGACGAGTGTGCTCCATTCCCAGTCGTCCATCCAGGCGTCGTGCTCCGAGAGGGCAACGAAATCGAGGAGGCCGTCCTCGCGACCGTAGTCGAAGAAGTTTTTGACGGAGCCCTGGCCTTCCGAATAGCCTGTGTGCCCGTGTGTTTCGCCCCAGTAGATTCGGTAGGGGGGATTGGGCTGAACCCATACGGGATTGCTGAGCACGTCGATGGATCCGTCTTTCGAGCGGACTCGATATCGATATACGCCGGGTGCGTCGATGGTTAGTCCGGGAAGTCGAATGAGGCCGTTGTTTCCGGGGGGAACCGTCTCGATTGGCGCGCCGTCGAGAGTGACAGTATACTCTGGAAGTACTCGTGTTGCGCGATTGTAGTACGCGTCGTGGGTTCGAACTGAAAGGTCAAAGGCTTCGCCGGGCGCGACGATAGACGGTACGACCGCGTTTGCGCCGTGTGCTTCGCCGCCCACGACCAGGATTCCGGGCCAATGGGTTGTGAAATAGTTTCGCCTTCCTTCGACATCGATGTAGACCGGCAATACGAGTCGATCATTTTCAGAACTTTGCATCAGAAATCCGGGCGAGCCAGCAGTTGTATCACCGTAGGTTATCGTAATGGTCTCGCCGGGTTTGAGGTCGGTTCCTTCGAGCGTAAATGACAGTGGTGTCCCCGGGTAGATACCGTGAATGAAACTTGGGATTCGGTATCGACCTTCTTTAAACGTCGCGTTGGGATTCGAGCAGGTGATCGTCAGGTAATTGGGCTCCGAGGGTTTTTGCGTTTGGGGAACTCCGTAATCTGCCATGAGTTGATGCGCCAGGAGTATTCCACCGCCTTCTGCGATACCGTAGTTGCCGACAGTGTGGGTCTGAATAATTGTCTGATGGGAATTGACTTCGAAGGGCCCGGGCGTGGTGGTGGTTACCGGGCCGACGGCTCCTTCGACATCGTCTTTGATTCTGAGTTCGTGAATGGCGCCGTCGATTGCGCGTATTGCCATGGGGATGACGGTCTCTTCGGGCTGGCTTAGGGGATAGCTGAGCCATAGGGGGAGGTCAATGAGGAAACGTTCGCCTTGCATGGCCTGTGCGTTCATCCATTCCCAGACGATGGGTGCGCGATCGACTACGTTTAGAGCGGTTGTGGGATCGGCGAGCGCGTCAGTTTTGAGTCTCTCGACTTGCTTTCTGAATTCCGGCGACAGATAGTCTTCCGCCAAAGCTTGTGGAGAAGCGAGTGATTGGAGTGCGCACACCAATAGTGCGGCTTGGCAGGATCGTTGCAGCATTTTACTAAACGCACATTTCATGAAGTAGTCCCCATTAGTTCGCCTGAGTCAAACGGAATCTGAGGGTGCTATTTTTATGGCCGGCGATTTTTGGTCAATATTGACAGGCCAAGTTTGAATTTTGGCCGAACTATAGAATCGCCGTTAACATAGCCGAATTCGTCTCCTAAATCAATTTATACGCTTGGTTCGGTGCCCTTTTGACGTTAGGCTGAATTTTTTGACGCTACGGGCGCGCCATCGAGACGTGCAGACTTGTGAGGGCAGCGATGAGTTAAGCCTGATAACTTGCGATGCGCTTTGCGCTGTTCTCAGTCTTCGCGCGTCACTCGCTTAAGCCGATGGAGCTTGGCATTCTCTCCGATGATGAACTCAGGAAACACGACGTGTCCGTTACCCAGTCCGGACTTCACTTGATCGGTCGCCGTGCCGTTCACACCGCCGAGTGTGCCATACGTCTTCAATCCGAGACGCACCTTGAGTTTGTCACTTGCTTCATCGAGCACTTCCTGCAAGCATGAAACGCCCCAATTTTCCTGCTGACGCATCCAAGGCAAACATAGTAAGGTCGTTATGTTGCGCCGCGGATGTCCCTCGCGATTGATACCGGTGCCATGCCACATTCTGCCGTCAAACGCGAACAGACTTCCTGCCGGCGCCGAGATTTGAGAGGCCAATTCGGGTGTTGGTGGGGTGACCTGGTGCTCGGCCGGCCATCGGTGGGAACCGGGGATGACGCACGTGCCGCCGCGCTCCGGAGTCACATCGTCGAGCAGCCAGAACATGTTGACCACTGCGGGGAATCCGGCCGTTGCGGGGACTTGGCCTTGATCGCGGTGGAGCATTTGAGGTTCGTCGGTGGGGCCGTGAAAAACCATTCCGGTGATGCTGGAAATCAGAAAGTCTTTGCCCAGCAACATTGTGCCGAGCTCATCCGCCGAACGGCGTTCGACTAATTCGAGAAACTCCTTGCCTTTGTTGGGCATATTGGAAACACTCTGCTTGGTGGTTTTCGCCGATGCCGGCGTTAGGTCACCAAGGTCGCGTTCCGCCGCCGCTTGCGCATCCAGTTTGGTCCGGAGTAAATCGACTTCTTCGGGCGATAGTGCATCGCCAAGAAGGCACATCCCGTATTCGAGGAGGTCCTCTTTTGCTTGTTCGAGATCGTTCGTCACCTCAGGTTGCGGCAGGACGACCGAAGGGTCCAACGGCGGCGCCTGTGCGTAACGTGTCTGGCGGTGATCGGCTGACTTCTTGGGTTGTGCTGTTGCCATCTCATGCTCCGTTCATTTAGCCGTGACGGTGAGGGTTTTATATTTATAGCCGGCAACTTTTGGTCATTATTGCCTGATCATTTTCGAGTTCCGGCCGAACTTCATATTCGACGCCAACATACCTGAATTCCTCTCATTAATCAAAGTGTGTGATTGGTTCTGTCCGTTTTCGGCGTTCGGCTGAGTTTTTCGACCCTACGCCGTATTTAGTCTTCATTTAGAAGGCACAGAGAGTTAGACCGAGATTTTTGGCCTTACGACCATTTTTCATGTCGGCTGAATATTTTGACCTTACGGGAACTCCCCGTTTTCGTGGGCGAACGCACCTTTTCTTGTGCTATCATGGACACTTGTTCGACCGTATTTTCAGTAACTATGAAAGTGAAGGAATCGAGTATGGGCTGTCGAATCCACCTCAGGATTTGTGTTTCAACGTTGGTTGTCGTGGCCGTGTTGAGCGCTTCCAGTGGTCTCGCCAGCGGCGATGAATCGAAAGCACTTGAGGCCGCCACGCGCCCATCGCCAATCTTCGCCGGCGAGCCCTTTGCGGAAACGTTTTCATTCCGAAAGGCCGTGGACTACCTCGACAATGCGGCCTTGGATTGGCAACAACGCAAGCAATGTGTATCCTGCCACACGAACGGGTTGTACTTGGCCTCCGTTGCCGAGATTGGCCCTCGCGGTAAGGCATACGAATCGGCCCGTGAATTTTCTCGCAACTATCTGAAACGGTATGTGGTCGACAACGAGCCTCCCGACGGCGATTGGGGCGCCGTGCAAGGAATCGTTTCTACCACAGCCTTGCTGGCGATAAGCGACGTCAAGACTGCGGGCAAGTTGGATCCGGTAACAATAAAAGCATTCGATTATGTTTGGGCGCGTCAAAGCGAAGAGGGCTGCTGGGAGGAGTGGCTAAAATGCAACTGGCCGCCTTTTGAAGTCGACAACCATTTTGGTGTTACGCTGGTTGCCTATGCCTTGGGTATGGCCCCGGAGGATTACACCCGGACGCCAAAAGCTAAGGAAGGCATGCGGAAGCTACGCAAATACCTGGGGGACCATACACCGCATAACTTGCATCAACGGGCGATGGTACTGCTGACATCGACTACTTGCGACGGAATCTTGGGACCTGACGAGCAGCAAGAGGTAATTGTTGAACTTTTTTCGCAGCAGAAATCGGACGGGGGATGGAATCTCATTGAAATGGGTGGCTGGCAGCGTTCCGACGGGAAGAAGCGGGACTTGGTGTCTAGCGACGGCTACGCGACTGGTTTCGCAACTTATGTATTGCTTAAAGCCGGAGTCCGTGTCGATGACCATCGTATTCAAAAAGCGATTGGGTGGCTCAAGGCCAATCAGCGAGTCAGCGGTCGTTGGTATACACGTTCTCCGAGACGAGACGGAAGACACTACATCAGTAATGCCGGAACGTCCTATGCCGTGCTAGCCCTTGCTGCCTGCGGTGAATCGCTAGCGAATTCCGAAAACTGACTAAATATTGGAGTCCAAATACACTGCGAAGAGTGAGGGTGTTAAAAATATAGTCGGCAGCTTTTGCTTAATATTGACAGTGAGGGTGTTTTTATTATAGCCGGCGACTGTTGGTCAATATTGACAGACCGTTTTCGAATTTTTTCTAAACTATAGATTTATCGATATCGTAGCCGAAATTGTCTCAAAACAATTTATACGCATGGTTCGGTGCGCTTTCGACGTTAGGCTGATTTTTTTGACCCTACGCGGAAATCAAGGGGTTGAGATTTCCCGCCCGGAATGGAAGTAATACACTGATATTAAGGAGAAACTACTTAGGCTGAGTTTTTTGACC
>JAYGCN010000121.1:0-39981 GCA_046583315.1 Candidatus Hydrogenedentota bacterium
TTTGGGTAAAATTTGGGTAATATTGATGTGAGTGCGAATTCGAGCCGCAGTGCTGGTACAAGTCGGTAATGAGCGCGGCAAATCCTATAAGGTCGTCATTTATGCACAGGGAACACAGTTCGTGGTGCTGGAGGGTCTCCAAGGCGTTCAGATAGTTGGTCGATTCAGAGGACACACTCGCTTCGTCCACAACCGTCTTCGCTGCAATCGTGTCACTCTCATTTTTAGGGCTCAGGGGACGGGCTACCTCCCCACGTGCGCCAAAAAGCATCACTCCGACCAGCTCTTCCTCCCCCACGTCGCCCAGAATGGATCCGGCTGCACGCTGCGCACGCTCGAAGGTGTCGCCGACCGCCATTGAGTAGGAATTGTCCAGCAAGATCATATGGCGTACGGCATCACCCGAAAATTCCGATGCGACGGGTGCCGCCCAATAGGGGCGCGCAAAGGCCAGAGCCAGCAGTGCCAGCACCATCATGCGCATCAGCATTAACAAAATATGTTCGATTTTCTTACGTTCGATGACTTCTTTTTTTATGTCGGGGATAAACAGGAGGCTACTGAACTTCATCGGCTCGCGTTCGGGACGCCGTATCTGATGAATCAAATACGGAGCGACCAGCAGTCCCATGCCGACCATAAAGAGAGGTGCCAGTAGAGAAAGGCCCATTATGCGACACCTCCCGCCGAATTACGTCGCGTCGTGGCGGCCTGCGTCGCGGAGTGATTCCGATAGTTCAGATAAAACCGAAGCGCGCGGTCCAATGGTTCATCCGTCGTAAACTCGGTCAACTCGATCTCCGCCTCGAGACATGCCCGGCGTAGGGCTTCAAAATGTTTCTCCCGATTCTCCAGGTATTGTTGGCGCACGGCATCTGGCACGGTGTACTGCTCATGACCCGATTCCGCGTCGACGAAGGTCACTGTTTCATCAAAGGGAAAGGTCTGTTCTGCGGGGTCACTGATTTGCATCACGATCACGTCCTGCTGACGTGCGCGCAAGGACTTCAGGTGCAGAATCATTTCCTCTATCGGATGCAATAGATCGGAAATCAGAATCACAACACCGCGCGGCTTTAAGACATCGCCTAGATAATGAAGTGCCTTGGGCGTGTCGGTGTGTCCTTCCGCGCGAACGTTGTCGAGCTCCACCAGAATACGGCGCACGTGCGCATCGCTGGACATCGGCGGGATATATTGGAGCAAATCATGGTGATATGCGATCAATCCTGCCGCATCACGCTGCCGTCGCAACAGTACCGCCAACGATGCCGCCAACATCCGTGCATAGTCGAACTTTACGAGTGCATGGCTCCCGTAGTCCATTGAACCACTACAGTCCAGCAAGATCGTCGCACGCAACGTGGTCTCTTCTTCGTATTGCTTCACATGCAAGCGATCCGTGCGACCAAAAAGACGCCAATCCACCTTGCGCAGGTCGTCGCCTTGTGCGTATGCACGATATTGGGCAAATTCGATCGACGAACCCGAATGCGGACTACGATGCAGTCCCGCCATCAGCCCGTCCACCACGGTACGCGCCAAGAGCTGCAGATCGGTGATCGCCGCGAGCTGCTCGGGTCTAATAAATTTTAATTCTTGTTCCATTTAGTCGTAATCCAATCGTTATAAACCGGACTCTTCGGGTCTTACCGATTCCAGTAAACGGCCAATTACGTCTTCGACCGTCACGTGATCCGCTTCGGCGCGGAAATTGGTCAGGATACGGTGACGCAATACGGGACGCGCAATGGCCTGAATATCGCCTACGGACACATGGAAACGACCCTGTAGAATGGCGCGGGCTTTGGCACCCAGTACCAGATTTTGCGTCGCACGTGTACCGGCACCCCAGCTCACCCATTGCTTGATGTAGTCGGGCGCACCGGCGAAATCGGGGCGACTCGCCTGGCTCAATCGAACAGCATAACGCGCAACCGAATCGGAGATCGGCACCATGCGAACCAGTCGCGTAAAGTCGACCATGTCCTCGGCGGAAAACGCGCTCTCGGGCTCGGCGTGCGCGTTTGATGTGGTACGAGTAGCCACTTCGAGTTCATCGTCTTCACTGAGATAATCGATCATGATATTAAACATGAAACGATCCAACTGCGCCTCTGGAAGCGGGTAGGTGCCTTCCAATTCGATCGGGTTCTGGGTGGCCAACACGTAAAATGGTTTATCGAGCGCGCGCATTTCTCCGGCAACAGTCACCTGGCGTTCTTCCATCGCTTCCAACAGCGCGGCCTGCGTTTTCGGTGGGGTACGATTGATTTCGTCGGCAAGCAGAATATTCGTGAACACGGGGCCTTCGATAAAACGAAGTTCCCTGTGGCCCGTCTGCGATTCATCGATAATTTCCGTTCCGGTAATATCCGACGGCATGAGATCCGGCGTGAACTGAACGCGTTTGAATTTCAGATCGAGAATCTGGGCCAATGTGCGAATGAGCAAGGTCTTGGCGAGACCCGGCGCACCGGTGATCAGGCAGTGGTTCCCCGAAAATAGCACGATCAAAAGCTCTTCGACGACTTGCTGCTGGCCGACAATGACACGCCCGATCTCGTGCTGTAATTTTTCCCTACCGATCTTGAGGCGTTCCAGGGCTTCTTCTTCGAAAGCCTTGGATGGTTCTGAGGTCGTCTCATTTTCGACTACTGCGTCCGTTGAATCCGTATTTGATTCCAAGAGTCTATAAATCCTTGTTGGTTAATCGCGCACCGATGCGCGTTACGTTCCAATCATTAATGGGTCATGGCGTACACAACGATATTGATACCCATTGGGTACGCCTTTTTTGCTGATATCTCCTCAAAATAGCCGCGATGTTCGCCTTCACGTTCCCACCCGTCTCCGAGATCTGTGTTGTGGCAGATCACCATCATCAACCGACCGGTCGGGTCCTTTATGCCGCGATAATGCACCTCCTGCGAATCGTAGCGCTCACTCGTGTCGCCGCCGGTATTAACCCAATGCCACGGCGTTGGCACCTGAGGTTTTTCGTCCAGATCAAATACCATGTGGAAAATCGGGTGATCCAACTCAAGGTCGATGATGGGGAAAATTTCGGGATCAAAGACACGACTGATCTGTATCTCCCAGTTGGTCCACTCATCTTCTCCCCAAAAATCGTCGACCATCATGAAACCGCCACGCAACAGATAGTCCTGTAGACGGGTCACTTCTTCTTCGGTAAAGATCAATTCCCCGGGCTCAATTAAATAGACAAAGGGGTAATCGAAAAGCGCATCGTCTGTGATTCGCACGACGACATGTTTGTAGACCCCGTTTCGGTCTTTCGCAACGTCCAACGTGGTCAGTTCAGACAATCGCCATGAGAAGTGACGATCCGACTCAGGATAATCAATTCCCCAGCGCCCTCCGGCATTGGTCTGGGGATGTTCCCACTCAGAGGTATATCGAATGCGGCAGAAGGTGAACTCGTTGCCCGGAAAAATCGTGCGTTCGGAGATCTCCAATGCTTCCCAGGCACTGCGATCCCAATGCCGTTGCGCGAATACTTTCGATAACCCGGACACAGCCGTAGCGCCGACCGCGAAAACAAGCACCGCTATAATCCATTGTCTCTTAATCAAGATACACCACTAATCCGTAGAATTGCTCGCAAGCGGTTCTACCTCCACATCGGAGGTCTCATCGTTTAGTTTCAACAAGAATTCTTGTGCCTTCCAATAATTCGGCACCGTTTCGAGCAACTCAAGCACTTCGCGTTTTGCGGCATCCAACTCATCCAGTTTCGCCAGCAGCACGGCTTTCTGATAGCGATAAATCACCCAGTTCGACGCGTCTACCGACAACAGCACATCCAGGCGTTTCAACGCACCTGCATAATCTTCTTTTGCAAGCAGACCGTCCATGTATGCGGACTGAAGACCCGGACTATAGGGATCGATCCCGATACCCCAGTCGCCCAATTCTCCCAGACGCTCATCGTCACCGGTCTCCCGGTATAGTTGAACCAGCTCCAGCGTGGCCCCCAATTCGCTCGGCGTCCAGGCGACGATACGTTCCAAGACATCGATGAAGCCTTCTTTGTCCTGCTGCTCTTTGTAGATTTCGGCCATCTGCCGAAGCGGCGCATGCTCTCCATCATAATCGGGGTACAAGTCGTAGGCCTCCTCCAACGCTTCGAGTGCCCGATCGTAATCCTTTTCTTCGCGGGCCACGCCAGCCTTTTTCATGGCGACGGCATGGCGAGAGTTTTCCGATTTCAATGTGGGCGATGAGGGGCCGATCGCATCCACATGCGGGTCGACAATCTCGAACTGTTTTTGCAAGAAGCCTTTCACGGTACCCGAATCCTCGTCTGGTTCCAGTAAGGTGTACAACGGCTCAAGTCGATCATCAAGATAGAGATGAAACGCTTCGTTCAACTCCTCCATCGATACGGAGGCTGCCACTATCAGCGCGTCATTCGTGGAAACTTTGTTACCAATGGCATCCAACGAATCAACCAGTGCATCGAAACCGTATTGCTCGACATAGAAATTAACGAACTCGCCGGCCATGAAATATCCGAACATGAGATGTCCCGGCGAGGGTGCCTTGGTAAACAGATATTCCAACTCATGGACATCCGGTTGGCCTTCTTGAGCCAATATCGTCAAGTAATCTTCGTCGAGTCGATTGTGGAAGGCGGTCGAATAGGTGTTTTCCTCGTAAACGGAAATTCCCTCGGACAGCCAGCGCGGCATTCGGTTGTTCGTTTTTTGCAAGGTAATCACGTGCACGAATTCATGCCATAGAACCGACCGCCAGTTGGAGGAACCCTTGGGCCGTACCGAGGGCGCGTCCATCGTGATCAGCTTGCCAAAACAGATACCCATGTGCCCAACGCTGCCCGGCAATCCTACGGAACGAACCATGAAATCGTCGTGATCGTCGAACATCTCAATGAGAACCGGTTTTTCGAGCTCAACTTCATACTTCGCCTCGTACAGTTCAATGGCTTCATCGAGCAAATCCAGCGCGAGATCGCCCATCACGGGTTGTTCGCTGATTGGGAGCTTCAATGTGAAATCGCCGCGCTGCACCGTCGCGAATCCCTCAAGCGTATCCATCAGTTCCAGCATATTGAAGGTCGCGACACTGTAGGGATACACCTCGAAAATGCGCTCCAGTTCCCGACGACCCTCCGCTTCCCGACCCAATCGCAGAAGATCCAGACTGTACGCTTCACGAGCCTCTACGTTTCCCTCGTCAAAGGTAAGCGCCATCTCTTGGAACGCAAGTCCATCCTTGAAGCGATAATGGCGTGACGCGATGTCGCCCAAGGTCTGGTAGAGCTCCGAGCATACCGGATTGAATGCCAAGGCACGTTCGACAGTCGATTGCATGGCCTCGTCATCGTATTGCAGATAATGCGCCGCAGCTTTATATCCCAGGAAGCGCGTGTCCACCGGATTGATCGCCAGCATTTTGTCAATCAGCGCGAGGGCTTCGTCCGTTTCACCCATATCGAGATGTTTGCGCACCATCACGCTGTGGACGCGCGGATTATTTGGATTGAGCGACAGAATATGCTCGATGACCTCTCCCAACCGCGCGTCGCGGGATTTCCAGTAACTATCCATCAACCCTTCGAGCGCAGGCTGATAGCTCTCGTCTTTCTCGAGTGCTTCGAGGTAATGCTTCTCGGCGACATCATACCCACTGGCGCGGTATGCCAAGTCTCCCGCTCCGACATGCGCCGCCGCAGACAACATGTGTCGCCGCGCCTCAATGTACGGTGTATAGAGCTGGCTCATGATTGATTTCGGATTTTCACCGGTCAGTTCGAGCAGGTACCCCGTAGCCGCCAAATTTTCGCTGGCATTCGAATAGAATCGCCGTTGCGATTGAAACAGAGAATTGGCACGCGCCAGCCACGAGGAGTATTCGTCCATGTTGCCTCGATAGCGATTCATCAGGGCGGCTTCCATCATGTACCAGACTTGCGGACTGGATACGGCTACCGACTGAACGTCGGTGATGGCCTCGTCGACCCGTCCTACGGCAAAGCGCAATTTCGCGCGACGAAAAATCCATTTGTCATAGCGGCGCGGCTGTTCGTCGACGATTCGCTCAAGAGCGCTCAGGGCACGCTGATATTCCCCCTGATCCCACAACTCCTCGTAATCTTCATAGAATTCGTCGGCATCGCGGTCATCTGAAACCTGCGAATATGCCGCAATGCAACCCAATAGAAGAATCGCACAGAGCCCCCAAACACGCATAATCATATTTCCCCACTGAAAAATACGCAACTAAACCTCCAACCTTACCGCTGATTGTGAGACGTGACTACCCTTGGTACATACGCGCGCAGCCTACCAAGGTTTCCACTTCCCTATATTGTCATGTACGCTCCCCTCAGTCAATTTAATCCAACTTATGGAAGCGTCCATCCTAAATAACTCTGTGCAATGCTTGGAACTCACCGGTTACACTCATTTCGCTATACTTTTCGACAAGTTTGGCCTTGAGTGACTTAGAGATGTCATAAACGGCTATACTTCCTTGTGTTACAAGCTATTTAAGTACCAATATTGACTTTTTGGGCCAAAAGCTGTGATACTTCCTGTAAATCAATATACTTCTTAACTGTCTAGTAAGATATCGTCTTTATATTGACCAACGTGAGGTTCCAACCATGAGTAATACCCTAGTAAACCGTCGTGACCTGAGTTTCAATCTCTATGAGGTACTCGACGCAGAAAAACTCTCCAAGTTCGCTTACTATGAAGACCACTCCAAAGAAACTTTCGACATGGCCATGAACACGGCCTACCAACTTGCACAGGATCTCTTTTGGACCAACTATCAGGAAATGGACAAGGAAGAGTGTTATATCGACGATAATGGCCAGGCCGTTGTCCCGAAAGCCATGCAGGAAATCTGGGATACCCTGGCCGAAGGTGGCTGGTTCGCAGTCTCCAGCGACTATGACTTGGAAGGCCAGCAGTTCCCGAGTGTTGTACATTTGATGTGCAGCATGATGTTTGACGCGGGCAATACGGCCGCAACCATGTACCTCGGCCTAACCATGGGTGCCGCACACTTGCTTGAAGCGTTTGCCTCCAAAGAACTGGTGGACAAATACGTGCGCCCGATGTTCACCGGAGAATATGGCGGCACGATGTGCCTGACGGAGCCGCAGGCGGGAACGTCGCTCTCCGACATCACGACGTCGGCGACCAAAGTCGAAGGTGAAGACTATTACATCATTCGCGGTACGAAACGTTTTATCTCTTCGGGCGATCATGATCTTGCCAAAAACATTATTCATCCGGTGCTCGCGAAGATCGAAGGCGCTCCTTCGGGTGTAAAGGGCATCAGCCTTTTCCTGGTCCCCAAGTACCGCGTGAATGAAGATGGCTCCATTGGAGACAGCAACGATGTCACTACGGCGAGCCTTGAACATAAACTCGGCATCAAAGGTCAGGCGACCGCAGAATTAATCTTTGGCGATAAAAGTGAATGTCGCGGATTTCTTGTGGGCAACGAAAACAAAGGCCTGCCTTACATGTTCCAGATGATGAACGGCGCACGTATCCACACGGGCCTGCAATCGGTCGCGATGGCATCGGCCGCGTATTTCTGCGCGCTGCAATACACCAAGGAGCGCGAACAGGGCCGCAGTGTCACGGAGAAAAGCCCGGACGCGCCGCAGATCCCCATCATTCAGCACGCGGAGATTCGTCGTATGCTGCTTAAACAGAAGGCCTATATTGAAGGCACGACAGCGTTGCTCACGTATTGCGCACACCTGCAGGACATCATGCGCGGCACGCAGGATAAGGATGAAGATCGTTTCAATGCGGCGAGCGGCATCCTCGAGCTGCTCACACCGGTCTGCAAAGCCTACAGCTCGGATGTCTCGGTTGAGTCGGTCTCCATTGCCATGCAGTGCTTTGGTGGTTCCGGCTATATCGAAGAGTTCCCGCTTGCGCAAATCTACCGCGACGTGCGCATCTGTCCTATCTATGAAGGCACGAATCAGGTGCAGGCGATGGACTTGCTTGGACGTAAAGTCGCCGCGAAAAACGGTATGTACTTCCAGGCATTTATGATGGAAATCGGTAAGACTCTCGCGGAGACGGCTGATATTGAAGAGATCAAAGATCTCTCCGAAAAAGTGAACAAGGCCATGGAAACCGTCGTGGATGTGACCATGCATCTTGGCGGTATCGGCATGAGCGGCGAAGTGGATCGCTACATCAGCCACGCGTCCCCCTACCTGACCGCGTTCAGCCAGTTGGTCGTCGCGTGGCGCTTTCTCATTCAGGCGAACATCGCGAACCGTGAAATCAACGCGGGCTCGGATGATGTCTTCTACATCAGCAAACTGGAAACGGCGCGCTATTACATCCGCGCAATCCTGCCGTCTACACACACCATCTGCGCGGGTATCAAAGAAGAAGCCGACACCGCCCTAAACTTCCAGGAAGAATGGTTCTAATTACACCGCCCAAATAACTCAAACGCGCTGTTGCACATGAAATGTTCAACAGCGCGTTTTGTTTTCGGGCGAACTGCTGTTCTTTCTTCTTGGGAAAGAAGAAAGAACCAAAGAAGAACCGATTGATACTTCGTATCCCCGGATGGCATTGCACAAATCGACTTGTAGTTTTCGGTTTCTTAAAAGTAAATTGATATCCGTTCCCAATCGCGCCTAAACTACTCTCATTAGAAACCCCAAGGAGATCCACGTGCGCCTCTACCTCATTCGTCATGGCGAAACGACATACAATGCTATCCAGCGCATGCAGGGCTGGGATGAAATCCCCTTGAACGACAATGGTATCGCGCAGGCGTCGCGTCTCGGCCAACGTCTCATCGATTTCCCTATTGATCAGATTTACTCAAGCGATCTGCGCCGTACCGTGATGACCTCTGCGGTCATCGCGGCGCACACGGGCGTGCCCATCACCTACAAATCGCTGTTCCGCGAGCGCAATCCGGGCGATCTCACGGGTCAGGATTATGAGACCTGCATGGAGTTCTTCACCGATGAAACTTTCGATCCGCCGAACGGGGAGAGTGTCATGGTGTTCGCTGATCGTGTCCGGGAATCCTTCGATTGGCTTGTGGAGAAAGAAGGCTATACCGATCGCCATATCGCGGTCGTCACGCATGGCATGGTCTGCACCGGATTTGTGCGCATCTGCCTCGGTTTTGACCCCCTCGAAGACGAAACTTTTCATTGGCCCAATACCGCGCTCACCATCGCGGATTACAAGGATGGGCAGTGGAGCCATGAGTTGCTGGCTTGTGGTGCTCATCTGGATGGTGATGTGGCGACGGGGCATGCTACCGGAGCTTGAACTGCTTAGTACTGACCACAGATGAACCCGGTCGCATCCAGCGAAGCCGTACTTCGTTCGACTTTGTTTTCTACGCGCCGAACTGCCGCAGGTGGTAATCGCTGTGCACGCCGTGAACGCGTCGCCATTTCATGAGCGAAATGCGCCCCAACATCGGCTCGAGCACGATTCGCTCGGGATCACTTTCCGAACGTTTCACAAACCGACGCATGGCTTCAATCAATAGGGAGCGCTCGGCTTTGAAGTCGGCGGCGGTGTCATCCAGAAACTGCGGCGATGCCTTGATTTTTCCTTTCGGCCAATTCGTCCAGAGACGAAACAACAGAATCCACAGAATGGGCATCAGCCAGGCCCGACTCTCGTCTATCGTTTCACGCTCTTCGATAGAGATTTCAAAGCCAATACGCAGGTGGGCGAACATCTGTGCCACCGACATCGTACCCCACTGCCGCTGATTGGTCGATGTGATCCCCTTCACACGGAGTTCAAACTCCGCTAAGGTGGAGGAGTCGAGATTGATTCTTGCCACAGCGCGCTCCCTTCTCTGGCTACTCTCCAGCGTCAAACTGACCTTAGCATTATCTACCTTACCATGCAACGATATGCCCTACAGGTGTCCAGTTGCCTATCCGTCCAGCGTTTGTCTACAGCTAATTCAAGCGTTTTAGGGGTCGATTCTTTTGGTTATTCTGGTATTGCGTTCGGGTTTAGACAATGCTACACTGAAATTCTGTGTTTGGTTTATGAACGACTGCGGGCCGTCTTTTGGCCCCGGTTTTAGGTTGTAGTTGAACGTATAAGGAGAACGTGATCATGGCTGTTGTAGAAGGATTGGCGCAAACGACACGGGGCACTGAGTTCCTGTCGGCGACGCGCAAGATGTTAATTAATGGAGAGTGGGTTGACTCGGCTTCGGGCAAAACCTTTCCGGTGTATAACCCTGCGACGGGTGAAGAATTGGCTCAGGTTGCGGAGGGTGACAAGGAAGATATTGATCGCGCGGTGAAAGCGGCTCGTGCGGCCTTTGATTCGGGTCCGTGGTCCACGACGACGCCGAATGTGCGTGGCAAACTTCTCTGGAAACTCTCTCAACTCCTCGAAGAAAACATTGATACCTTTGCCGAACTGGAAACGCTCGACAATGGTAAAGCGTTGACCATTTCGAAAGCGGTGGACATCTCGGCGGCGATCGAAAACTTTCAGTACATGGCGGGTTGGGCGACGAAGATTGATGGTCGCGCGATGACGCTTTCGACACCGGGCACGTATGCCTTCACACGCAAAGAACCTATCGGCGTATGCGGACAGATCATTCCGTGGAATTTCCCGATGCTGATGGCTGCGTGGAAATTGGCTCCGGCATTGGCTGCGGGTTGTACGGTAATCTTGAAACCTGCGGAACAGACTCCGCTGACTGCGCTGCTGCTCGGCGAACTCATCATGGAAGCCGGATTCCCACCTGGTGTGGTGAACATCGTTCCCGGTTACGGCGAAACGGCCGGTGCGGCATTGGCTGAGCACCCGAATGTAGACAAGGTTGCCTTCACGGGTTCAACCGAAGTCGGCAAAATCATCCTGAAAGCTTCGGCGGGGAATTTGAAGAAAGTCACGCTTGAACTTGGCGGTAAATCTCCGAACATCGTGTTCGCCGATGCCGACCTTGAGGCGGCGGTCGGTGGTGCGGCAACAGGAATCTTCTTCAACCAGGGACAGGTGTGTTGCGCGGGTTCACGTCTCTTTATTGAGAAGAAAGTATTCGACAAGGTCGTTGGTCCCTTAGCCGATGCGGCGAACAACATGAAAATCGCTCCGGGCATGGATCTCTCCTGTGAAATGGGACCGCTCGTGTCCGATGAGCAGCTTGAGCGCGTGACCAGCATGGTTGAACAGGGCAAGAAAGACGGGGCCTCTGCGATATGCGGCGGTGATCCCACTGGCGGTCCTGGTTATTTCTATAAACCGACCATTCTCGTGGATACGAAACCGGATATGAGTGTTGTGCGTGACGAAATTTTCGGGCCGGTGGTGACGGCGATCCCCTTTGATGATCCGAATGAAATCGTGGCCGCCGCAAACGATTCGGACTACGGTCTCGCTGCGGGTATCTGGACGAGTGATGTTTCCAAGGCGCACAAAATTGCTGCGGGCCTCAAAGCCGGTACGGTCTGGATCAACTGCTACAATCTCTTCGATCCGCACATGCCCTTTGGTGGCTTCAAGCAATCGGGAATCGGTCGCGAAATGGGACCGGAAGCACTGGAGAACTACCTCCAGACCAAGTCGGTGTGTATCGCGACTGGCTGAATCTAGTCCAAACAGAGTGTTATACTTATCGGTGAGTCCAATCGGACTCACCGATTTTTGTTTTGGAGATTACAGCATTCATGAGCGAAAACGAAACAGAGAAATCTGAATCGAGCTTGAACGAAGGCGGCTAATTGCATGAATCGAATCTACGTCGACTAAAGATTGCGTGGAGGTGCTTGTTCCTATTCATGTTGATAGGATTGACTGGTGCCTTGGACTATTTCGTCGGTTCCGCGAAGCTAGTTTTCTTCTTGGTACTACTTCTAATTCCGGGCGCCTACATAACAACCGATTTACTCTTTTCAATGGTTTCCGCTCGTTTTACCAAGGTAATGATCGTCGTGACGGAATTCCTGTTGCTTTACTTTCTTCTTACCAAGGGAGATTGGACAAGTTGACCTTCCGGTGTCTACGGAACGAAAACCTGATGCGCTTTCTCGCGATAGTTTTCGTGTTGTTTGCTTCGGTCATGTCGCATGCTGCGGACTTCGATATTCATTGGGATGGTCGATTCGAAAAACAACTCAGCGCGTATAACCTATTCGCCGATCCGGTTACTCAGATGCCAAACGAAGGCTTGTTAGGATATGAGATCGTCTCCCCCTTGTTTAGCGATTACGCATTGAAAGATCGGTTCATCTATCTGTCGGACGGCGCGACGATGCGATATGATGAGTGGGAGGCCTTTGAGCTGCCGGTGGGGTCGGCGATGGTGACGACCTTCTCCTATCCCAAAGATTTTCGTGAGCCGGACAAAAACATTCGCCTTATCGAGACGCGTTTGATGATTCACACGGAGATGGGTTGGAAAGGCGCTGCGTATGTTTGGAACGAGGAACAGACGGATGCGACGCTGAAGGTGGCGGGCAAACAGATTCCGCTGGAGTGGACGCATTATGACGGTACGCGGCGGTCGACGAAGTATCTCGTGCCGAATATGAATGAATGTCGATTTTGCCATCGTGCGACGGGCACGGTTGGGCCGCTTGGGGTAAAGGCGCGGCAGTTGAATCGTTTTGTTGAGACGGGGAATGGGCGGGGCAATCAGCTGCAACACTGGAAGGCGATTGGGATTCTGGATGGCTTGTCCGAACCAGATGACGTGCCCCGAATGGCGGCTTGGAGCGATGCATCGGGGGAATTGGACGCACGTGCCGCGGCCTATCTGGACATTAACTGCGCGCATTGTCACAATCCGAAGGGCCACGCCAACTATACGCGATTGGATTTGTCATACACGCAACAGGATTCTTCTTATAAGGGCGTGTTTCATCGTCCGACATCGGCGGGAAATTCGTCGCGGGGTCTATTCTATGCGATCGTTCCGGGTGATGCTGAGGCATCTTTCCTGTTGCACCGTATTCGATCGACTGAACCGCAGACGCGCATGCCGCAGACGGGGCGAACGGTGACGCATGATGAAGGGGTTGAGTTGATTCGGGAGTGGATCGAGTCGTTAGTCGTGGATGAGTGATTGTATTGCGTCGGGTGAATGGCCGACTTCGATGAGCGGTGCCAGAATGTTCGTTTCCATATCGGGCACGTAATACATGAGCGCGCTAGCATCGCCGTGCAGGGTGATGGATTGCTCTTCGGCAGGCACGAGTGCGGATTCGCCGGGTTTTAGATAGACCGAGTCGTCCCCCACTTCAATCGTTAGGGTTCCCGATTTGGCGAGGAAGAGTTGCATGGTTGAGCCGCGATTGGTGTCAGTGTAGGTATCTTTTAGGATGATTTCTTCGGAGGCGAAATAGCGGCAGGCGCACAAGACGTGCACGGTTGTTTTGTTTTCGGTATAGCTAAGTACATGAGCCGCGCCGTGGTGAATATTAGGATGTTTGGATGCTTTGAGGGATTTTTCGATGTGAAGTTCGCGCGGATTCCCGTCGGCATCGACGCGTCCCCAGTCGCTGATGCGGTAGGTGAGGTCGCTGTTCTGTTGAATCTCGGCAATCATGCATCCTTCGCCGATGGCGTGGATGGTCCGGGCGTTGATGAAGAGCGATGCGTTGGGTTCAGCTTTGTACATGTTCAGATGATCCGCTATCGTGTCGTCACGAATGGCCTGCTGCAATTCGGCTTCGGTGATTGACTCTGATACGCCGCAATACAACTCCCCCTCGGGGGTCTCATCGAGAATATGCCACATCTCCGTTTTCCCGACATCGGGTTCGCCTAATGCCTCGGCGATTGCGTCGTCGGGATGTACCTGAATCGACAGGCGATCCTGCGCATCGAGAATTTTGAGTAATAACGGAAATCGTCCGTGAAGCGTGAGACTTGTCCGCGAACCGAGGAACGATTCAGGGTTTTCAGTCGCCAACTCGTGCAGGGTTCTGCCCGCGTGTGCACCGCGATTGACAACCGAGGTGTGCTGGGCGTGGTCTGATATGAGCCAGGCTTCTCCGATGGCTTCGTCGGGGATTGGTTTGCCGTAGCGGGTCTTGAGATTGCGACCGCCCCACATGCGCGGCACGTAGTGTTCTTCGAAGGTCAGAATGGACATGAGGTAATGATAACAGACGGTTGACAAAAACGAATAATCGGGAAAACGCAACTGTTTGGAGTTAAGACGGATACATAGGGTAAAATAGGTACAGTTAAAGAGTAGCTTGGTGAAAAATGCTTCGGCCATGGGTGGCTGTTTGATAAAGGAGATCGATATGAGTTTCGGAAATGAAGGATACCAGCCCCAGGAATATACGACGGCTGATCGTGCGACTGCAACGGACCGGGGTCAGTTTATACTGAAAACATACCTGCATCTTCTCGGCGCGATCATCGCGTTTATTGGTATCGAGACGGTGCTGCAGATTACCGTCGCCCAGTCCATTATGGAAAGGATGACTGGACGCAATAGCAACATGAGCCTGCTGGTCGCCTTTGGCCTGTTCATCTTTGCCAGCCACATCGCGAATAAATGGGCGCATTCGGATACCTCATTGACGATCCAATATTTCGGGCTCGGCCTCTACGTTCTGGTCCAGGCCTTGATTTTTATTCCCATTCTCTTTATGGCCGTGAACCACTCAAGTCCAGACGTGCTTCCTTCCGCAGCCATGTCAACGGCCTTCATCTTCTGCGGATTAACGGCAGTCGTGATTATCACACGGAAGAATTTTTCGTTCCTCGCCCCCGTTCTGGGCATCGCAAGCATGATGGCCATCGCATTCATCGTGTGTAGCCTCATCTTCGGATTCAACATCGGCATCGTGTTTACCGTGCTCATGATCGGACTCGCCGCAGGATACATCCTCTATACCACATCCAACATCCTGCATGAGTACGGCACGCATCAATACGTCGCCGCATCCCTCGCACTCTTCGCCGCCGTAGCCCTGCTTTTCATGTATATCCTGCGCCTCTTCATGTCCCGCGACTAACTTACTTTCTTCTTGAAAAGAACCGGGAAACGCTTTGCATTTCCTGAGTGGGTGTGAATTTGGAAGGAGCGGTATGCGAAGAGCACGACTGGGTTTAGGCTTTTTCTTTACACTCTTCGTATGCTTCGCTCTCGGAGCATGTTCGCGTGGGTACGATCCGGGACCGACAACAAAAGTCAGTGTCGACATCACGTTGACGGGTTTTGACAACGACCTGCCTCTTACGGTGCATGTCTTTCCGGGCAAGGCGACTCAGGGCGCATATGGGCGACCACGGGAACCAACAGTTACGGTCGACTGGAGGACTCTCAAACACTTGAGTCGAGCTCCGGACAGCTGACTTTCGAAGTCTTTGAAAGCGAATGGATGACCGTATTTATTAGCTCGCAGAAGCGGGGCATCTACGTCGCAGAATCACGGAAGTTCGAGTCTGCAAAAACGCCTGTTGAGATTTCGGTCGACAAAAACTCGTTAGTCACCCTGTCTGGCACGGTCGGCAATCGACGAGGAATGACCCGTGACAAGACGTGGCTCTACTTTGGAAATAGTTATGGGTCGTTTCTCGATGAAGAAGCTGTGGGAATCACTGATTCAGATGGGAACTTTGCTCTTCATGTGAACTCGCTCACGGAAACCTTGCTGGTCACGACGGAGGACGGTCGTACGGGCTGGTTGGAAATCGATGCCTCGAAGGATGCGGCTTCTATCGAATTCGATCTTCGCCCCAAAGTTGAGAAAGGGAAATTGCTGATTGCTTCTCCGGCGAAGGGGACCGCCTTCGTTCGAGCCAACTATGGCACCTACAGTCAGTTTGCCAGCCCGTTTGGCGAGACTGGGTTTGAATTGACCGGACTTCCTCAGGGCGAGCCCTATCTGCGTGTGATTTGGTCTGATGAGGTTGGACCCTTTGATGACTTCGTCCGGTTCAAATTGGGTATCTTCCCTAAGAAGTATTTGAACCGAAGCGTAACGCGGAAAGTGAAACTCGACAAGAGCGACATGGGAACGATAGAGATTCCAATGACTGAAGAGACGCGAAAGTATATTGTTCGACTAGAGGGGCAATTGGACGCTGGTGTATTAGATATTGAAGGATACGCGGATACGGGAGAACATTTTAGTACGACTCACGCTTTCAAGCGTCTCAAGTTTAAGATTGAAATTCCTGATTTCGAGCGGTTTCGAATAGGTGGACGCGTGAGAACGGATTCCGGCGACCAGAGAATATATCGATTTATAGACCGCGCGGCGTTGAGTGAAGAGAAATTGGTACTGAATCTCGCTCCCAAGGACGACGTAGCCATTTCGACGACTCTTAGGGGATTCCTTGAAATGAATGGAGGTTACGTCAATCTCTATCGAGGTACAATTGAGTCCGACGATGTCTTCGAGCACCCAGACATTTATTCTATGAGTTTGATGGATACGAAGGCGATGGAGAATATTGTCTCGACTGTCCGTTTCGACCATCTTGAACAGGGAGACTATACGCTCGTTGCGCATGCGTTTCTTTCCGAAGGCCCCGGTCCTGTCGCGGAGCATTACGTAGCGAGAAAACCAATCACTATATCCCATGATGTGGCAGACGTAAGTATGAATCTACACTCATCACGCTAACCTTGAGGATACACAGTATCCGTCCATTTTTCTTTTGCTTCTTTTCTCTTTTTGGAAAGAGAAAAGAAGGGCGGTTCAGCTTTTCGCGTTTACTCTTCGGGTGACGATTTCTTGTTGGATGTATTGTCCGATGTTGGACATCATCCAGTAGAGGACGAGTCCGGCGGGGAAGGAGTAGAAGAGGGTGAAGAAGAGTGCGGCGAGCATAATCATGGAGCGCATGTGTGATTTCTTCTGGTCGCCTTCTGCGGAGGTACCGAGGTTGGTGGTGAGCACCATCGTTACAGCCATCAGCATGGGAAGTATGTTGAAGTATGCGCCGAAGTAGGGGATGGTAAAGCCGAAGGGGAATAGTTGATCGGGAATTGACAGGTCGTCTATCCAGAGGAATCGGGCGCCTTGCATATCGATTTCCTGCCCGAGGATATTGAAGATGGCGATCAGGATCGGGAGTTGGAGAAGTACGGGCAGGCATCCGAGCATGGGCGCGAGCGGATTGATGCCGTGTTCTTTGTAAAGTGCCATAGTTTTTTTGTATTGAACCTGCGCGTCCGAGTGTTTCGCTTTGATCTCGTCGATGAGTGGTTTCAATTTCGCTTGATCAGCCATCATTTGCGCGTTCATTTTGATGGCTTTCTGGGCCATGGGGAATAATAGAATACGCACGAGCACGGTCAGCACGAGCAGCGTCACCCACCAGGAACCGATGACTCCGTAGATGGCTTTGAGGACATCGCCCAGCACGAGGCACAGCCATCGCAGCCACCCGGGCAGATTCGAATAGAGAATTGCGTCGTAGCCAGCCACCTCAAGCGCTTCGACCTCTTTTGGTCCTGCGTAGAACTCGAAAGCGAAGGAAACGGATTCACCTGGGCCGAGAGAGTCAGGAACTGTTGGCTGTATCAGGAAGGCTGGATAAAATTCATAATCCTCTTCGGCAACTTCCGCTTGTTCGAGCATTGCGACGGGTACGTAGGCGCGACCGGATAGTGTGCCGCCATTCACATCTCGCAAAAACATTCCGTAATAGCGATTGTGAATTCCGACCCAACGCACGTCCGAATCATCGAGTGGAAAATCCGTTTCCCAGGATTCTTCGTTCAAATCGAAGGGTTTGACCCCGTCATCCCCGCCCGCAGCTGCTTCGACATAGGAGTACATGGCATCGCCGAGCCCGCCGATGGAGCCGGGGATGATGCCGAGTCCAGGGCCTATCGTGATTGCGACATCGGAGAGGCTGATCGCATTCGCATTCCCGCGATTTGATAGGTGGACAGTTAGTACGCCGGTGTACCCCTCTGCAGTGGTGACCATTTTCGAAATTTGCAGTCCGGATACGTGCATGGGAGACACGAACCGGCGAGACAATGGATCAGTGGTCGCCGCCTCCGATGAATACCGTGCGGAGTTTGCAAAATGAGTCAGATCTCCGTCGATTCCATCCAGTACTAGACGGAAATGGCCTCCGAGATCCTGATCAGCAAGTTCGTCGTGCATCATGTGCACGGTCTCGCCTCCGGTTCCTGTGCGCGACACATCCCATTGAATTGGAATCGCGCCGTTGGGCGATAATCGGATTCGCGTGTGGTCGTCGAGAATGGCGATGTCGCCGACCGATTCCTGGGCAACAGTGCATACGCTGATTAGTGTAATCAGAAGAAGGCTGATTATGTTGCGACACTTCATCAAGGCACTAATCCGCACGCGCGGGTCAGGATAGTTATTGGCAGGAGTCCGATTGGTGAGGTCGTAGCCACGAATACGGGAGTTGTTCTGGGTTGGTAGCGCGATTTATGAAAACAGAGACCGCGAACGTTCACGAAGGGTGACCAGCCGAGTTTTTCGAAAATGCGGCATAGGGCGTAGAGGGGTAGTGCTCCTTTTCCATGCTCTTGAGCGGTCTCCCGAAGTTTGTGCATGGGCATGACACCCAGACTCACGAATTCGATCCCTTCCTCGCGAAACTGGTCCATTGCCTGCAGGAGGACCGCATCGAGCGTGCCTTTCGAAGCATCGGGTACGGCACGCAAGATGGAGGCGGTGTAGCCCACGCATTTGTGATCGCGATAAATCGGGTCGAATACAACGAATCCGATTAGTCGGGAGCCTGATGTCGCTGAAAACATTCGTGTGTCGGGTTCGGGAGTTTGATTGAACGGTCGAACCAGAAAGGAGAGTTCGCGACGAGAGACGTGTTTGGTTTTGATCCAGCGATTGGATACCTGGGCCAACTCGAATCGTTCGGCGGGTGTATCGCGAATTTCGGCTATCTCTACGCCTGCGGATCGTACGCGATTTCTATAGTGACGGAGATCGCGTTTGTTGCGACCGGAGAGATTGAAGTCCACGAGGTCTATCCAGGCATCGGTACCTACGGGTGTCATGTGTACACCGATGTTGCGCAACGCTTCTGACGCCGCACCGTCTACTTGGGCAAAAATAACTCCTTTTCGGTCTCGCAAAAAGGCCTGAATTACATCTTCGTAATCGTTTTCCGCGCAGAGGGGGTTGCCGAGCGCCAGGGTGTGCCCCATGAACTTTCTATACGCGATGCCCCCCACGCCCGCCACTTCAAAAAAAGACAGGTCGTGTTGCATGACCGAGTAGGCGAGTGAATGACTTCCGTAGGCGCGGAGATAGGCCCGAATTCCGGACTCCGTTGCGGGCTGAAGTTCGTTTCGCATCTGTAGGGAGTTTTGCGTCATTACTCGCTATACCTGATCGTTGCTCAACAGTTTTTCGTCGAAGGCGAAGTCACTGAGTGCCAAATCTTTCTCGAAATCCAACACTTTGTCGATCAAGCCGTCCACCCACGCTTGCTCCTCGGGTAGCATGTGCGCATTCGTGGCATTCATCCACTCAATCGTCTTCAAAATGCCGTCGTGCAGACTGGTCTTGGGAGTCCACGCGGGCACGTGCTTGCGAAACAATCCGCTGTCGAAGACCATGGAGTATTGATATATTTCTTCGAGTAGAATGGAGGTGTCCGGCGGTGAACCCGCGACAATCAGGTTGCTCGGCATCGGGACCAGATTCACTTCTTTGTTGACGCAGGCTCCGATGGTTTCCAGGTACACGCGCCAATCGATGTGGTCTTCTGGTCCAACGTTGTAGACCTGCCCGACACATTCTGTGATCCCGATGGCATCCGCGAAAGCCTGAGCGATGTCGTCAGCATAGATCAGATCGAAGCCGCTGAATCCGTCGCCCGGCACGATGATTGGTTTATCCGTCCGAATGCGTGATACGAGACAGGCGTCGTAGCCCCAGACGCTCGGCAATGCCTGACCGGGACCGTAGACGTGCGCGGGCCTCAGAATAGTCACCGGGAATCCGTCTTTTTCGAGGGCGGCCATGAACACCCCTTCGGCTTCACTCTTGCCCTTCCCGTATTGTCCGGTCGCGGCGTGTGCGGTAGATTCATCGGCGGGTATCGAGAGCAGTCGACCGTAGAGGGCCGTGGCGCTACAAAATAAGTACTGTTTCACGCCAATCTCGCTGAACACCTTGGCGGCGTTTTCGGCGGTATGGGAATCAAAGGTGAGAAAGTCGACGACAACTTCGGGTGCGATCTCTTTGGCGGCGATTTCGAAGTTTTCAAAGTCGTTGCGATCGCCGTGCACGACTTCGACTTCCTGTCCGTGGCGCACGGTGGTCTGCCCACGATTGAACAGCACGACATCGTGGCCCGCGCGACACAACGCGTCCACCAGCGGTGTACCAATTAGACCCGTTCCCCCTAACACCAACACGCGCATAACGATTGAAATCCTTACAAGAAAAGTAGCTGACAAGAAAGGGGATTATAACACATTGGGTAGATTGAATTTGACTGGCAGATTTCTATGCTAAACGATTGCTCTTCTATAAAACCGTTGACGCTCGTATCAATCCAGCTTACTATAATATCGAAACTACACCATTACCACACAGGAGAAGACCATGAACAGAAAACGTTTCAGCTGTATCTTTCTTGTTGTCGCTATCGTTGCGTGCACGGCTTACGCGCAGCAGAATGCACCTACGGTGGCCACGATGCCGCCGGTAGTGGTCAAGACGGTGCCGCAATCGGGGGATACGGAAGTCGATCCGAGATTAACCGAAATTCGTGTGACGTTCAGCAAGGACATGACGGACGGAAGCTGGTCGTGGAGCACGATGTCGCAGGGCACGTTTCCTGAAATAGTTGGCAAGCCGAAGTATCTGGACGACAAACGCACTTGTGTGCTGACGGTCAAACTGGAAGCCGGAAAAACCTACGGCACCTGGCTAAACTCCGGGAAATTCGGAAACTTCAAAGACGCTTCGAAAAATTCCGCTGTGCCTTATCTGTTGATTTTTGAAACGAAAGCGGAGTAAGCGTATACTTCGTAACTACCCACTCAGCGCTTCACAAGTTCGAAGTTTTTCTTGTGGAGTGCTACGCCGTTCACGATAATCGAGACAGCGAGGGCTCCAGGGTAGTAGGTACGTGTCGAGATGAGTTTGAAGGAGTGGGATTGGGTGATTACTTTTTCGGAGTCGGCTATGTCGGACTCGGATATTTTGAAAACTTTGCGGGAGTGTTCGCCGTTTTTGCGCAGGAAGTGCATGGCGTATTCGATGCGGATTTTTCCGAGGGCGCCTTTGGGCACGCTGAGCGTGAAGCCGAATTCGAGGCGGTCGCCGATCACGACTGATTTTTGTACCTTGAAGTTGCTGAGGATTACTTTCTTCGGTGGAGCGTAGCCGAAAAGTTTCATGACGCGCGGCTCGCCTTGTTTAAGCATCGTGCGGCAGGCGTGTTTGACGATTCGGTCGGTGTCCGGATGTTCGCCGTGCCAGCGTCTGGCCGTCTTGAGTACTATCTCCGGATTGTCCTTCGAGATGTCGTTGAGGTTGTTCGCCACACTTCGGCGCACGTACTCGCTGTCATCCTGCTTGAGCGTTTCGAGGATTGGCAGAATCGGCGTGGGGTCTTTCTTGAAGTCCGGCAGCGCCATCGCCCAGGGTAATCGCGGACGACACCCCTCCGTGGCCAATCGCCGCACATGACGGTCGTCCGACTCCGCCCACTCCCCCATCTGCTCCATCATATGGTCACCGTGTCGCACGATAAAGGGTCGCACCGCGAATTCGGAGCTGGAAAACTTCGTGAGATGTTCGAGCGCATCGACGGAGGTCTCAAAATCCTCCAAGCCGTATAGCTCGACATACTCCGGAAAAGACATCGCCTCGAATCCGCCAAACTTCGGCGCGACGGCTTTGATAATCTCGATTGCCTTACCAAACTCACCCGGTAAATGGGTACGAAGCGACTCCGTGATACGCCGCATACGGCCTTTTAACTCAAGAGCTTTCCAGCCTTTGGCGAAGACGAAGGCTTGGAAGCCCCGCGCATCAAATTTTGGATGTGCAGAGGCCAATTCGTCGCCGTAGCCAGCGATAAGCTTTCTCGTATATAGATTTTTTAACGGTTCGGGCATACTCTTGTTCGATGATCAAATGGCTAATCTTCTGTCGAACTTTTCTCTTGCTTGACGAGATTGATTCCAAGAATTCTAAACGCAAAATATGTTGCTAGCTCACCAACTAGGGCTATTACGGCCACAACGACCATTGTCTGAATGTAGGGCCAATCTAAAAAGCAAACCATAATTGCAATGATGAGAAAGACAATTACGACAATCAGTAAAATGGCATTCGTGTGTTTTTCCAGTTGAAGCATCTCATCACATTGGGGGCACTTTAGCCTACTTGGAAATGATGTTTTCGCAAAGGTCCAAAAAGTCATTTTGCATTCGCAACTCGGAGATGTTAAGTCTTTCACGGTAAACTCCCGGTTGCTATCTCTCACTCGCCTGAATGATTTCAGACGCGCCGTGGGTGGTTCGATGTGCTGGGCAAATCCCTACGAATACGCGGCGATGTCGGTCATGGTTTGGGCTACGATTAGACTGTGAATGTGTTCGGTGCCTTCGTAGGTGATGACGGTTTCGAGATCGCACATGCGGCGGCCGACGTGGTATTCGTTGGAGATGCCGTTGGCGCCCATGAGTTCGCGGCAGGTGCGTGCGACTTCGAGGGCTTTGCGGCAATTGTTCATTTTAGCCATGGATACCATGTGGGGTTTGATGCGTCCGGAGACTTTGAGTTCGCCGAGTCGTTTGGCCATGCATTCCATGGAGGTGATTTCGGTGGCCATCCAGGCGAACTTGTTCTGGATGAGCTGGTGACTGGCGAGTGGTTTGCCATCGAATTGAGGACGATTCATCAGGTAGTCGAGGCATTCTTCGAGGCAGCCACGGGCTGCTCCTATTACACCCCAGGCGATGCCATAACGTGCGTTATTCAAGGTACGAATGGCTGCGCCGAGGGAGGTTGCTTTGGGCATGAGCGCTGATTTCGGTACTTCGACATCTTTCATGAAGAACATGCCGGTGTCGCTGGTGCGGAAGCTCCATTTTTCTTTGATGGCTTGTTTATCGAAGCCGGGTGTGTCGGTGGGTACGAGGAAGCCTTTGACCACCCCGTCGAGTTTGGCCCAGACAATCGCGACGTGCGCGCGGGTGCCGCTGGTGATCCAGCATTTGGATCCGTTGAGGACGTAGCCATTGTCTGTTTCGACGGCGTTGGTCAACATGCCCTGCGGATTCGAGCCGAAGTCCGGTTCAGTAAGTCCAAAGCATCCGACGGCTTCCATGGTGCCCAATTTCGGCAACCATTCGGCTTTCTGTTCTTCGGAGGCGTTATCGCGGATGCACCCGATGACCAATGAGGCCTGTACACTGACCACGCTGCGCAGTGCGGAACTCCCTCGTTCCATTTCGCGACTGATGAGGCCGTAAGTGATAGGGTCCAGTTCTCCAACGGCTTGAAGTTCAAGGATGCCGAGTTTTCCGATTTTTTCGTAAATGCCCTCGGGCAGGACCTCATCGTTATGGCATTTGCCGATGGTGGGCAGGATTTCTTTGTCAACGAAATTGCGGCAGGTGGTGATGATGGCATTTTGTTCTTCGGTCCAATCATCGTCCAGTTCAAAAAAATCTTGGGTTACGCGTTCCATTGGAAAATCCTCGGCCGTGTTAGAAGTTTAAGGCCTTAATTATAGCAAAGAAGTTCGTCCGATACGAAACACATATCGGGTTTTCTCTTTGCTTCTTTCTCTTTTCACCCGAAAAGAGAAAGAAGGGCGGTAAAGTTGTTCTTAGTGGTGGGAGAAACAGCGTTCCAGTGCGAATACCATGGCTGTGCCTGATTCATTGCACGATTCGAGGGCGTCGTAGTCGTTCATCGAGCCGCCGGGTTGTACGATGGCCGAAATCCCCTGCGAGGTGGCCGCTTCGACGGCATCGCGGAAGGGGAAAAATCCGTCCGAGGACATGACAGCGCCTTTCATCGTTTCATTGCCGGTATATTTTTCTTTGGCTTTGAACATGGCCTGCGACACCGCGCCGACGCGGTCCTGTTCACCCGTACCTACCGCGAGGGTCTGTCCGTTTTTCGCGATAACTACACCGTTGGAGCGCACGTGGATGTTTACGTACCAGGCGAACAGTAAATCGTCGAGTTCCTGGGCGGTAGGTTTACGTTCGCAGGTGATGTTGCCTTTTTTCGCGTGTTCGTTTGTGGCTAGTTCGAGATCATCGACGCTTTTTACGCGGGACAAATACGGGACGGCGACCACGATCGAACCATCATCGAACATTTTGATCTCGCGCACGTCGGTACCGTCTTCGAGGAACCTTGGAAGCGTGCCGAGATCGGGCAGCTTGACGATGCGAATGGCTTTATTCTTCTTGTGACGATCATGGTCGTTGAAGGACGCGAGGGCTTCTTCGGTGAATCCGGGAGCGGCGACGCCTTCAACGATGGTGCCCATGATGGCGTCGGCGGTTTCGAGATCAACTTCACGATTGAAAGCGACGATGGATCCGAAGGCCGCCTGGGCATCGGCATCACGCGCGCGTTCGTAGACCGTTTTCAATGACATCTCGCCAGTCTCAACGGCTACGCCGGAAGGATTACAATGTTTCATGACGGCACAGGCGGAACGGGGCATGAATTTCAGGATGCCGACCGCGTGATGGATGTCTTCGAGGTTGGTTTGTGATAAGCCACCCTTACCGGACTTGAGAATTTTGTAGGCACCCAATACACAGTCGCCATCCAGAGGACGATAAAATGCGGCAGGCTGGTGCGGGTTGGTTCCGTAGCGCAGGTCTTCTACCTTTTCGTATTTACGTCCGAGAACTTCGACATTCTCGGGAAAGTCGCCTACGTTTTGTGTTCGGTACATTGCTTTTAGATCAGCCATGAGTTATCTCCAAAAAATTGAATCGGTCCTGTCGGACGGTAAAGAAAGATCGATGTTTCGTGAGTACAGCCCCCGAATTCGGGAATTGTGCCAGCAACACGGCAGGATTGTCAATGAAACTGGGCTATTTCGACCAGCGTTCGATGAATTGTGCGCGTTCGCCGGGTTTCGATTCAGCGATTGGACCGTTGTCGCTGCTGTTGTTGCGTTTCCCTGTCGCCTTGTTGAGTGCCGTCGCGAGCGACAGGGTCACATACTGCGATTCTTCGACCTCGAATAATTTGATCAGCTGTTTCGTATCTCTGGAATCGGCGACCTGGCCCAAAGAATATGCCGCGCGCCGACGCACTTCACCGGTGATGGTGTCGTCTGCAAGAAGGCTCATGAAGGTCGTGGCGGCTTTGTTACGATCACCGTGGAACTCGAGAGCGCCGATCAGATGGAAACGTACGTCGGTGTGAGTATTTCTGTTTTTTAGCAAATTGATAATTTTCTTCTCCGACTTCGACGGCATGGCCCCTTCGAAGGCACGCGCACTATATTTTGATACGATGGCATCCTTCGCGGTCAGATAAGGCAGTAGATCATTCGAAATTTTTCCGTTAGAGATCATGCCGATGGCTTTTGCTGCGGCGTGACGTATCGAGGCATCGTTGTGGTCCAACAAACTGAGTAAATGTTTTGCGGCGGGCGCATAAATCATCGCGCCAAGGTCGTCTATCGCTGAAACGAGATCGGCGCCTTGTAGGGTCCCCAATGCCGCAAGCCTAGTCGCAGGGATAGATTCGTCTTGCCAGATAATGAAGTAATCGATTTGTTCAATTGCGTTTGCGCGGCGGTTGAACGCGAAGGTACGCCCGATGATTCGATTCTTCTTGGCTTGATAGACCGTGTAGGTGGGTTTCGCATTCTCTGCACGGTTATCCGTGAGAGCCGTCCACCAGTCAGGAAAATTCGCGTTGATGTCGCCGCCGTTTACCACATACCACGTGCCGTCGCGATCGTTGCGTTCGTTGTTTCGCAGGGGATAGTGGCGCTCATAGATGTGCGTGTGACCCGCCGCGTTAAGCGTTACGTTGTGCTTGTCCATGACATCGCGAAAGTCCTTCGCGAAAATTCCGGGTTCCTTGCGATTAAGATTATTGCCGTAATAGCCTGTGCAATATACGGGAAAATGCTGCGCAACGACGGTGTATTGACTGTCGATGCCTTCCAGATGTTCATCGAGCCATTGGGCCGAGGTGCTCCAGTCTTTGGGACGTCCCGTGGATTCGTAGGAGATTAACATGAAATGCGTGTTGCCCCACGTGAAATAAGCGTAGGGTTCTCCGTCGCCAGGAAGTTCGTGGTATTTGGCGAACCAGTCATCTTCGATATTGCGGGTTAATGACCCTTCATGATTGCCCCGCGCGGTCACGAACCATTTTTCTTTCGTCAGATCCGAAAATCGCGCGAAGTGTTCCGGCCACTGCTCATACTGATGCCCATCGCGAACCAAATCGCCCATCGTCAGATAGAGGTCCGCATCCCACTGCTCCGCATGTTTGTCCATGCCCGTTTCTTCCCAACGATTGTCCCAACGCCGCGAATCGCCGACGACGATAAAGGTCATCTCCTCTTGATCGGATGCAGGAGCGGTTGTAAACGTCGCTTCCTGGGCGTCATCGCCGGATTCGATGGTGTAGGTATATTGCGTACCGGGTGTGAGCCCACCGATGCGTAGACGATGTATTTTGGAGGATTCGGCGTCGGTCGTTTCTCCGGTCGAATCGGCACCTGCGGGGCCGAAACGAACAGTGCCGACCTCGGTCTCGTTGCTTTCCCAAATAAGTGTCGCGCCATTTTGACCTATGTTTTGAATGTGTGGCGGGATGTAAAAACCACTCTGCGCTGAGGCGGATGCCGCCACCAGAAATGCCAATGCCAAATTAGCCGAAAGTCTCATGATTATGCGTCCTTTTTCCATGGTGAGCCGTAACGCTAACGAATTCAGGGGTGAATTGTCCATTTTTGGAAATACAACTGTTTCATTTAGTGAATTTTTAATAGTATATTATATTTACGTATCTAGCTTGTAATTTTATTAGCTATTGACGTATATTATTAAAATATTTATTCGGGTGATTTTTCTCAAGCATATAAGGATGGTCGTTATGAAAAAGATTAATCTAAAAATGGGTGCACTTCGCGCGGTCTGCTTTATCGTATTGCTAACCATGGTATCGTGCAGTGGCAGTGGCGGCGGTGGTGGTGGCGAAGCGAGCCCGGAAGTAACCATCAACCATTTCGAAGCAAATCCTGATTTTATTATAGAAGGAAATTCGAGCATATTGAGTTGGGATGTACGAGGTGTCAATCAGATCACCATTTCCCCTGGTGTCGGCACGTTTCCTTCTACGGGAAGTATCGCAGTATCCCCTACGACATCGACAAACTTTTCTATTCAAGCGGGTGGCAAATCGAAGCAGGCCAATGTCGGCGTCGGCAATCTTCCCCGAATCAATACGGCACTCTCGAGCAGGATAATTGAATCAGGAGACTCCGTTTTACTTTCGTGGAGTACGATGCACACGAACTATTTATCGATCGATCAAGGGATAGGATCAGTCGTTGTGAATGGCGACATCACGGTATATCCGGATTCGTACACGACGTACACCTTTAGGGCGACAAACCAGTATGGAACGACCTTGGCTACCGAATCGCCATTGACCAGAAGCCCTGCCAGTCATTTCGTACCTTTTTATGGAAATCGCGCTACTCTGCGCGCTGATTACAGGCTACTCGTATCGAGCGAATATTCCTTCTTGTACCGATTGTGGAATGTTGCGGACTGGTCCTTCATCGACGTTGCAATGGAAGCAGGGGAGATGAATAATATTGATCTTTGGCCATCCGGATTGGAATGGGACGTATCTATACAGCAAGAAAACGTGACGCAATTCCGCGGTGTCATCATAGACGCACCAATAGACATTGCAGTCGTGGGCATCAACAATAACCGACACTCGACTGACTTTTTGAACACCTACCCCATTTCGGACTGGGGAACCCGATATCGAATCGCACAATACTACGATCGCAGGCGCGAATTCGTCAGCGTAGGGCACGACGATGCATTTCTACAAATCTCTGCTCAGGAGGACGGGACTCAGGTAACATTGCGGCCAGCCTATCCGATCCGGCTTGTTGATGTAGAAGAATTGCTCATGCCGGATGCGCCGCTCACCTTTACACTGGATGCATTCGAAACACGTACGTTTACTTCGTCGCGCCCATACGCTTCCCTCTTTGATCACCGGGGTTTCGTGGGGGCGACTGTTGAGGCAGACCTGCCGGTGGCGGTCTACGCGGGCTCTCCATGCGCATTTGTACATAAACGATGGTGCGACCATATGGTGGAGCAACTTCCTCCGGTTTCGATGTGGGAATCCCGTTATCTCGTACCCCAACTTCCGCTTTCAAACTGGACTACCGAAAATATCGAAACAAATATCACCCGTACCATTTTAATTGGAGACAATCCCGTAACGAATATCGCAATCTCGTTTGAGAAAAACGGTGCGATTGAAGTACAGGAATTCACCCTCTTCGAAGGGGATAATATGTACTTCGATATGCAAAAAGCCACCGAAATAGTCGCAGATGGTCCGATTTTTATCACTCAATACCGCATGGGAGACGGGTGTATTCGTCCGGGCGATCCATTCATGTTGACCGTACAACCAACATCACGATATCGCACACTTTTTCGATTGCGCATTCCGTTCCTGAGAAATGAGCAGGAGGTGGATACGCGAAGGGCATTTCCCAAGAATACGATCAGCGTCATTGCCGAACAAGGTGACGCGGACATGGGAGCGGTCTTGTTGAATGGCATTTCGATTCCCGCAGAAAACTTTTCGAGAATCGCTGACTCAGAGTATGCCTACGCCTATATCAGTCTTGAAGCATGGATGATTCCTAGTGGCTCGACCTATACCGTGGAATCGCTCAACCCGATTGGGGTCTACGCCTTCGGCTTCGATTCATGTGACTCCTATGCGTATTTCGGCGCGATCTGATTGCTGGGCTTAGAACAACACGTAGGTCGGGGCAGGGACCTGAGCTGATTTCCCTGTGGGGGCCAGCACTCCCGATTCCGGATCAATATAGAAACTCACCAGCGAATTCGACTGCTGATTGGCGACGACCATTATCCTGCCGGAATGATCGATGTTGAAATTGCGCGGGGTTTTGCCTTGGACAGAGGTCGTGCTGATGTGCGTGAGCGTCCCGTCAGAGGGATTGATGCGGAATGCTGCAATGGAGTCGTGTCCGCGATTGGAGATGTAGACGAATTTTCCATTCGGATGAATGCGGACTTCGGCTGTCGTATTCGACTCAGTAAATCCGTCGGGCAGAGTGGACTGGACTCCGATGGAACGCAGCGTGCCGTCGGCGTAACGATAACTCCCGATTTCGTTGCTGAGTTCAAAGGAGGCATAGGCGTACGGCAAGGTCGGATGAAAAATGAGATGACGTGGACCTGCGCCGGGCGGTGTTGCGACATCTTTCGCGGGTTCGGGAGTTAGTTTTCCGGAGTCCGAGTCGAAGGCGTAGGCTACTAGCTTGTCCTGACCGAGGTCCGGGACAAAGACGAGCGAATTGTCCGGCGATGCAACGATGCTGTGTGGATGTGGACCTTTCTGGCGCGCCTCATTGACGCTGGAGCCGGAGTGGTCGATTGTATTGACGACGCGAGACGGGTCGTTGCTGTCATCGAGCGCAAAGGTAGCAATGGAGCCGCCGTAATTGGCCGCGAGCAAGTGTTTACCCGATTGGTCAAGCGACAAATAACACGGCGCGCCACCGCCGGATGCGATACTCGCGGATTCGCTGAGTGATCCGTCGGCGGTAATTTTGTATGCCTTCACGCCGCCGCCGGGATTGCCGACTTCGCTAACGGCGTAGAGACGGTTACTATTTTGTGACCATGCAAGGAAGGATGGATTCTTTGTGACTGCGGGCGCACCAACCTCGTTCATCGCGCCGGACCTAGTGTCCAAAGCCCAACGACTAACACCCGTTTTCATGGGGCCGTCGCCTCTTGGGGTATAGCCTCCGACGTAGAAGATCACTTCATCGGCACAGACGAATCCTGACAGCATCACAATGCCTATCGAGACGGCTATGCATGCGAATCTAACCATTAATCGAGTTTCTTGCGTCGTTCGTGAATTTCTTTCCAGGTGGTCAGAATAATACCCTGGTCCTTGATGAGTTTCTTGATGCGTGGGTCCTGCATCGCAAGTCGATCACTGTCACGGTTGGGTCCCGATGCAGAGACGTGGCGAAAGGTATCTTTCGGATCGGTACAGTGAACGATATACATCGTGAGGCCAGGTTCCTGATTCGTGACCGCTTTGGTGATGACTTCAATCTTCTTTTCGAAGTCGCGCGTACTGCTAATTT
Source organism: Candidatus Hydrogenedentota bacterium (assembly GCA_046583315.1). Taxonomy (GTDB): domain Bacteria; phylum Hydrogenedentota; class Hydrogenedentia; order Hydrogenedentales; genus DTSJ01. The sequence goes on from JAYGCN010000121.1 coordinate 30,384, forward strand.
CCGTATAGAGATCATCGAGAACAGGAAGCCCCGCATCCCAGACTCTGTTCGCCATCCCGACAATCAGTTTCTTTCGCTCATCCGCACTTGGATCCCTACGGTAGCGTTGCATGGCCACCGTCATGTGGCCACCCATAATCATCACGGGGATTTGTTCCTTGATGCCGATATCGCAATACGTCGCAAGAAATTCCGGCGTTTCGTACAGCGTTCCCATATGCGTATCCATGTGCGTGATCGGAATTCCCATGCCGCGCGCTTTGGCGATTTGCGCGTTGATTTCAATACCGACTTCTTCAGGAGTGGCATGTTTGGCGACTTGCGCCACCGTGTGCCACATATGCCCATCAGGGTCGACGAGTCCGGGTACCACGGTCGGTCCCGCGATGGGTCCCCAGCGGTAATTCCCCCACTCCGAGGTCAGCGTCAAGTGCAGGCCGTTATCGAAATCGGGATTCTCCTTGAGCCATTTCGCCCAATGCGTCACCCAACCCGTCGGCATCATGGTGCTGGCCGATGTAACGATGCCATTTTCGACGGATTGTTGGGTGCCTTCGTTAGAATCGTAGAACATGCCGAGATCGTCGCTATGAAAAATCGCGACGCGCGCGCCTTTCGGAAATCCCAGTTTCTCGGCGTAGGTTTCCGCGTGAACGGCCGCGCCAAAGGAAATCAATGTTGCAAGGAGAATTGTTATGACCGATTTCATGTCGTTGCCTTCGTAATGCCGCCTTCTTCTTCACGAATGACGCGCTTCAACACCTTACCCGTGGCATTTTTGGGCAATTCATCGCGAATTGAAAGAAACTTGGGCACTTTGAACGCCGCCATCTGTTCGCGACAATAGGTCTCCAATTCATCGTAGTCCAACGATTCACCCGGGGCGAGCACGCATACCGCCTTCACCGATTCACCCTGGTAATCGCTTGGTACACCGATGACTGCACAATCGATAATCTTGGGGTGACGCAGAATCACGTTTTCAAGTTCAATCGGGTACACGTTAAATCCGCTCACAACAATCATGTCCTTCTTGCGGTCAACAATGTAGAGATAGCCGTCTTCATCGAAACGTCCCATGTCGCCAGTGAAAAACCAGCCGTCCTGGACCGCATTGGCCGTTTCTTCGGGTAGATTCCAGTACCCCAGGAAAATATTCGGACCCTTCGCTTTGATTTCGCCAACTTCACCTTGATCGACTTCCTTACCGTCGGAATCAACGAGTTTGATTTCAACTTCGCGAATCGGAGGACCTACCGAGCCAGGTTTATTGACCGGTCCCGCCATGTTTGTCGAAAGAGTCGGCGCCGTTTCGCTGAGGCCATAGCCTTCATTGATTTGTACGCCCGTCAGCTCCTTGAATTGTTCCATCGTGACGACAGGCAGAGGTGCCGCGCCAGAGTAAGCCCCGCGCAGTGACGATGAGTCGTAGTCCTTGCACTCCGGCGTGTTCACAAACGCAAAATACATCGGCGGCGCGCCATAGAAGATCGTAATCTTGTGCTCCTCGAAGGCCTTGAAAATGCCCACCGCATCGAAGCGACTGAACAACACCATTGTCTGCACACTGAGGAAGGACCGGTTAATGGCAAGGTCGAGTGCGTAGGCGTGGAAGAGCGGAAGTGTCAGGAGCATCGCGTCTTCTTCGATTGCATCAATGCTGCCCGGCAGGTCCGTCGTGTTCCGCAATACCGCGAGAATGTTGTTGTCCGAAACCATCGCGCCTTTTGGTTGACCCGTCGTGCCCGAAGTGTATTGAATAATCGCCACTTCATCGGGATTGCGTTTGATGGTCGGCGGAGTGTCGCCCGCCATCAACATCATATCGCTGAGACAATTGGACTCGGGGTTCTTCGGATCATCCAACGCGATAACGAACTCCAGCGAATCCACGTCAAGCGCGTGCATCTTGTCTTCAAATTCGTTGAGCACGATGACCGCACGTGCGCCGCTGTCCCCGATGATATGCGCCATCTCGGGAGCGGTGTACATCACGTTGGTCGGCACGAGCACTGCACCGGCACGCATGATGCCGTGGAAACCGTAAATAAACTCGGGACGGTTATCAATATGCATGGCGACGCGTTCGCCGGGTTTAATTCCCAGCTCGATCAACGCGTTCGCGACACGATTGCCCGCCTCGTCCATCTGACGATAGGTGATTTCCGTGCCTTCAAAAAATATCGCGACCTTATCGGGACGCAAGGCCATCGCCGGGACCAACACATCCGCCAACGATTCATTTTCCTGTACCCGCGCCGCCAAACACTCTTCCTGCCAAGGTGAACCCATGATTATGTACTCCAGTTTTGATTAGAAATGATGGTGATAATTAAGAGATGAAGTATACCTGTTGATTCAAAGCGAAACAACGAAACTGCGTTCATCCGCAGATTTTCGCAGATTGAAAGGGCGGGTGCTATCTGTGTTTGTCTGTGGCTAATTACGAATCGAGCAGACCCATAGTGCTGAGAACAGTTTTAACATACTCTCGAGCAGATGTGGCCTCCTCTTTTCCGCCCAATGCCATAGCCATACGCTCCAATGACTCTTCCGTCACACAACCCCTCGCGCTGTACTCGAGCAACTCTGCTGCGGCGGCTTGGGTGATGCGGACGTGGGCGTTGGGGTGTTGTTTGAGAATGGATGTGGGGACGGCTTTGTCGACGGTGTCGTTTCCGTAGGCGGCGAGGATGGCGAATCCTTTGGCGGCTTGCGGGATGTTGTCTTCGATGAGATGTATGGTTTTCATGAAGATGGAGACGTTGGCGGTGTAGGCGATGCGGGGTACTTCGTCTGCTGAAGCGAATAAGTCAGGGTGATCGCGTAATTGTTGCAGCGCGTTTTCTTCGCTGAGTTCGACGCTCATGTAGCGGGGATCGCCGTCCAGCGGGATGCCGGGTTCGTGAAAACCCCAGTGACCGTTCTCCCCCACTCCTTTGAGCTGGATGTCGAGTCCGGATTCGAGCACGTGTTGGGTGTAGTCCTCGCAAATTTGATCGGGGTCAGCGCCGTCAACATTGAAGGCATGAATATTCTCGCGCGGACACCACTGGGTCAGCGCGTTGAAAAAATGTTCGTTCAGCAGATAGCGAAAGGTCGCGGGATGGTCTGCGGGCAAGGGGTAATCGTCGAACTGGAAGAAGTGGGTTCGTGCGAGGGCCTCCTGCAACGGCTTCGACTCTTTCGCCTGCTCCAGATATGCCGAGTAAAATCCAAAGGCTGATGGTGCCGCCATGATGAGAAATCCGATTGTGTCCTGTTCGGCGGCCAGCGCGATCTGTTTTTCGGAAAGGGATTGGGCTGATGCGGCGCCCATCGCTTCGGGCGTGTCGTATAGGTGAATGGGCAGATTGCCCTGCTCGATGGTTTGGATGGCTTGGGTCACGTTTTGGCGCTCCGGCGGGTTACAGATTCGCCGTCCAAGGATACCTGCTAATCCGTCTACTGAACAACCCTGCGCCACACTTCCAGCTTCTGCGTGTAGGTCATTGCGGCATGCGCGGGACTGGTGGACGGCAGACGCGTTGTGGGAATGGATGTTTGATCGACGTTGAGATTCGGCAATACGTATCGATGGTACGCGTGTTCGGCTTTGGCGCCGTTGAAGTAGATATGGTCTATGGATGGGTGTTCGTCCAGGAAACCCTGAAAGTGATTCGCTTCGATGGAGTCTTCGACGATATCGGCATCGAGACTGCTCTCGCGAATGCAGCATTGCATGACATCCCAGAGGGCGATATGATTCTTGGTGAGAACCTGAAGTCGATCAGGATATCTCGTTTCAGCCGGGATATCGAAGAGATCACCGATAATTCCCCAAAAAGCATTCCGAGGATGGGCGTAGTATTGATTGGCTTCTAGGGAGGCTTTTCCGGGCATGCTGCCGAGGATCAGGATGCGAACATCCGGATCCTCGACAGGCGGAAAACTGAATATACGGGACACAATTTACTTCTTGGGATAATTCGGATCTTCCATCACTTCGATCATTTGGCGGCTGTGACGAATGGTGTGGAGCGGGATGTAGATGATCCAGTCGTGTGCACTGATGTCGCCAAAGACGGGGAAGGGATGGGTCTGAATCTGATTCTTAACGCCTTTGTCGCGCGGCAACGTTTCGACGTATGCACGAACTTTGCCGCGAATCTTGTAGTACTCTTCGAAAATTTTACCCCGATCCCAGTGTTCGGTCGGACGGATTTCGAAGGGGGCCGTTGCGCCGCCCCGGCCCATCGGTTGACGATTCGGCATGACTTGGCGAATGAGATCGGTTTTGCCTTTGGTTTTTTCGGCCCAGTCATCGTCCGGGTCGTTCGCCATGGCCATAAGCGCATTTTCGAAGAGCAACGCTTCGGAACGAATGATGTGTTCAGCACATTCGCCCACCGACCAGCGCGACTCGTTCTGCTTGAAAGTCCATTGCTCTTCCGAGAGTCCCGAGATAAGTCCTTCGAGCAACTCGAATGATTCATCCAATAACTGAATCAATTCAGCGTGTTCTTCATCGGAAAGCGTTGGGCTGGGAGCTTCATCGGCGGCAAAAACAGGTAGACTCGAGCCTGCAACGAGTGCGAAGGCCATCAGCGGCTTCAATAATGACATTTGTTTCCTCCTCGAAAAGTGCACTACATGTTGGATATATAGTGTAATTGAACAAGAAGCGTCCGCGAAAGTTCCGTTCGACTCGAATATACTCGGATTTCGACGAACTACCAGGAAATTGACGAGATCGTCCAGTACGACTAGAATACTGAGTACTAGACAGGGAGAACCTTCATGAAAACGATGTTGATGCGGTGTGCAATCACGACGATGGCCATGTTGGTCGCATTTCCGGCAATGGCCGCGAAATGGGACCATGTGCATATTCTGGTTACAGACACCAAGATGGCTGCTGCGTGGTATGCGGAGCACTTCGGTGGACAAGTTACCAAAAGCGGGCCTTTCGATGCGGTGTTGTTCGGCCCGGATCTGGTGAAATTCCGCAAGAATACCCCTGAAACCAAAGGCAGCAAGGATTCTTCGATTGGCCAGATCGGATTTACTTACTCTGACGTGAAACTCAAGCTCAAGGCGCTGAAATATTCCGGCGTAAAAGTCGTGAGCGAAGTGGAAACAATTGAATCAACCGACTTCGGCACGCTTCATTATGCCTACGTCGAGGATCCCTGGGGAACGCGAATCGGACTGGTGAACGACGATACGGTCAAGGGCTTTCATCATGTACATGTATACGCGGCCGAGACCGCGATCGCGTGGTATGCGAAAAATTTCGGTGACGAAATAACGGCGTTCAAGGGCATTCCCTCGTTGCACGGTATACGATATGGAGACATGTGGCTGTTGATTGAGCAGGGCGATTCGCCGGAACCCTCCACCGGACACTCCATCGATCATATGGGCTGGAACTTTGAACGATTTGACGAAGCGGTCGCGTCGTTTCGTGAACAGAAGACTGAGTTCGCGCTGGAACCGCGTCCAGAAGAGCATCCGACGATGGCGTATATCGTTGGACCCGACAGCGCGAAAACGGAAATCGTCCGTAGCGGTGCCCACTGAAAACGAGGCCCGAATCGTCGGTTTCACAGCAGAGTCAGCACGTGCAAGTCACGTTCAACATTGATTTTACTGCCTCTGGTTGGATACAATTAGAGGCCTCATGAGGGGCGGCATCGCCAAGTTGGTTAAGGCACTGGTTTGCAAAACCATGATCCCCGGTTCGAATCCGGGTGCCGCCTCCATTTTATAATTTGCGCTAATTTTGGGCGAGTGGTGGAATTGGCAGACACGACGGACTTAAAATCCGTTGAGCGCAAGCTCTTGAGGGTTCAAGTCCCTCCTCGCCTACCATAGATTTCGCGACCTTTGCGGGTCTGGTATGCGGTTTTAGGCAGAAGTTTCTGAGGTGTCATGGCCAAGATACTGATAGTCGATGACGACGAACAAACTGCCCAGCAGATTGCTTCTGATTTGAAGCAGGCTGGGCATACTTGTGCGACGCTGGATGATGGCGCGACGGTTCTGAGTGTTGCGCGCAAATCCGACCTGGACCTCCTAATTCTTGATGTGATGCTCCCCTCCACCTCCGGTTTCGAGGTGTGTCGACAGATTCGTCGGGACGATAAGTTGTATATGCTCCCGATATTACTGGTTTCTTCCATGAGTGATGAGGCGGAGATTCAGCATGGCCTTGAACAGGGTGCCGATGGCTACGTCACGAAACCTATCGATACGCAGAATTTTATGGTGCGTGTGGAGCGCATGTTGCAAGTCAATCAGAATTCGGATTACATCGATTCGACTACGGGCCTGCCGGATGCGGAAGGTACGCGCAAGCTGGTTCAGCAGCACATTACACGCAACGATGCCTTTGCATTGGTTTACGTTGAATTGCTTCGACTGAAGGAATTTTCCGCGCGTGCGGGAATCGATGGCCGGGAAAAAGCGTTGCGGCACCTGACGCGCGCGTTGCATCATTGTGCGGAAAATCTTTTGATCGAAGACTATTTACTGGGCCATGTGGGCGGCGGGTATTTTATTTGCATGTTGCCGATTGACGGTTCTGAACGGTATTGCGAAAAAGTGCTCAAGAGCTGGCACAACCACATGCTTCGGTTTTACAAGACACCGAATCTCAAGGTGAATTACGAGGAAGCGCTATCTCGTGATGAGGTTTTGGATTTGACGATGTGCGTGACGTACCGCGAGACGGGCGATCACATCACGGCCCAACAGTTGTTGGAAACAGTATCCAGAATCCATAAAATTGCGAATATCGATGGACTTCCGGGAATTCACATGGACAGACGTGTTTTATAGTTATTCGTTATCTCAATCGTGGATATGCTGATCGCAAAGTGTGGAAAACTTGACAAGGTCCAATAAATTCACGTATTCTCCCCCTCGTGCCGGGATAGCTCAGTTGGTAGAGCAGCGGATTGAAAATCCGCGTGTCGGCGGTTCAATTCCGCCTCCTGGCACCATTTTAACGCTGGAATAGCTCAGTTGGTAGAGCGCATCACTCGTAATGATGAGGTCCGGGGTTCAATTCCCCGTTCCAGCCCCATTGCGCTCGGGCGTGCTTAGTGCCCGCTCGTATTCTGTGAAACCGTCGTTGGCACAGGGGTCGAATCATATGGAGCAAAAACAGTCATTCAGCACCTCGGAAGTGGCAAAATACTGCCACGTAACAGCGGATACGATTCGAAAGTGGGCTGAAGCGGGCCGTATCAACGTTTTTAAAACCCCGGGCGGTCATCGCCGCATCCGCCGTGAAGAGCTGATTCTCTTTCTGCAAGATAATGGGATTCCATTGCATGACGACCTTAGCAACGATGGCGTCAAGGTGTTGGTGGTTGATGATGACAGGACTGTGCTGGCGGTTATCAGCCGTTTCCTCGAGCATTCAGCGACCAATTTTGAGGTGAGCACCGCATCGGACGGATTTGAAGCGGGTCATTTGGTTGGCACTTTCGCCCCGCAAGTGGTTTTTCTGGATATTCGGCTTCCTGGTACTAATGGAACCGAGGTGTGCCGTCGGATCAAGAGTTCGGCCGGTTCTTCGGATACCCATATTATTGCCATGACGGCGTTTTATGACGAGGATATCGCCAAGGAAATAACGACTCTGGGCGCGGCAACGTGTTTGAAGAAACCGTTTACTCCGGATGATTTGCGTCGGGCATTGGCACTGGTAGGCGTTGAGACTGCCTAAACTCGAAATTCCATCAATCCAATCAATCGCCTGCGTAATACAAAGGACAGGTAATTGTTGACCGACGGCCGGCATGACAAATCCGCACCCCTTCCGCACACGGTGTATCGAGATCGTATTGCGCGTATGCGGGCCACGCTCTCTGACCTTGAAAATCGTGACCGCTTCCTTTCGAATAGCCGTTTCATTGTATTTCTGGTGATTGTTGGGGTATCCATCGCTGCATGGAGATCACCGGCCGTATCGCTTTGGTGGGCAAGCATCCCTGGAGTGGTTTTCATCGGTCTGCTAACGGTTCACGCGCGCGTCGGTCGTGAGATCAATCGCATGCAGGACGGTATTCGCTTTTATGAGGGAGGATTGGCGCGCATTGGCGACACCTGGTCGGGCATGGGAACTCCTGGAGACGCGTGGGCTCCAGAGGAACACCCTTACGCACGCGACCTGGACCTATTTGGCACGGGTTCGTTATTCGAATTGCTCAATACGACACGCACGCAGTTCGGGGAAGAGACTCTGTCAAAATGGATGTGTGCGCCGGCATCGATCGATACGATTGAGTCCCGTCGTGAAGCGGTGGCTGAATTGCGTGAGCGTCTCGACCTTCGCGAAGCACTGGGTGTGGCTGGCGCGGACATTCGTTCGGGCTTGCATCCGATTCGACTTCGTTCCTGGGCCACGTCGCGTCAGGGTCGTCTTTCGAAGAAGACTATGTGGCTTGCCCGCGGATTAACGGTTTTGTCGTTCTGGGCCATTGCACATCTGTTGAACGGCGGGTTTATGCTGTATTTTCCGCTTTTGAATCTGTTCATAGCGAATCTCTTTTTCTTACGCTTTGCGGAACGTCACTTTGAAGAACGAATGGCGGGGATTGATAGCGCTGTCCAGGATTTACGCTTGTTCGTTTTGCTTGCTGAGTGTCTGGAGAAAGAGGAGTTCTCTTCTCCCTTACTCGCCGCGCATCAGAAACGTCTTACGCGGGGTGAGCGGAGTGCCTCAGAATCGATACGAAATTTGGAACGGATGTTCGTCGCGCTGGAGCAGATTCGCAATCAACTGTTTGCTCCTTTTGCGATACTCTGGCTATGGGTCATACACATGATGGACGCGATTGAAGGATGGCGTGAATCCCATGGTGAGTTGATTTTGGAGTGGATGAATGCGCTTGGGGAAATAGAGGCCTTGTGCGCGCTGGCGACGTATTCGTTTGAGCATCCGGATGATGCCACGGCGACGCTTGTTCGCCAAGACACGCCGCGGGTGGAAGGTATCGATCTCGGGCATCCTTTACTGCCTTCGACGCAATGTGTGCGAAACGGTGTGACGCTCAATCGAGAACATTCGTTGATTGTCGTGAGTGGATCGAATATGTCGGGGAAAAGCACGTATTTACGAACCATCGGCATCAATATTGTGCTTGCACTGATGGGTGCACCGGTGCGGGCGAAATCGATGGCCCTTACGCCGTGCATGGTGGGCGCGTCGATTCGAGTGGAGGACTCCATCCAAGAAGGAATCTCTCATTTTTATGCGGAGATATTGAGGCTTAAACTGATTGAATCGCTGGCGGCAAAGAAGCTACCCGTTGTGTTTCTGATCGATGAAATTTTGCACGGTACGAATTCGAATGATCGGCGCGTGGGTACGGAGGGCGTGATGAACCATCTGTTGGCACTCGGAGCCATTGGTCTTATCACGACGCATGATCTTGAGTTGACGCGCATGCGGGGATTCGAGCAAGCAAAAATGCGTAATGTGCATTTCGAGGACCGGATGGAAAAGGATGCCCTGGAATTCGATTATCGGGTGAGAGACGGGGTCGTGGTCAACAGCAATGCGCTTGCGTTGATGCGCTCGATAGGAATCGATATCCCGGATCCG
>JAYGCN010000020.1:0-4156 GCA_046583315.1 Candidatus Hydrogenedentota bacterium
TTCTTCAAAGACGTATCCTTTTGTGTCGGCATAGCGTGCGACATCGAGCCAATGTCTGCCCCAGCGTTCGCCGTATTGGGGGGCTGCGAGGTATTGTTCGACGAGTTTTTTGTAGGCATGGGGATTGGTGTCGTCTACGAAGGCCTGAACGTCTTCGTTGGATGGGGGCAAGCCTGTGAGGTCATAGGAGAGGCGACGAATGAGCGTGCGGCGATCGGCCTCGGGGGAGAGCATCAGATTTTTGTTTTCCAATTGTGCCAGAACGTATGCGTCGACTGGTGTGGAAACTCGATCGGTAGCGTGGACGTCCGGCGGCTTCGGAGAACGAAGGGGTTGGAAGGCCCAGTGCGAGTCTTTGGTTTGTTGAATGAATTCGGTGAAGGAAAAATCGGGTTTGTCTTCTACTGTAGAACCGTCCTCGGGCCAGGGCGTGCCCATTTCGACCCATTGTCGCAGTGCTTGGATGTCTTCGTCGGCCAGTTTCATGTCTTCAGGCATTTTGACTTCGCCGGTGTACCCAATGACGTGAACGAGGCGGCTTTCCATTGGTGAATCGGTGTTGATGAGCGAACCGGATTCCCCTCCTTTCAGGAATGCTGCTTTCGAATCCAGGCGCAGGCCGTTTTCCTGCTCGTCGGGACCGTGGCATTCGTAACAGGTTTCGGCGAAGATGGGGCGGATGTTTTTTTCGAAGAATTCGATGCCTGCGGGAGTGGGTTCTTCGGCGTTGGAAGCGAAGGGGATCATGAACAGTGTGAGGCCTGCGATGACGATATGTCGAACTGCACTGTTCATGGGATTATTGCCAATGGCTGTCAGCTCTTCAGTTTTTTCACGCGAATGTTGCGGAAATAGAGGACGTCTCCGTGACCGAGAAATCCAATGCGGCCTTCTTTGCGGAAGAGACCGGGGTGTTCGTTGTGGTCCATGGTGCCGTCTTTGGTGGCTTCTTTGAGGTCGGCATCCACGATGACTTCGCCGTTGAGGATTACTTTGATGTGGTTTCCGTCGGCGATGACTTCTTGTTGATTCCATTCGCCGATGGGTTTGGCGAACCCGCGTTTGGCGGGCACGATGCCGTAGATGGAGCCGTGGTATTGGTAGGGTTGGAGGTCTTTGTATTTGTCGGCGGTGTCTTCGAGGATTTGAAGTTCCATGGCGTTGTAGGCGGCGTCGCCACTGGGGAGCATACGAATGCCGAGGCCGTTGTTGGCGCCGGGGGTCATTTTGAATTCGAAACGGAACACGAAGTTGCCGTAGGTTTCTTTGGTGTACATGTTTCCGCCGGGACTGCATTTGATTTCGCCGTCGATGACTTTGTAGCCCTTGGTATCGCCTTCGAAGTGTTTGAGATCGTTGCCGTTGAAGAGAGATTTGAAGCCTTTTACGGAGTCGGATGCGTGGGCGTTGATGGCGAGGAGTAAGGCGACGGAGAGGAGAAGAGTGGTGATGGATTTCATGGGAGTTTCGTCTTTCGTATTTTCGAGTGTAGCCATATTATATGGGTATAAGTGTACACCAACGGTGCCCGGCTCTCAAGGTGGGCACCGTTGGATAAACTCGAGTTTACGGACGTGTTATGTGCTACCGAAGGGGTGAATAGTTGGTGGGATCCATGAAGACGGAGGTGATGCTGTCTACGATGGGGCCGTTTTTTCGGGAGTCTGCGTAGGCTTTGGTCCAGGTGGGGTCGCTGACGAAGCCTTTCCAGTTTTCTTTGGCGGCGTCGCGGGATTCGTGGCCGATGATGTAGATGAGGGTGTTGTCTTTGGTGTCACCTTCGGTAGGGGTCCAGTAGCCAATGAGCGTCATGCCGTGTTTTACGAAAAGTGTGTTGGTGTGATCGGCGAATCGTGCGTGCAGGTCGTCGAGTTTTCCGTCGTTGCAGGTGTAGGTGCGAAGTTCGTAGATGCGTGAGCCGTTTGCGGGCGCGGCATCGGTGGTGGGCATGGAAAGGCCGAGGGTGATGCCGAGTGCGAGGACGGCGGTGAGTGCGATGGCGGTAAGAATTCGTTTATGGGATTTCATGGTTGGAGCTCCTTTGGTCATTCGGTTTAGTTAGTGACAGGTTAGCATAAATGAACGGGGACTAGTCTAGTTCGCTCGTGTTGAATTCGATGATGAAGGTTTGGCGGGTGCCGTCGGGGGCGAGTCCGGGGACGGCGATGGCTTGGTTGTCGGGGTGCCAGGTGGGGGCGGGGTCGATGCGGAGATCGCCTTTTTTATATTCGCCGCGTGTGATGGGTGGGGTGCGCATCCACTTTTTGGTTTTCAGGTTGTAGATGGTGAACTCGTTTCCTTCGCCGGATTTGTGGCCGTTGACGAGCAGGGTGCCATTTGGAGAGAGGGCGATGTCGCCTTCGGGATCGGGGAAGATTTTGTCATTGCCTAGAATTTGTCCTCCGGCCTGGCGGGCGGCGTCGTAGGTGAATTGGCCCACTTTTCCTCCGCTGATGACGGTTGAATCGGATAACCATTCGGGGTGTCCACCGGGACATACTTTGTGTATCACGAGATTGGTTCCGTCTGCATCGACGGTAAAAAAATCGTTGATGCGGGGGGCGACTTTGACGTTCCAGTTGGCACGTGCGTAGAACATGATGCGTTGATCGTTGGGTGACCATAGGCTATGGTTGATGAAGAGGGATGATTTGTCGATGTGAGGGTGGCGTGGCGCGATCATGTCGGCGAGCTGGGCGAAGGAGACGAGGAGGGTTCGTTCTCCGGTGGCTACGTTGACTTTATGGATGCCGTCGTCTTTGGGGTGGAGGACACCATTGGTCCAGTCGAAGGCTTCGGGATATCCGGTGACGCGGCGGAGTCGATCCATGCGGCCGTAGTTGAGGCCGAGGAAGTAGCCGCCTTTTTGTGCGATGCCGCCGTTGCCGATGGAGATGTCGTCGAAGCGGTATTCCTTAATACGTTTTTGCTTCTCGATGTCGTAGAGGACGCAGAATATTTTGCGGGTTCTCCGGTCGCGGTCGTTGAAGAAGAATTGGGTATTGGGAGCTTCGGGATTCCAGTAGAGCATAGTGCCTTGTTGTGGATTCCAGGCGCGGGTCTCTTCGATTTTGGTTAGGGCGTAATTGTTCTGCGTGTCGAGGAGCACGATGTCGGCGGTATCGTAGCGACGGGGCATGTGGTCCTGAAATGTGGTACGGAGCATGACCATTTTGGAGCCGTCGCCGCTCCAAGGCGTATTGCCGACGTGGCCGATGTAGCCGTAGAAGTGGTGGGCGGGGCCGTGGGTGATTTGGGTGATGGTGGGTTCGGCGGAAACGTGCCCGATTCCAACGATGGCGAATGTTAGGGCGAGGATGACTTTGCGAGTAACGGTTTGCATGTTGACTCCTTGATAACTATGCGAGTAGTGGCTTGATTACTTCACCGGAGACGTCGGTGAGGCGGAAGTCGCGGCCTTTGTGGCGGTAGGTGAGTTTTTCGTGATCGAATCCGAGGAGGTGGAGGATGGTGGCTTGTATGTCGTGGACGTGTACGGGGTCTTCGGTGATTTGCATGCCGAGTTCGTCGGTGGCGCCGAGGGTTTGTCCGTTTTTGATGCCGCCGCCTGCCATCCACATGGTGAAGGCTTGGGGGTGGTGATCGCGTCCACGACTACGGCCTAGTGAGGCGTTGCATTCGACCATGGGGGTGCGTCCGAATTCGCCACCCCAGATGACGAGGGTGTCTTCGAGCAGTCCGCGTTCTTTGAGATCTTCGAGTAACGCGGCGGTGGCTTGATCGGTTTCTTTGCATTTGGATTTGAGACCGCCTTCGACATCGCTGTGGTGATCCCAGCTTCCGTGGTAGCAATTGACGAATCGTACGCCGCGTTCGATGAGTCGCCGGGCGAGCAGGCAGTTGTTGGCGAAGGAACTCTCGCCAGGTTTGGCGCCGTAGCGTTCGAGGGTGGCGGGGTCTTCTTTGGAAATGTCGACAGTTTCGGGTGCGCTGGTTTGCATGCGATAGGCGAGTTCGTAGGCGTTGATGCGGGACATGATTTCGGGGTCGCCGACGGCGTCAAACTGGGTTTGGTTGAGGGACTTCAATAAATCGAGGGAGCCGCGTTGCACGGTATCGCGGATGCCTTGGGGGCTGTTGAGATTGAGAATGGGGTCGCCTTTGCCGCGGAAGGGCACGCCCTGGTACATGGTGG
>JAYGCN010000235.1:0-5169 GCA_046583315.1 Candidatus Hydrogenedentota bacterium
ATCGTCGCCAGCGTCTCGTGCATTTACGGAATCGGCTCGCCGGAAACGTACTCGGAGTTGAGCGTCGAACTGTACGTCGGCGATGAACTGTCGCGGGACGACCTTATCGCGGGACTTGTCGCAATGCAATACGAACGCGCGGATTACGACTTTCATCGTGGCACCTTTCGTGTGCGCGGCGACATCGTCGATATTTTCCCGAAATATGAGGCCGACATCGCCATCCGGATAGAGTATTTTGGCGACGAAATCGAAGGCATCAGCGAAATTGATCCCCTGCGCGGCGTGGTCAAACGAAAGACGACACACATCACGATTTATCCGGGTTCTCACTACGCAACGACGGCGCAGACCTTAGAGGATGCGATCAAAGGCATTCGCGTTGAATTGCGAGAGCGTCTGGAGGAATTGCGCAACGACAACCAGGAACTCTACGCCCAGCGACTGGAACAACGCACACGATACGACCTCGAAATGCTCAAGGAAATAGGCTTTTGCAGCGGCATCGAAAATTACTCACGCCATCTGGACGGGCGACTTCCCGGCGAACCACCGTATACACTAATGAGCTTTTTCCCGGACGATTACCTCGTCGTTATCGATGAATCTCACATTGCCGTACCCCAGGTGGGCGCGATGTACAAGGGCGACCGATCGCGCAAGGACAAACTCGTCGAATACGGATTCCGGCTGCCCTGCGCGCGCGACAATCGTCCGCTCACCTTCGCTGAATGGGAAGGCCGCAAGAATCAGGTTATCTATGTCAGTGCTACGCCCGCTGACTACGAACTCGAGAAGAGCGACGGTCTCATTGTCGAGCAGGTTGTGCGCCCGACGGGTCTGGTCGATCCGCCGATAGAGATTCGTTCCGCCGATACGCAGGTAGACGATCTGCTCGAAGAGATTCGCGCGCATGTGGCACGAGGTGAGCGCATACTCGTCACCACGCTCACGAAACGCATGGCCGAAGACCTGACCGATTACTACCGCGACGTCGGCGTCCGCATCAAATACATGCACAGCGACACCGAGACACTGGAACGTATCGAATTAATTCGATCCCTACGCGCGAATGTGTATGACGTCTTGGTCGGGATCAATCTGTTGCGTGAAGGCCTCGACATCCTGGAAGTCACACTCGTCGCGATCATGGACGCCGACAAAGAAGGCTATCTGCGCTCAGAACGTAGCCTGATTCAGACCTGCGGACGTGCCGCGCGTAACGTGGACGGAAAAGTCATCATGTACGCCAACTCGGTCACGGGCTCGATGGAACGCGCGATGTCCGAAATGGATCGGCGTCGCGAAAAACAAGTTGCCTACAACAAAGCGCACGGCATCACGCCGACATCCATCATCAAAGCCGTCGAAGAACGCGAAGATCTCGCATACGACACCCAACTCACTCGTCCCTCGAAGGTGGCCGAAGATGCCGAAAGCTACATCGCCGGCTCCGACCTCAAGAAAACCATCTCTGGCCTGAAAAAGAAAATGAAGGAAGCCGCCGACGCGATGAACTTCGAAGATGCCGCAGATTACCGGGATCGCATCCTCGAACTGGAAAAACGCGAAATCGAAATCGGTATTTAGCGGCACTTACTTTTTCTTTTCGGGTGAAAAGTAAAAGTAAGCAAAAAGAAAAGCCGATAATTCTCTGATTCCAATCGCGTCTCCCCTGTGTTACACTGATTTTCAGGCTGTGGAACTGCAAAAATGTCGGGGGACGCGTGCGTGGCACTGAAACAATCAATCGGTTTTCTGGGATTCGGCAATATGGGTCAGGCCATTGGTAATGGTTTGCTTGCAGCGGGCCAGATAAGCCATAACCAGCTTATTTTACACGACTTATACGCGGACAAACTGTCTGAATACGCGGATAAAGGCTCTGTTATTGCCAAATCCCCTTCCGACCTCGCCGCTAAGTCGGACGTACTCATTCTTGCCACAAAACCGCAGGATATGGAAGCGGCTCTAGAGTCGATTAAGTCGGAATTTTCAGCCGATACCCTGGTAATTTCGATCGCCGCAGGGCTCTCTATCTCCTTTTTACAACAACACTTAGGCGAGTCCGCACGTATTATTCGCGTGATGCCCAATACCCCCGCACTGGTCAGTGCCGGTGCCGCAGGATACGCCCTGAACGAGGCCTGTACTGAGGCCGATGAGGCCCTCGTACGCACAATATTCGAAGCCGTCGGGATTGGCGTGGGTGTGGAGGAATCCCATATCGACGCGGTGACGGCGCTCAGCGGCAGCGGCCCGGCATATTATTTTTATTTGGTGGAATGTTTCGTTAACGCAGGAGTAGAATTGGGGTTGCCGGAAGAACAGGCAACCGAACTGGCCGTACAGACATTATATGGTGCAGGGAAGATGCTCAAAGAAACTGGGGAACCGGCATCGGTGCTACGTGAGAACGTAACTTCGAAAGGGGGGACCACCTTTGCGGCCCTCGAATCTTTTCGAAGCAACAATTTGAATGGAACGGTGTTTGACGCCATGAAAGCTGCGGCGGATCGTTCACGGGAACTGGGACATTAAATTTCTAGGCTGCGAAGCAAAACGCAAGGAGTACACATCATGTCAGACGAAGCCACGATGGACAACGCAGGCGATTTCGAAGATCTCGCCGAAGGAATCTCAGGTATGGAACAAGACGAACAGGGAAACGAGCTGGAAGTGACGCAACAACCGAACTCGGTTTTTCGGCGCGCGTTGCTCGGCGGTTACAAAACGGTGGACGTCGACCAGTACATCGAACGCTCCAAGGATGTTCTCGACACGTTGATCGAAGAGAACAAAGCACTCAAAGTGAAGATCGATCAGTTGCGCGAAGGCAGCATCACGATTCGTACGGCACTGGCATCCTCACTCAAATTCTCCGAGAATATTTCTGACGCGGCAAAACGTGAAACCAAAACGATGCTCGATCACTCACGCTCCTCCGCACAACGTTTCGAAGAGGAAGTCTCCCACAGCAACGGAACGCTGTCTCACGGAATCGAGGCCATCCGCTCGCATCGCGATCGCTTGACCGCCGAAGTGAACACGACGCTCGAATGTCACATCCGCTTGCTTGATACCATCGAGACGAACTCCATGACTGAAGCCAGCCGCGCCAAGGCGAACGAACTACTCGAATTGGACAACAGCTAATCCGTGCCGTTGAAGTTGGACGCTAGAAAGTTCAAGACATGACAAGTTGGATCATGATGGTCGGGCTGTCGCTGCTCACTGTTGCGCAACAGCCCGCACCGGATGCGGTCACGCTTCTGCAACAATACAGTTCGGAGCGCGACACGCTGACGACCATGCAGGCGCGTTTTACCCAATGGATCTTTACGCCCGAAGAAGACCTAAAATCTGAGGGTACGGTCACCTTTGCCAGCCCGAAACGCATTATTTTTCGCTATGACGACCCGCCACTGGCCTATATGATTGACGATACGCACGCCTACGAGTACGACGAAGAACTCGAGCAGATTATCATCTACGACATTGAAGGCCAGCCGGAAGCTGAAGCATTTTTTCTGGGCATGCAAAGCGACATCAGCGATATCCGGGACGCGTATGAGGTCTCCATTCTGCCGGAAGAACCCGGTGAGGCCGATTTCCTCCATGTGCAACTCATTCCACATCCCGATGAGGAATTGGAGCCTCTGTTCCTGAGCGTGACCTTAAAAATGCGCAAGTCTGATTTTCTGCCAGCGCGTATTCTGATTCGAAACGACGACGACTCGCGCGTAGAATTTACCTTGACCGATTTTATTACGAACGAAGTATTGCCCGATGATCGCACGCACATCTTCGTGCCGGAGCGCACCGATATCGTTATCAACGACATTGCACTGGAACCTGCGGGCGCAGAAGGTCGATATTTCCCTGAGCGCACGGCATCCGATGAAGAACAAGACACGGAAGACTGATGGACAAACAACTCGTACTTGCCTCGAAGTCACCGCGCAGGCAAGCTTTACTCGAACAACTCGGCCTCAACATCGAAGTCCGCGCGAGCCATGTCGAAGAAACCGGAATCGGTACACCTTCGGAAATCGCTCTGACGAACGCGCAACTCAAGTGCGCCGCAGTCGCCGAGGCGTCCTGTTCCGATGAACTCGTCATCGCGGCTGACACGATTGTAGTGCATCAGGGCACCGTGCTCGAAAAACCCGCTACGCTCGACGAAGCACGTTCGATGTTAACGCGACTCTCCGGGGATACGCACGAAGTTCTCACCGCATTGGTCTTGTTCAACGCATCCACACATACAAGTTACGAAGCCGTCGAAATCACGGAAGTCACCTTTCGCGAATTGACGCAACAGGAAATTGAACGGTTTGTATCTATCGTGAAACCCCTTGATCGCGCAGGTGCGTATACGGTGGACGGCCCGGGAAGCCTGCTGGTCGAACGTTACGATGGCTGCTACTACAACGTGCTGGGCCTGCCGCTGGTGCGCCTCAATCAGTTGCTGTCCGACGCCGGATTCAATCTATTCGCAGCCATTGATCCGCTCAAAACACAGTTTCTATAAGGCAAAAACTACACCGCAATTGGATTACGCAACCCCCATACACGTATAATACGGGCCATGTCCACCAATCCCGTACAGTTTACCTCGCTCGGGAGCGTAGGCGAAGTCGGCGCAAGTGCCCATCTGCTAACCATCGATGGCCGAACCATCCTCCTTGACTGCGGAATGCATCCCAGCAAAGAAGGGCGTTCAAAGCTGCCCGACTTCTCCATGCTCACCAAAGCGCCCGACGCCGTGATCATTTCTCATTCTCACATGGATCACTGCGGCGCATTGCCGTATCTGATGGATATTTTTCCCGATGTCGATGTCTACTGCACACCGCCAACGCTACGCATCATGGATCGCATGCTGCACAACTGCGTCTCCGTCATGGGGAAAATCCGCGAAGAACAAAACATCTGGGATTATCCTCTTTACTACCACGAAGACGTCGATTTCGCGATCAAACGCGTTTACGACATCCCTATGTACCAGGAATTCGCCATCCATCCCAACAGCGACATCCGGGTCACTTTCAGCAACGCCGGTCATGTACTCGGCAGCGCATCGGTCACCATATTCACTCCCGATCACACCGTGTTCTACACAGCCGATATCTGCACCATTGATCAAGAGCTCATGCCCGCATACAC
>JAYGCN010000041.1:0-1698 GCA_046583315.1 Candidatus Hydrogenedentota bacterium
CATTACCGGTGGATTCAGTGCCCTCGTAGCTACGCGCTTGTATGGTTCCTGTATCGAAGGTGATGGTGAGTTTCTTGGTGAGGGATTCGGCGAAGGGTTTAGCGCCTTTCAAGACCGTGAGAAGAACGGGGGTTGTTTGACTGAATGCCGCGTCGATCTCGGTTGCGAGCTCGCGTATGCGCGCACCGAGGTCGTCAGCTGTGATGAAGGGTTCCTTACTCAGCTGCATCGCTTACCTCAATTTGCAGGAGTCTATGCGTGGATGGGGTAACCGCAAATTCGTTGGCCATTGCGTGTCCGATGACCCATACGATGTCATCACCGCAAACCAGTAAGGGGGTCGCGTCACGTTGTTCGAGCGGCAGACCGAGATCGCCGAAGTAATCTTTGAGCTTGCGTGTGCCGTTCATGCCCATCGGGGAGAATCGATCGCCGAGTTGACGAAAGCGAATGGCCAGAGTGCCGGAAAGTTTGTCGGCATCGATGACTTGTCGCTTTGGGGAGCAGTAATCGATCAGAGATTCTGTTGGAGCGTTGGTTAGGAGCGTGGCAGAGTAGTATCGGCCGCGCAGTGTCGCTCGACCGGGGACGGGGAGGGGTTCGGAAGCGGCTGATGCTTCGCCTGAAGCTCCTTTTACGACGAGTGTTTTATCGCGTCCGTTTGAAAGTTGAACGTTTCGGCCGAGATCGTAGTGAAGCGAGGTTCCGGCGTTGCAGATGAATCGGATGGCCCCTTCGATGCCTTCAAAATCGCATAGGCCGCCGACTTGCTGTGCGAGTTTTTGGATAACGCGGCGTTGCAGGGCAGGATGTAGGGTGCGAAAGGATTCACGGTCGATCTCAGGGCCGGGGCTCACGCAGCCGCTCGTCGCATCCTCGGCCAATTTGGCAAGAAGCTGGTCGTCGACACGCGCCAAATCGGCGAGCCGGTTGAGTGCTGAAGTGACGTTTGCATTGTAGGCATCGCGAAGCTGTGGTAGCAGATCGTTTCGGATGCGGTTGCGTAGATAGGCTGGGTCGGCATTGGATGCGTCTTCGCGCCAGGGGATTTCTCCTTCGGTCAGATAGGTCACGATGTCCGCGCGGGTCACGGTCAACAGTGGACGAATCAGGGGAAGACCATTCCATTCGCCGCGCGCGGGAATGCCGCCGAGTCCGGTCGTTGAGGTGCCGCGCAGGATTCGCATGAGCACAGTTTCGGCCTGATCGTCGGCATGGTGGGCTGTGGCGATCGCGTCGTAATTGTTTGCGCGGGCGGTTTCGACGAGGAAATCGTATCGGGTGTGTCGGGCGACTTCTTCGAAGGACTGGCTGGATTTTTCGGCGAGGGCGGGCACGTCTACCCGTTTTGCGTAGTAGGGGATATCGAGCTGGGCCACGTGGACTTCTAACCATGCCTCGTCTTCGGTGCTGGCGCCTTCGCGGGTGGTATGGTCTAGATGCGCGACCCCGACCGTTAATCCGGCATCAATCAGGCTGTGGAGCAGGGCCATGGAATCGGCACCACCGGACACCGCGACGAGAATTGAGGGTTTGGCGCTCCAGTCGTATTGGCGAATGGCGTTGAGTAGGAGTGATTCGGATTGTGACACGGGATGCTCCAGGCGTTCGGGAATCGAGGCACCAGTATAATTGATTGGATTGTCCGAGTGATAGTTGCGCGGAATCGCGTTTTAGCGTTGACGAAAGTGATGGTGC
>JAYGCN010000043.1:0-1685 GCA_046583315.1 Candidatus Hydrogenedentota bacterium
GCCTCGCAGTTATGCTTGATGCCGTGGTTCCATGATTTGGGATATTCTCGACAATGCTTCGGCTTGGTGTCTTGTATGAGGCAAATAGACTCACCAGTAGCCGGGTCTTCGTCGTACCAATGACACGAGTCCACGTCTTCACCGGTTTCCGGGTCTACCCATAAATCATAGCCAGTGATTTCGTGTCCAGTAGAAATCATTTCCACCCACGCCAGAATATCTTCACGCCCCTCAGCCCTCCAACGCTCGATATCGTCTGGGTCTCCAGACGTGCAGTATGCGTCTCGTATTTTGCAGCACTTCCCGCATCGCGCACACTCGAAGCCTTTAGGCGGCATGATTACTATTCTCCCTCAATCGCAAATTAGTTGTACATCGTAAATATTGACGGTGTTATTAATGTTGTCGGGCGCAATTCGGTATGATAGTGACGATATCATGTGGCGAAGCTAACACGACTCTGAGGGTGTTTCTATTATAGCCGACAACTTTTACTTAATATTGGCGGACCATTTTCAATGTTAGGCTGAGTTTTTTTGACCCTACGCGTAAAACAAGGCTCCGGCATTCGCCGAAGCCTTGTTCCTTAGATCGTTTCGTGTCTATTAGAGAGGACGGACCTTGGTCGCCTCGGGGCCTTTTTTCCCTTCGGCGGCTTCGTACTCGACTTGGCTGCCTTCTTCTAGCGATTTGTATCCATCCCCATCGATATTCGAGTGATGGATGAAAAGATCATCGCCACCGTCTTCCGGCGAGATGAATCCAAACCCCTTTTGATCGCTGAACCACTTGACTGTACCTTTTGACATTTTCTTATCTCCTTTATATCGGCTCCTCAAGGAACCTTCCCTGTTCGTAGACGAACGGTCCTCCAGGGAAAAAGGACTCGTCTGCTTCGCTATTATGAAAGGCCGTGCAGTGAAATCAATTGACACCCTTCGGCCATTTGCGCTTATTAACGAACTACCCCTTTTTGACGGGGAGCTCTGCAGGTGGGTAATTATGACGAGTCTTGATCTCCATTCGTCACAAGCCAGTATGACAGAACGCTTGGAACGGAACAAGTACATGATGGTGTTTTTATTATAGCTGTGCCTCGCATTTAATAGATCGTGTAGCATTCATGCGGCATCGCTCCATTCGTATCGATGGTGAAGTCCGCCGACGCGAGGCAACTTGATCACTTTGCTTAGCGGGGATGCTCGCTTCGATATGGGTCGCGCGATCGGTGTTTCCTTTTCCAGTCCCAAGTGAGTCCTGTCGTTGTTGTAATATTCGAAATATGACCGGAGTATTCTGCGCAGATGGTTTTCATTGAAGACAATGACATGATCGGTGCATTCTCGTCGAGTTCTTCCGTTGAGTCGTTCAACGTATGCGTTTTGCCAAGGGCTGCGGTAAGCCGTAACGACTTGCTCGATATTCATTCCCTTAACTCGTCCCTTAAAGTGCTTGCCATATATACTGTCGCGATCACGTAGTAGATGCTTGGGTGCAGAATCCCATGGGAACGCTTCAACGACCTGTCGCGAGGTCCATTCGGCGGTGGGGTTCGCAGTTACGTTGAAGTGAATGACTTGACGGTTGGCGTGCCTTAAAATCACGAATACGTAAAGCATCCGAAATCGAATCGTAGGGACAACAAGGAAATCCACGGAAACCATTTCAGCCATGTGATTCTTCAT
>JAYGCN010000066.1:0-2092 GCA_046583315.1 Candidatus Hydrogenedentota bacterium
CTTGATCGATTTGGTATTCGCCCCTGAATAATCAATCCAATCAAGCAATATGAAGTATTTCCCGGATTCTTTTGGTCCTACCTGTTCTAATCAAAGAAAAGGTTAGGAGTGGTTTGCGTTGATCGTCAGCTTTGCGATACCGTGGTCTTCTGTAAGGGGGACGCATGGAATCACGACTCGGATTCATCGATTATGCCGCGATAGGCATCTACTTCGCCGTGTTGATCGGAATGGGCCTCTACTTCTCCCCACGCGAGAAAACTACCGAGGCTTTCTTTCTGGGCAATCGCCGTATTCCGTGGTGGGCGGTCGGCATCAGCATCTTCGGTACGTCGGTTAGCGCGATCACGTATATTGCGATCCCCGCGACTGCTTTCGCCGAAGATTGGGTTACGCTGCTAAATAGTATCGGCATTATTTTTCTTGCACCTTTCGTGGCTATCGTCTACCTGCCCAAACTTCGAGCGGAAAACCACGTTACGGCTTATGAATATCTTGAGAAACGATTCAATCTCGTCACGCGAATTTACGGTAGCCTCATATTCGCGATATTTCAGATGGGCCGCATCGGCATCGTGTTGTACCTGCCTGCCATCGCGCTTGAAGCTGCAACGGGGCTGAACATCACCGCGTGCATCATCGCGATGGGCATTCTTGCGACCCTTTACACCGTGCTCGGGGGAATCGAAGCAGTTATCTGGACCGATGTCATCCAATCCGTCGTGCTCGTGCTTGGGGCCATCCTCGCGCTCATCATTATCATCACCAACATCGACGGCGGATTCTCGGGCATGATCACTCTTGCCAACGACGCCGACAAATTTCATACCTTCAACTGGACTTGGGACGTGTTTTCGGCCGGCGTGTGGGTCGCGGTGATCGGCGGCATCTTCGCCAGTGCCTACCCTGCCATGGCTGACCAGACGGTGGTACAACGTTATCTCGCCACGGCCGATGCCAAGGAAGCCACGAAAGCACTGTGGACCAATGCGATTCTAACCTTGCCTATCCAGTTTTTGTTCCTCGGCATTGGCACCGCACTCTGGGCCTATTACACGACCCATCCCGGCGAGTTGGATCCCGAATTACAGGCCAATGCCATCCTGCCGTATTTCGTTGTGCAGCAATTTCCCACAGGCCTCAAAGGCATTCTTATCGCCGGGTTGTTCGCCGCGTCCATGTCCTCCCTCGACAGCAGCATGAACAGCCTCTCGGCTGTGATTGTGAATGATTATTACAGACGATTCGTAAAGAATGTCAGCGATGAACGCGCACTCTGGGTTGCCCGGGCGACAACATTATTGCTTGGCGTAATCGGAACCTTCTCCGCGCTGTACGTTGCCACACGTAATCAGGAGTCCACCCTGTTCCTGACCTTCCTGAAATTACTCGGACTCGTCGGCGGGGGACTCGCGGGCATTTTTATTCTGGGCGTGCTCACCAAACGCGCGAACGGCATCGGCGCGATTGCAGGCGGACTCGTCAGTGGCATTGTCATGTACTACGTGCGCACTACCGAGGTGCATTTCTTTTTGCACGGTATGATTGGGCTGACGACGGCTTTCGTCGTGGGATATCTGATTAGTCTCGTCGCCGAAATCCTGATCCGTCTAAAGAATCGCCGGAAATTGAAGCCTAAGTTTCCCGCCTAAAGTGGTCGTAACCTAGTGCCTCAACCGGGTCCCCGTCAATGCGCACCCCTTCAAATTGATCCGAAAAGGTGCCGATGGCGTAGATAGGCATATCGAATTTCACGCGAAACGCTTCAATGATGGATAGACTGTGTTCCGGGTCAACCACAACCGCCAACTCATAATCTTCACCGCCTTCGAAGACCAGATCCTGAATCGATAGGCCGAGCTCAAGACAGACCGGCAATAATTCAGGGTCCACCGCCACGCTTGCCGAGGTCATGCCCACGCCCAATCCTGAGGCCTTTGCCAAATGCCCCGCGTCCTGCGCGATGCCGTCACTCACATCCATCATCGCGCGCGCATGCGGCTGCTGAAGGAACCACTGTCCATACTCGACCCGCGGTTCGGGATGCACGTGCGCACGAATCAATGTCTCCGCATCAAGCCCCTTTTCCAAG
>JAYGCN010000127.1:0-60615 GCA_046583315.1 Candidatus Hydrogenedentota bacterium
CCTCCTGGTTAATAACCAGGTGCTCACCATTTTTTAGGCGAATTATTACCGCAAATGGGGTGCCTTTTGGGGTGCCTTTTGTGTCCTGAATTGTATCATACAGACTCGGACGCGCTCGGACAAGGAAAACGATCGGACCCCTGTTTAAGGGGCTAATAGAGGGGGTATAAATGGTGGGCGATAGAGGACTCGAACCTCTGACCCCCTGGGTGTAAACCAGGTGCTCTAACCAACTGAGCTAATCGCCCCAAGTGGATATCTTCGGAAATGACATCCAGAAATGAGGCGGTACTTTAGCATATAGCCGATTCCCCACGCAACTGATCCCGCCATCCCCTAACAGCCATTGCGATGCCTCAGGTGGATAAACTAAGGCGCGTGCGTGGTGCATGAATGGGTTCCGTCATCAAATAGGGCATCGGATTTACACGACGACCATAGCGCGATACTTCAAAATGCAGGTGCGGACCCGTCGCGCGTCCAGTCGCACCCACAAGCCCAACAACGGTTGACGTATCCACGCGTTCCCCTTCGGCAACAAGCCGTTTCGCCGCATGGCTGTATTGCGTTCGAATGCCACCCTCATGCTCAACAATGATCGTGTTCCCATAACCCCGCATCCAGGCGCTGAACGTGACTACCCCCGGCTGCATCGGCGTGATCGGCGTATTACGGGTCGCCGCCAAGTCAACACCATTATGCTTGCGGTGATCATGCGCTATCGGATCCTCACGCATGCCATACGGGGAGGTCAGTCTCGCCGGCCCGTTCAATACTCGATGAAACGGATTAGCCTTTGGCGTTTCAACCTGCTCAGCCGAAGATTGCACCGCCTGTCCAAACGACTCCGTCGGCAGTCGGAGCGCCGTCAGTTGGATGCGCTGCCCCACTTGAATCCTGTCCGGATTGCTCAGCCCATTGGCCCGGGCAATCGCGTTCACACCCCGATAAATCGTCGACGCGGAGTGCTCCTGACCCGTTTCTTTGAGATAGTCAAGAATGATGGAGGAGAGGGTTTGACCTTTACGCACCGTATGGGCCGTCGAAGTTTGCAACGATCGCACTGTGCGCGTTCCACGGTGGCTCATGGTCACTTCCGGTACAATAGCATTCACTGAGAACTCTCCTAATCTGGCTCAGTTGCGAATTGCAAGGCCCGTGCCACAAAGCGTAACCTATTACTCATAAACAACTTAATAACTTGTTCGTGAAACTATATTCGGCCACATTCGGATACTTTATTCCAATTAAGGAAAAATTTACCCAAATTGGCGATATCCATATGATATAGACGAGACCATTGGGGCCCATGCGGGGATTATGGTATACTCTGGCCTTTCTTTAGCTCTTTTGTACCCTATGATAGTGAGTTTAGCCGTTTCTTGTGCGTTTTCTCTGCGGTGCGTCCTTGCTTCGAGCAACGATAGCATCTGAGTCGATAAACATTGCTGATGGACAGCCACCTGCATAACCCTAATCCTTGAATGGTTTCAATGAAATCGCCCGTTTCCAGTTTAATCCCGTGGATCGCCCTGTGCGCGCTCGCACTTCCCGTGGTCGCACAAGATAAAAGCCATCTCGCCGCTCCAAAACGCACCACTCCGGCAATCCGCACCGCCACGCCCCCCGAAATCGACGGCAAGATTGACGATGCCGCATGGGATGCCGCGCCCGTACTGACCGATTTCGTCGACCTGCGCAACGATGAGTTGGCCCCGGACCAGACCCGTGTACAAATTCTCTACGATGACGAATTCCTCTACATCGCCCTCGAAGTCATGCAGGCCAAAGAAGACATTACCGCCAACATCTACAAAGACGATCGATTTCAGCTTCGCTTCGAAGACTACGTGCAGATAGGATTGGACACCTTTCACGACGGCGGTCAAGCGTACCTTTTTCTCATCAGCCCCATCGGCACACGCTGGGACGCACGCGAAGGGTTATTCGGCCGCAACGAATCCTGGGATGCCGATTGGGACGTTGAAACCATCATACTCGAAGATCGCTGGTTTGCAGAGTTGCGCATTCCCATCGGGGTCATGCATCTTGACCGCACAAGTGAACAATCCTGGGGCATGAACATCCGTCGCCGTTATGCCAAAAAGAACTATTCGGCCCACTGGAACTACGATCCCAACGCCGGATTTTCCCGCCGCGCATCCGGCCCCAAATTCGTTAAGGATTTCGGCATATTGGAGAACCTCGATCTCAGCAACATGAAAGTTCAACGCGATCCCAAAGTGGAAACCTACGTCAGCTCCACCACACAAAAACGCGAGGGCGGCAATACGCATACCAAAATATCTACCGGGTTGGACGTTGAACTCCGAATCTCATCCCATTGGACCACACAGTTCGCCGTCAACCCGGACTTCGGTGAAATCGCTGCAGACGAAGGCGATGTACAAAATCGCGACACGGCCCGTTTCCTCACCGAACGAAGAACCTTCTTCAACGAAGGCGCCGAACTGTTTCGATCGCCCACGCGCATCTACGACAGCCGACAAATTACAGACTTCGATAGTGCCGCCAAAATTACCGGAGCCGGCGACGATTGGACCTTGGCAACGCTGGTGCTACGCGGCGAAGGAACCCGTGCTGGCAACGACGCGGACATTCTCGTGTCCCGATACAGCCAGAACGTAACCGACGATCTGCAACTCGGCGCGACGTTGATCGGCGTAAACAGGAAGATTGGCGACAATGCAACCTTGGGACTCGATTCACGCTACGAGTTTTCGCAGTCCGCCGTTTGGACTACGCAATTCTTGACCATGACCGGAAACGATGCCGTGGATGATCTTTCGGATAGCACAGAATCGGTCAGTGCCCATTCCTTCTATACGGAGTTTGAATGGGGGACTCAGCCATGGTCATTTGAACTCTCGCTTCGTGATATCTCCGAAGACTTCGAACCGGATCTGGGCTTTATCCCGCGTCAGGATATTATCGGCCCAAAACTGGAAATCGGATTTAGCGAAGACTATCAAGGAGACAAAATTGAGAGTGTCTTTGTGATGTTTGAGACTGAATATTATCTGGATCACGACAACGATACGAAATTGCGGGACTACTTCATGTTTGGCGGTATCACGTTTCAGAACGACTGGAATTTGAATTTCCGCATCCAGGACGACTTTCATAGACCCTACCACAACACCTCGCAGGGTGTCGGTCTCACCTACAATCGCCAGGAACGATACAAATCATGGCGCATGGAATACCTCAACGGGGTCTTTCAGGAGACTAAATTCGATCAATACGAATTGACCAAACCCTTCAAGTTGACCGAGCGCTGGACGAACGATCTATCAAGTCTGCTACGCCAGGAAGATCGCGACGATGGGGTGTACGATGTATGGCTCTGGCGATTGGAAAGTGAGTACACTACTCTATGGGACGGTCGCGCCAAACTGACCATGGAAGCCACCGACGACCGCAGTTACGGCCGTACCCTGTTGCTCGCCTACGAAGATGTGACCGATTGGGACTTTTATCTTGTGTTCAACGATTTTCGCGACCCCGAATCAGATGGCGAAACAATCGTCCGCTCCATATTTACCAAAATCATCTATCATTGGTAAGACCTTGCCACCGAATCTACCGATGCGACGCCTCTGGAGGCCGTGCGCCGACCCGCACAGGAAACGGTAACATATTATTCTCCGTCGGTAACGCACAGGTCGTGTATTCCGAATACGCACACCACGGATTACGCGTCTTGTTGAAATCCACGATTATCGCATTCCCCTCCATCGGTTTCGCCACATCCAGGAAACGCCCACCCCCGTAAGTTCCCGCCCCGGTGGTCTCGTCCCCAAACACAATAAACAGATTATTCCCCTCGTCCGCCGTATCCAGAGAATACTCCACACCATCTTTCGTGAACACCACCACCCCTGTACTCAGCGACTTGTCAACCAGTCCCTGAACGTTTTTCTGATAGAGCGATTTCGGCTCATCAAAACGACGAAACTCCCCCTCGAATCGCCATGCGGGATCGATGGGAAAATACGCGGGTGATTCCACGGTCTCCAAAACAGGATTCCGCGCATCCCACACCCGAAGGTAATACCGTTCGCCCGTCGATTCACGTAACGACACCGGCAGTAAATCGAGCCCTCCATCAGCGTCCTCCGCATTCAACCCGCGACGAATCACAACCCACGACAGCGATCCGGAAGACAAAAGCGTTGCGCGTCGATCAAGCGATCCCAATTCCATAGCCGTTGATCCGGTGACCGCATTCCCTTCCGAGTCAGTGATCGCAACATCGTCGGCAGGCTGAAAACTCGTCTTGCCCGCTCCATGCGTGAAGGTGCCGATTACAGGAGGGACGGAATTTCCCGGCGCGTCGGTCACTTGAAACGCACAGTCCGGATTCGAGCCGAACTGAAATTCTCCATCACGCAACTCAAACATGCCCGTGATCGCCAGATAACCATCCGTCTTGCGCATATTCGCCTCAAACCTGGCGCGCCACTCCATCACCTCCAACTCATAAGCCGTCAGCGGACTCGTCGTTCCCCCACGCCAGAGCAAGACAATACCGAGCACCAGCAACGCCAGAATCGACACCCTCCGCCTTCGTTTTAGCCTCGTTGAGGACATTGAATTTCTCCCTGATTCACCAGTGTACTCCCATTCGACATTGATTTCCTTCCCGATCAAAGGTTAGATTTTAGCCTGATTCTCGCTGATGAATGAACAACACGAATGGATTCCCCAAAATGAAATCGCTTCTTCTTTGTTGCATGCTATCGCTGCTTGCCCCCCTTACAAGTACCTACGCGGCCAATGCCGAGGCCATCCGTCATGAGTCCGAACGCATCAACACCTTCTTCGAAGAGGTATTCAACGACGCGCTCGACCGCAGTCCCATGTACCAATCCCAACTCGGTATCAAAACAGACTACGACAAATGGGACGACATCTCGGATTTGGCCCATACCCGCGACCTCGCTATCGTCGTCGATGAACTCGCCCGCTTGCGCGAAGAATTCGACTTCGAATTGCTCGATGACCAGTCCAAAATCAGCTATCGCCTATTCGAGCAGGATTGCGAAGATTCCATCAACGCCTACCAATGGCGATTCCACCGCTACCAGGCCAGTCAGATGCGCGGACTCCACGCCAGCGCCCCTTCGTTCCTCATCAACATTCACCGCATCACCTCCCTATCTGATGCGCAAGCCTACGTCAGTCGTCTCGAAGGGTTGAAGCCGCTCTTCGACCAACTGATCGTCAATCTTAACGAACAGGCCGAGCGCGGCATCATCGCGCCAAAATTCGTCTTCCCCGCAATCATCCAGGCCTGCGAAAACGTCGTCTCCGGAACACCCTTCGACGATTCTGACAAGGACAGCACACTACTCGACGACCTGCGCACCAAGTTGGCCAAGCTCGCACCCGAGCTAATCTCCGAACAAGACACCCAACGATTGCTCGACGAAGCCGAACAGGCACTCACCAATTCGGTAGCCCCTGCCTATAAGAATCTAATCGACACATTTCGCGATCTTGAGAAGCGAGCCAACGAAGACGACGGTGCGTGGAAATTTCCCGACGGCGACACCTACTACCGACAGGCCCTGCGCCGCACCACCACCACCGACATGTCCCCTCAGGCAATCCACGACCTCGGATTGGCGGAGGTCGCCCGCATACACGACGAGATGCGCGCGATCATGAAGAAAGTCGACTTCGAAGGCACCCTGCAGGAATTCTTCGACTTCACGCGCACCGACGAACAATTCTACTACCCCGACACCGATGAAGGCCGCGCAGCCTACCTCGCCAAAGCCACCGAAATCATCGATATCATGCGCACTCGGCTCAGCGAACAGTTCTTGACACAACCCAAAGCCAAAATCGACGTAAAGCAGGTCGAGGCCTTCCGCGAAAAATCCGCAGGCAAAGCCTTCTACCAGCGACCCGCACCCGACGGCTCACGCCCCGGCACCTACTACGCCAATCTGCGCGACATGGCCGATATGCCCACCTACCAGATGGAGGCACTCGCCTACCACGAAGGGATCCCCGGCCATCACATGCAGATAAGCCTCTCCCAGGAACTCGAAGGTATCCCGAGATTTCGTAAGTACGGAGGCTACACCGCCTACACCGAAGGCTGGGGACTCTACAGCGAGGCTTCCCCAAAAGACATGGGTTTTTACCAAGACCCCTATTCGGACTTCGGACGCCTCGCCATGGAACTGTGGCGCGCGGCCCGTCTTGTCGTCGATACCGGGCTACACTACAAAAAGTGGACCCGACAGGAAGCCATCGATTATCTCATCACCAACACGCCCAATCCCGAAGGCGACTGCATACACGCAATAGAACGCTACATCGTCATGCCATCACAAGCCACCGCCTACAAAATCGGCATGCTGAAAATCATGGAGCTGCGGGATCGATCGCGTAAAACACTTGGCGACCACTTCGACATTCGGGAATTCCATGACATCGTGTTGCGCAACGGTTCTCTGCCACTGGATATGCTGGATGAACAGGTGAGCCAATGGCTTACAACAAAATAGCGTGATTTGATGATGTCCAGCCCCAGAATTATCCAATTAGTCAAAATGTGGATAACTTGTGCGAAAATGGCCCCACCGACCATAAGTTTAATTATTTTTCACTCCCGAAAAGCCTTCGTGTTGAGTACAATACTCGTTAGTATTCGTAACTATCCGCCAGTTATATGGTTACGAACGCAACAAAGGCAATCGGGGGACACACCAGAAATCTTACAACTGTATATAACACAACACCTTGACGATGAAGGTGTGGAAAACCTTCGATAGTGTAGGTAAATTGGACAATCATGCAGCGAATTGTACGAAAGCGGACAACATGGCTTCATTCTTAGTCACCGGTGGCGCAGGCTTCATCGGCTCCAACCTGACCCAGGAGTTGCTCGGCCAGGGGCACTCCGTGCGGGTGCTGGACGACCTCTCTACCGGATTCCGCGAAAATCTCGACGGTCCAGGTCCCAAGCTCGATTTTCGGGAGGCCAGCATTCTCGATGACGAGGCCATACGCGCCGCCATGTCCGGAGTCGATTATTGCCTGCACCTCGCTGCCCTCGGCTCCGTTCCCCGTTCGATCAATAACCCGCTCGCCTCCAATGCCGCGAACGTCGAAGGCTCCATGCGTATATTTCTTGCCGCACGGGATGCCGGGGTCAAACGCGTCGTCATGTCCTCCTCCTCCTCTGTCTACGGCAACAATACTGTTTTCCCCACCACCGAAGACCTGCCACTCGCACCCATCTCGCCCTACGCCGTCTCCAAGATGGCCGCAGAACGTTACGCCGAGGTCTTCAGCAACCTCTACGACATCGACATCGTCCGCCTACGCTATTTCAACGTCTTCGGACCACGCCAAAACCCGAACTCTGAATACTCCGCAGTCATCCCAAAATTCATTCGCGCGCTCCTGAATGGAGAACGTCCCATAATCCACGGCGACGGCCGGCAAAGCCGGGATTTCACCTACGTCGACAACGTCATTCAAGCCAATATTCGCGCCTGTGAGCCGGAACAGCCCCTCGCCGGAGTCTACAACATCGCCCTCGGCGGTACTGTCTCCGTGCTGGAAATCGCGGAAACTCTCTGCGATCTGCTCGACGCGCCCTGGGATTTCGACTTCGTGGAGGCGCGTCAAGGCGATATTCCGAAAAGTTGCGCATCAATCACGCGCGCCCAACGAGTCTTCGGCTACGCCCCGGAGGTTTCGCTGAAAGAAGGGCTCAAACGAACCGCGCAGTGGTATCAATCCCACGACGCCAACGGTTCATGATATGCTGATGCACACTCATTAAAGGATCGAAACATGCAAGCCATTGACACAGAATTCATACTGCCTTTCATCGACGCCACCAAGAGCACCTTCGAAGTCGCCTTGCAAAAACAAGTGCAACAGAAAGATGTCTACGTCAAAATGAACGATGTCATGTTTGGCGACATCTCCGGCCGCATCGCCATCACCGGATCGCAACAAGGAGCGATCGCCTTGAGCCTGCCCGCTGAATTTGCGATGAACTGCATTCGAGATCTGATCGGCGAAGACGAAGATGCCACGTTAAAGCAAAGCATACTCCACGATGGTCTCGGTGAAATTGTCAACATGATCGCCAGCGATGCCAAAACGACCCTCGACCTCGCCCAGTTCAACATCGACCTCGGAGAACCCAAAGTCGTCTCCGGACGCGGCCACAAAATGGATCGCGCCCAAGGCAGCTGCACCACTTCCATCATCTTCACCACCGATTCCGGCGAAGAATTCTCCCTCGACGTCTGCACTCTGGCGAATTAGGAAATTAGAAATGCAAGTGACTCTGTTCTCGAAACCGCTCATTCGAAAAACAGCCATTTTTCTGGGGGTTGCAATCATCTTCCTGGCATTTTGTCTTCTATTGGGTCCAAGCCATCAGACCAACATCCGATATGTTGCATGGAAATGGGGCTACGGAGAACTTGAACCGGATTATGCCCTACGCTTTTTCGCCGTGGACGTGAAGTTTCGAATGGGGTTGTATGGCAAGTCCAAAGTAGAATTCGAAGAGTTCTTTCCGATTCTAAAATCGCCAGACTTAGCCAACGATTATCAGGAAAGCTATCACGAACATATGAAAATCGGCGATTTCTATTGGATGGGGGAGACGGCGTGGGTGGTAGAGTTTGAAGACGGAGTGGTATCGGAAATATATCCCATGAAAGGCTAATCGATCTCAGATACCTTAATCTCTCATTTCAAACTCGCGCGTTCCATTCTGTATACTGTCCCTCTTATGGCGCAGGTGCAATGGGCAAAAATAGAGGACATTCCGGAATCCAAGCTGACTCCGATGCTGAAGCAGTTTGTGGAGGCGAAGGCGGACAGCGGAGACTCCCTGCTGTTCTTCCGCATGGGCGACTTCTACGAGCTATTTTTTGACGACGCCATTGAAGCCTCGGAATTGCTCGGGCTCACCCTCACTTCACGCGATGGCAGCAACAAGGAAAACCGTATCCCCATGGCGGGTGTGCCGGTAAAGGCCTTGGACAGCTACGTCGCGCGGCTCATCAAAGTCGGACGTACCATATCCATCTGCGACCAGCTCGAAGACCCCAAAGACGTTAAAGGCATCGTCAAACGCGGTGTCGTGCGCACCATCACGCCCGGCACGGTGACCGAACCCGAATTGCTCGAAGACGCAACCAACAATTATCTCGGCGCCATCGTATTGGAAGGCGACCGCGCGGGTATAGCCTTCGTGGACGTGTCGACCGGCGAATTTCTCGCCGCACAGGAAACGGAAAACGGACTCCAGACCCTCTGGGACGAACTCATTCGCATGAATCCCGCAGAAGTGCTCGTGCCAAAATCGATGGCCGCCGAAATACTCGACACGCTTCGGCAACAATTTGACGGCATGGTATTCCGGCCACGCGACGAAGATGAATTCGACGCAGGATTCGCATCCGACACACTCAAAACCGAATTCGATCTCGGTACGCTGAAAGGTATCGACCTCGAAGATGCCAAGGAAGCTTTACGCTGTTCGGGCGCGGTCGTTTCCTACGTGCAGGAAACCCAGCGCGATGCCGTGCCGCATCTGCGTATGCCGCGACGATACAATCCCTCCGGTTACGTCGTGCTCGATGGCAGCACCCAACGCAATCTAGAACTCGTCGAATCCCTCGCTGACAAACGCAAGCGCGGTTCCCTGCTCAACGTACTCGATCGCACCCACACCCACATGGGTGCCCGAAAACTCCGCTATTGGGTGCTGCATCCCCTGCTGGATGTGTCGTCCATACAAGAACGCCACAACGCGGTTGAAGATTACGTGTCCAAAACGGAAATGCGTCTCCGCCTCAAAGAAGAACTCAAACCCATCGCCGATCTCGAACGCCTGCTCGGTCGCATCACCTCAAAATCCGGCAACGCACGCGATATCAAGGCACTCGGACATTCACTCGCACAGATTCCCTCCATCCTGGAATGTCTTGCCGATGCACAATCCGGGATTCTGACGGGACTGCGCGACGGGATCGATGGTCTCGCCGACGTGACCCAATGGATCGACGATGCCGTGCGGGATGAACCACCGCTCGCGCTGCAAGAAGGCAATCTACTCAAAGACGGCTACAACGAGAAGCTCGATCACTACCGCGAACTCGTCAGCGGCGGACGCGACTGGATTGCCGCGCTGCAAGCAAGGGAGTGCGAAAAAACAGGCATCCCGAAACTGAAAATCGGGTACAACAAAATATTCGGCTATTACCTCGAAGTCACGAAAGCCAACGTCAATCTCGTGCCGGATTACTTTGAACGCAAACAGACCCTCGTCAACGCCGAACGCTACATCATTCCCGAGCTCAAACAACGCGAAGAAGAAATTGTCGACGCGCAGGAAAAGATGACCTCGCTCGAATATTCTCTCTTCGTCGAATTGCGCGAACGCATCGCCGCCGAAGCCAAACGCATCCACGAAACCGCCGACGCCCTCGCCACCATCGACGTGCTGCTCTCTCTCGCTGAAGTCGCCGTCACGAAAAATTACTGCAAACCCCAGATGGACGACACCCAAGGTCTCGCCATTCGCGAAGGACGCCATCCCGTCGTAGAAGACCTGATGAAATCCAACGATTTCGTACCCAACGACATCGAACTGACCCCCGGGCAAGCCTCCATGCTCATTATCACTGGACCCAACATGGCCGGTAAATCCACCTACCTGCGCCAGGTCGCCCTCATCACGCTCATGGCCCAGATCGGTTCCTTCGTGCCAGCCGCCGAAGCCCAAATCGGTGTCGTGGACCGCATTTTCACCCGCGTCGGTGCCTCAGACAACCTCGTGCGCGGTGAATCAACATTCATGGTCGAGATGATCGAAACGGCCAACATTCTCAACGCCGCATCCGCACGTAGCCTGCTCGTGTTGGATGAAATCGGACGCGGCACATCCACCTTCGACGGCATCAGCATCGCCTGGTCCGTCGCCGAACACATTCACAATACCATCGGCGCGAAAACGCTCTTCGCAACCCACTACCACGAACTCACCGAACTCGCCAATCAATTACCCAACGCCAAAAACGTCAACGTCGCCGTGCGCGAGTGGGGGGGCAAGGTCATTTTTCTTTACCAGATTATCGATGGCGGCGCCGACCACAGCTACGGCATCCAGGTCGCGAAATTGGCAGGCCTTCCCAAAGCCGTCGTCAAACGCGCACGTGAAGTGATGTCCAATCTCGAATCCGGCAACACCAGTGCGCTCGGCCTCGAAAACCAGATGTACCTATTCGGTCCGGCAAAAACTCCGGAGCCCAGCAAAGTCGAAACCGAACTCGGCATCACCGATCCCGATGCCCTTTCCCCCAAAGAAGCCCATGAATTTTTATACCACCTCAAGGAACTGCTGGAGGAGGAATAGGCTTCGAAAATTAAGGTCGTTCGCCTGTTGCTGAAACGCTCGCCGACACAATTTCCCTGAGGACAATTGCCTGCAACTTGTTGTGCACCCTTAGATTGCACTTGGAACAATGAAGTTTCGGCTGAAGGATCAACTCGCCATCACATACCCAACACTTTCCCGATCGTTCAAAGAACTCCGAATGAAATTGTTCGCGAACCTCATTTGTGATTCGACGGTTTCGGCGTCGAAGATAGACCGCAATTCCAGCGAAGACCAATGCTGCTACGAACGCCGGTATGCCGTACAAAAGTGATTCCTCGACATTGATCGGTTCGTTGGTGTCTTCGCCCACAGCCAAATCCACCAGAAAAATTGCAGAGAATGCCAGGCATATGAAAGAAACAATCCACAACAAGTAGGAAGGGGTTCGTTCGTCGTTTGATTCACACTCTTCGCACGACCAGCTGACCCCGTAAAACAAGGGTAGAATGGGAACAAACCAGAAATGCAAGATGGGAAGGAAGCGGACCCGAAATATCGTCCGAATAGTCTTGCATTGAACGCAGCGTTCGCGCTTATACCCGACCACACGCTCGCGAAGTCGATATACGTCCGCGTAAATAAACATACACTAATGGTACATGGATGAACGTATCAAAGCGGTTTTTACTCCTCCACGTCCAGCATCACCGCCGGCTTCGCGTGGCGATTAATCCTAAGAATGTCCCCTTCAACCAGCTCGATATACTCCGAAGAGTTATCGAAAGCGAGAATCGCCG
Organism: Candidatus Hydrogenedentota bacterium; assembly: GCA_046583315.1. Lineage (GTDB taxonomy): Bacteria > Hydrogenedentota > Hydrogenedentia > Hydrogenedentales > DTSJ01. Next base: position 12,193 of record JAYGCN010000127.1, read on the forward strand.
GACCGCGCGTAATCTCCGCACGAACATCGGTTTCCTCCGCAAGAATAACGTGATTCGTCTTTTCGTGCGTATTCATGAAGGCCACACCAAGCCCGGTCCGAAATACACCACGCGTGACTTCATTAAAGTAGGCCGTACTCCCGAAAGGCGTGCTGATGACAAGTCCATCCCCAATTATCTCCCGATCCGATGCTTCCCCGTGCTCCTTGTCATCAAACCAAATTTTGAAGCGTACCGCCGAATTCACCCGGCCCATGTGAACGCTGAATTCGTTGATCGCGAGCAGATGACTTTCCGGCTTTTCGGCATCGGCATAGGTCACGCTGCACTCAAGTTTCAAATATTCCGTCGGAACCAGTTTGCCCTCGGCCAATTCCGCGATCACCTGTTCCGCAGGACGCGAGATGCACCGAATGCCTCGGCGACTATTTCGAATGGGCACCTTGGGAACGTTCGGCCATTTCAACTCCGCGGCTAGCAAGGTGCCGTCCCCGCCAAAACACACCACCACATCATCCGGCTCGTTCACCAGCGTCAAATTCTCATGCGCGTCAAACAACGATGCTATCGTATGGGCTTCTGCGCCAAACAAGGTCACGTTCATGCGTCATTCATTCCCGGGAAGGATTCAAAGTTGTCTACATTGTAAGACTTCATGCAAAATGCCTCAAATTGTTCGCGACCCCACCTTGCGCGACAACAAAAACGTGCCCGTCACCATCAGCATCAGCAACACGCTGTAGGCAAAGGCCGATCCGATGCCTGAACCACGCCATTCCTGGTTAATCTGAATGGCAATCGGCAAATTGGACGGTGTATACAGAAGAATCGATGCTACAAATTCGCCCAGACTCGATGCAAACACCAGCGCTGTAGCCGCCACCAGACTCGGTGCCATCAGCGGAACGATGATGTGCTTGAAACAATACCACCGCGTCGCGCCGAGCGTTTGTGCCGCCTCGATGAGCGTACCATCAAATTGCGTCACCGCCGCCGTCGCCATACGCGTTAGTAAGGGGATAAATCGCACGAAATACGCCAGCGGCAAAATCATGATAGGGTTGAATGGCGGTAACCAGTCGTCGTTGAACGCAGCAATCAGATTCATCGCGACCACGGTGCCCGGCAAGGCCCAAGGAATCATCACCAGCACATTCACCCAACGCGCCCCGTTGCGATTACGCCCGATCAAGTACGCCGCAGGCAACCCCACGAGCAACGTGAGTGCCGAAGCAACCAGACTCATCCATAAACTGTTGCGAATTGGCCGAAATGCCGAGTCTTCCTGAAACAATACCGTGTAATTGTCGAAAGTGAACATCGTCGGAATCAATTCCGTATACCATTCGCGATGATTCACAAACGATAACCATATGATATTCATCTGCGGAATCAGCAGAATGAAGATGCTCACCCAGGCAACCGTACCGGCAATCAGTTTTCCCGACGTTGACTTAACCGGACGCGGAACGCCTTTCGTCCCCGATTGACCTGGTCTGTGCCGCGAGCGAAATATCAGCACACCCAACAACGAGACAAGTCCCAGCACAACCGACAACGTCATCGCGCCACCTTGATTGGCCTGAGCGCGTTCACTTACTATCTGTACGCTCAAATACGGGAAATCGTTTCCGAAAAACAACGGCGCACTAAACGACGCTCCAGATGTCATAAACGCCAGCAACGATGCCCCAAGCAGCGCAGGTTTCAGCGCAGGCACCGTAATTTTGAAAAACGCACGCGTCCGCGAAGCACCCAGCGTACGCGCCGCTTCCACCTGCGACACATCCATCGACTCCAAGGCCGCCGACACCATCGCGTAAAAATAAACCGAGAACGAATAGGTGTGAATCAGCAAAATGGAGACCGGGCCCTGGAACGCAAAATCGTCATTCCCTGCCAAATGATGCACGATTCGAGGAAACAACCCGTCCGCCCCGATCAGATAATAAAAACTCAAGGTTCCCACCAAAGGCGGCAACGCGAAGGGCATATACGCCAGCGCGGCCAGCGGCGTTTTACCAGGAAATGAAAATCGCGTCACAAAAAAAGCCATCGCCGTGCCCACGAGTCCAGAGGTGACGACCGAAGCAAGACACATAAGCAGGGTGTTGATTATCGCCTCACGCCCCGAGCCTTCCGTAATGACCGACCATTGCCAATCCGACAACGCGCCAACGACAAGACGCGCACTGGGGTAGACCACTGTGATGCCCAAGGCGATTGCGCATACCGCCAATAAGCTACGATCAAGAGTGCGCTGGTTCTGTTGCTTGAAGGTGCTCACAGAAAGCAGCCCCTAGCCGAGGTCATGCTCAACAAAAGCCTGAATGGCATCAAAATCCGCCTCGTCGACCTTCGTATACAAAATGGCCACCTTGAATTCCGTGTGATCAGGTTCTTCCGCATCGCAACGAATTACTACCCCTTCTGCCTTCAATTTCTTTTTCACCGGCCCAGGAAGATCCAGCACAATTTCCAGCTTTGTCATCTCCGCCACAGGACGGCGCGTATGACACAACACACCGCTGCAACTGATGTTGTCCACATGCGTAATCAGCCCATTTTCGGATCCGTCGGCCACGCGAAAACCGCGCGAACTTCTCGGGTGACTCCGCCGTTCATCTTGACGCGTCATAAAGAGATTCCTTTACATCGATAGTTCTAAAACGATAATCCTACACCAACACCAAAGGCATTAACACCGGAATTATCGTCGGCCCACCCGCCGTTGGACAAGTGCCTCAACTTGCCGGAAAGATGCCAATGATTGTCAAACTCGTATCCGAAGGCGGTTTCGCTCATAAAATTCGCGGATCCAGAATTACCATTGAACTTATCATCGTGTGCGACGATCGATTCCATGAATTCGAAATACCACCCCTCGTGAACTTCCTTAAAGTAGCGTCGAACGGTAACGCCAAACCCTGCACCCCAGATGTCCGTTTGTTCATAGGCATCGCCCGAAACTTCGTCGGCATCATAATAGAACAAGGGAAGCACGCGCAAGCCTACGGTAAGCTTTTCGCCCAAAGCGAACTCGCGCTCAATACTGCCCACGATGCCTACATCATCACTGCGCGAGCGATTTCCCGAACGACTGCCCACCCAGCCCTGCAACTCAAGTCGATATCGTCCGTCGTCCCAATTCGTATCTTTGATCTTTGACCAGATTCCAGGTTCCGCATCCGCATGGCTATTCATCGATACCAAACAACAAATTGCTACAAAACAACCTGTCAAACTGAAATGTCTCAGGTGATGCATTCGTATACCCCTTTGCCTGCGACGGTTCTTCGCAAATGTATGCTGTATACTACGCAGTGGTCAGGAGTTTTGCAACTTTGAAATCTTCGGATACGGACGATTTCACTCTTCGACAATGCCCAACGCGGTCACCTCCGCAGTGATTTGTCTGGTGGTCGAATCGGATAGCCTACGGAATGGTAAGCGGCACCCTCCTACGGCATATCCCGTCATCGGTTGCAAGGCTTTGAGCGATGGAATCACACCATGCGGCAACATGATATCGACCATCTTCAGTGCCTCATATTGAAGCCCTCGCGCCTCGTCAAGTTTGCCAGCCTCGAATGCCGCGATGACCTTCACATAATGAGTCAACGCAAGATTGTAGGTGCTCCCCACGCCTGCCGTCGCGCCCATTACAAGGCCAAGCAACAGATTTTCATCCGAGCCGAAGAACACCGTGTACTTCCCTTCGTGTAAATTCACGCACTTCTGCAATCCAGACGGTTCAATGCCGCTATATTTGAGGCCCGCGAAGGTGGGAATCTCCTCTGCCAGTAATTCGACCGCATCAAAAGCAGATACCTGGATGTTTGTGAATCCCGGCAGATCGTAATAATAAAATGGCGTGCCCCCAGCCGCCTCGGCAATCGGTTTACACCAGTTCAGAACATCTTCCGGCGTCGTCAGCTGGTAATACGATGGCGCGACCACCGCGATTCCACGGACGCCACAGGTTGCCGCATGCTCGGCAAGCTCAACGGCTTCCCGTTGATTGTGATGTCCCACATGATCGATAAGACAAAATGACGAGTCCGTCGCATCCGCCCAGGACTTCGTGATGGACTTACGTTCTGTCACGGACAACGAAGCCCATTCGGCAGTCGTTCCATTGATGAATGCCCCTGCGGCACCCCGATTCAGAAATGATTCAGCCTGGGTCGGCACCACATCAAGCATCAGATCGCCCGATTCTGTCATCGGCGTCAGCGTGGCAGGCAACAGGCCATGAATTTTCGCCATAACGTGTACTCCTTGATACATCACCCGCGATCCGCAGGTGTTAAGTTGATTTCATCGCAATTCAGTGTCATGTTATAACGAATTATTTCCGAGGAAGACCCCCATGAATCAACAGAATTCACCGGACACCGTCAGCCAGAATATTCGAGACCATATACTAGCAGGTTCACACGCATCGGGTATACGTCCAGCGATTAACGCGCGCCACAACATGCTCAGTAAGACCCTTTTCCCCGGACTATCGACGCTGCATCGCCTGCTCACTCTAATGTTTATCATCTTTCAATGTTCCCTTGGCAACCCGGTTTTCGCGCAGGAATTCATCTGGGGCGATTTGCCCGAGCTTCCAGGCGAACTCGGATTCGGTGGACCCTTCGCAGGCACCCACAACGGCGCGCTCATCGTAGCGGGTGGCGCGAACTTTCCCAATGGCATGCCCTGGGATGGCGGCAACAAAGTCTGGTACGACGACATCTATACACTCGAAGCAGGCGATACTGAATGGTCCGCGACCTCAAAATTCCCGCGGCCGCTCGCCTACGGTATTTCCATCTCTACCGAGCAGGGCCTGCTCATCGCGGGCGGCAGCGATGCCGATGCCATCTACGATATTGTCTGGCTGTTGCAATACGACGCCGAATCCAAAACGGTCACCACCTTAACCCTTCCGCCGCTCCCCGAGCTCACCGCCTTCCACGCAGGCGCACTCGTAGACAACACCATCTATATCGCCGCAGGCCAAAAATCAACCGACGCTACCGACCTCAATCACGCCTTCTGGGCCATGGACATCTCCGGACCGCCCAACGGCTGGATCTGGCAAGAAAAAACACCCTGGCCCGGCGATGCGCGTATCAAAGCCGTTGCCACCAGCCAAGTTGACGGTGCCGGAAACCCCTTCTTCTACCTTTTCAGCGGCGAAATTCCAACCGAAAACGAATCCGGTGAAACCACCCTGAATTACGTCACCGACGGCTACCGATACAACCCGCGCGAAGACACCTGGTCCACCATGACCGACCTCGATAAACCTGTCGCCGCCACGCGTGCCATCGGAGTGGGCCAATCACACATCCTCGTGTTCAGCGGCTCCACCGGCGAGCACGTTACCTTGCCCACACAGGACATCCCCGAATTTCCGACCACCGTCCGCGCCTACAACACCATCACCGACGCCTGGACCATCATCGCTGAAATGCCCCGCAGCGTCGTCACCACCGAAGTCGTCGAATGGAACGATCGAATCGTGATCACCACCGGCGAAATCCGACCCGGCGTAAGAACCCCCCGCATCCAGACGCTAAGCATTGGTCAATCGGACCGTTCCTTCGGTGCCGTGAACTACACAGTACTCGGACTCTACCTCGCCGCGCTCGTCGGCATGGGCATCTTCTTCTCCCGACGAGAAAAAGGCACCGACGACTTCTTTCTCGCGGGAAAACGAGTGCCCTGGTGGGCCGCCGGAATCAGCATCTACGCCACCCAGCTAAGCGCCATCACCTTCGTTGCGATACCCGCCCTGACCTACGCCACCAACTGGGTCGTGTTTCCAGGCACCATCTGCATCTTGATTATGGCCCCCATCGTCATCAAATACTATCTTCCCTTTTTTCGACGGCTTAACGTCACCACCGCCTACGAATACCTCGAGAAGCGTTTCGATCTCTCCGTCCGACTCTTCGGCAGCGCCTCCTTCCTCGCGTTTCAGCTTCTGCGCATGGCCGTCGTCATCTACCTGCCCGCGCTCGGACTCTCCGCCATTACTGGACTCGATGTCTTCGTCTGTATCCTGCTCATGGGCATCCTGTCCACCATCTACACCGTGCTCGGTGGTATCGAAGCCGTCATCTGGACCGATGTCCTGCAAGTCTTCGTACTCATCGGCGGACTCCTCGTCAGTTTCGTCCTCGTCGTACTTTCCGAAGGCGGTATCGGGGAGGTACTGTCCGTTGCCAACGAAGCAAGCAAATTCACGGCAGTCAACATGAGTTTCAGCGTCACCGAACTCGCCACCTGGTCCGTGTTACTCGGTACCATGATGTTGCAGTTCGGACCCTACACCACCGACCAGGCCGTCATACAACGTTACCTCACCACCAAAGACGAAAAAGCCGCCGCCAAAGCCATCTGGTTAAACGGCTGGCTGGCCGTACCCTTCGTCTTCCTTTTCTATTTGCTCGGTACCTGCCTCTACGTCTATTTCCACAACAACCCCGAACAGCTCATCGTCGGCATGAAAAACGATCAGGTATTCCCGCTCTTCATCGTCAACCGCCTTCCCATGGGCCTCTCCGGACTCGTTATCGCAGGCATCTTCGCCGCATCCATGTCCAGCCTCGACAGTTCCATGCACAGCGTCTCCACCGCTATCACAACAGACTTCTACAAACGACTGGGTAACAACATCACCGACGCGCAGTGCATGAAATTCGCGCGAACCGTCATCATTCTCAGCGGACTCGCCGCGATGGGATTCTCCTTCGTGCTCATTACCACCGATATCTCCTCGCTCTTCTTCCTCTTCAACCAAATCCTCGGACTCTTCAGTTCGGGACTCGTCGGCATATTCATACTCGGCATTTTCACCACCCGAAGCCACGCAAAAGGCGTGCTCATCGGAGCCATCGCCAGCATCGCCGTACTCTCCTGCCTCGCATTCGTCTCCCACATCCACTTCTACCTCCACAGCGTCATCGGCATCGGCACCTGTCTCATCGTCGGCTACACCATGAGCCTCATCCTGCCCAACCCGAACAAAGACCTCGCCGGACTCACCCGGTTTACCCAACACGCTGATGAAGCATGACCCCGGACTTGTGAACGCATGCTTACTACCTGATAAACTGCCCTTACTTTTTATTTTCGGGTGAAAAGAAAAAGTAAGCGAAAAGAAAAGCCGATATTGGAGACATGATTATGATTGCGCGATGCTTTCTGGTTTTTACAATTCTAATTGGTAATGTTGCCTTTGCTGAGTCAGTCATTACCAAAGAAAAAGACATCATTGTTTATCGAAACGAGTCGTTTTACAGTGCATTTCCGTCCATTGTGCGCCGCGATTCGGGTGAGCTCATTGTCGCGTTTCGACGTGCGCCAGATCGGCGTGTCTTCGGCGAGGGTGGCTCGAATCATACCGACCCGAACAGCTACCTCGTGCTCGTGCGGTCCCAAGATAATGGCGAAACCTGGACGACCGAGTCGGAACTCATCCTGGCGCATCCCTTCGGTGGATCGCAGGACCCCTGCATGACGCAACTCAACGACGGCGCCATCGTATGCAGCAGCTACGGCTGGGCGCGCGTGAGTGATAAAGCAAAAGTAAAATTTCCCGACTCCCTGCGTCACGATAATTTCGTGTTCATGGGCGGCTACATGGTGCGCTCGGAGGATGGCGGAAAAACGTGGGGCGATCTCATCGTTCCACCACCCGTGCCCGGCAGCGTCACTGACAATGTGTTCGGCGATCCGGCCCCCGCTTACAACCGTGGCGCCATGGTACAAGGTGAAAATGGTCGTCTGTATTGGGCCGTGGCATCGCAACCGAAACTCGCGCCGCGTCGCGCCGAGACTCATCTCATGATCTCGGACGACGGCGGGAAGACCTGGGAGTATTCATGCCCCATCGCGTCGGACGAGAAGGCCAGCTTCAACGAGACTTCCTTAACCATCACACCCAAGGGCGACATTGTTGCATTCATGCGCACGGCGGACTTTGGCGATCTGACGGTTGTCGCCCGTTCGACCGACGACGGCAAATCCTTCGAGCCCTGGGAAGCTGCGGGCTGGCAAGGTCATCCCCATTACGCATTGCGCCTGCCGGACGAGCGTGTATTGCTCATCTACGGCTATCGCCACGAGCCCTTCGGCATTCGTGCACGCGTGCTCAACGCCGAATGCACGGACTTCAAGACGGCGCCCGAGATGATATTACGTGACGATGGAACGGGTAGCGACCTCGGTTATCCCTGGGCGACCATGACAGCCGACGGGAAAATTCTCGTCACCTACTATTTCCACGACGACACGGGAAACCGCCATATTGCGGGCACGTTCCTGAACATCAGTAGCGACTAAGGGTTACTCGCCGGGACGATACTCGCGTTCCAGGTTCGCGCGAATATCTTTCTCTGTGAACCAGACCGGTTTCATCGTGCGTGTGCGCATCAGCTCGATCTGGTCATCCCAATGCGGCGAACTTTCGTCTTCGACAGCCGTGCCATACTGATGCAGACTCTTCGACGTAAGATTCCCATCTTTGTCCCAACGCACTATGGTCGTATAACCATCACCATGACGGCCTTTGGAGCGCGTTCCCTCTTCGATATACCGCGGGGAAACACAATGCAGAATATCCGGCCCGCCGCCAACACCGATGTCCGTTTTACCCTTTTGGATTCGGTTGAACTGGTTCCAGGGAATGTCCAGACGCCCGTGCATTTCCTTGAACTTCTTGGCATTTTTGAGCAACGTATCCATTATCGAGTCGGGTTTACTGCGACTCTGATTGATGGTGGTAATGGCCAGCGCCGCACTCGTATTGTCTTCATGGGTGGAAAGGTCCCAGGCGCGAATAAGCTCTACCGCCTCCTTCAACAAGGGATCGTCGATTCCGGAAACAGCCAAAATCGCTTCTCGCGCCTTGGCGGCGTCAGATTCTTTCGAATAATAAAGGTCAAATTTGTACGCTTCGAATTCTTCCCACGTAATCGACTCGTCCGCTTCAAACAATTCCAACGCACGACGCGTACGGTTCGTGACGCGCGTTTCGATACCATGCGTCACCGAATAGTCTTCGCGATTCGGAGATTCGCCACCAAAGGTCATCATGAAGGGGTCTGAGTTGTTGTTCTGAATAAAACCATTCTTCGGGTTGAACACCTGCGGCAATTCGTCCAGCGTCAAATACGTATCCCACATCGTCTCGGAGGTATCACCCGGCAAATACTGGCGGTAGTCATAACCCTCGGTCCGATGCGGCAACATCGCGTTGTACAAGGACCAGATATTGCCCTCTTTGTCGGCGTATATCGTATTGAACGAGTGAATCGCGCGCATCTCCATCGCCGCCTTGAACTCTTTGTAGTCGGTCGCCTTGTTCATGCGGTACCACTGCTCCGAGGAGCGGATATCGCCCCAGCCCGCATAGCGAATCGCGTACACGCCGTGGTTCGATTTAATCACCGGGCCATGAACAGACTGGTACAACTTGCGACGCACAGGCATGGACATCTTCTCTGTGACCTTCACGCGCAACGTGGTCTCGCTCACTTTCAGATCGAGCCATTTCCCGTCGTAGCGATACTGGTTTTCATCGTCCGGGTTCATCTCCAACACGTAGATATCCACGAGGTCCGGCGCGTTCACCGTGTGCGTCCAGCCCAGGTTCTCGTTGTGGCCCAGCGTAATTACCGGCGATCCTGCGAAGAGTCCACCCGTCATGTTCCAGCCTTCTTCACTGTGCAGATGCACTTCGTACCACGTCGTCTGGCCTTCCCAAGAGAGGTGCGGATTTGCCAGCAGATACGTACTGCCATCGGATGAACGACGTGGCGAGACAACCGTTCCGTTCGAGCCCATTTCAACCCCGCCGGAAACGGATTCGTGCGCGAGAATGATGGCTTTAAAAGGATCAATCGTTCCCAGCGAAGCCGTAGTCGTGTTTTTCTGCGATACCTCACGTCGGCGTTCTTTCCCAAACAATTCCCGCACCGCACCATCGAGTCCCACAAAAAACGGCGCGCGGAAGACGAATCCACCCGCAATATCTTTGCCGGTTACCGGAAGCAAATCCTCGCGCAACAATTTATCCGGATACTTCGCACCGTAATCGTTCACGCCCTGCGCAAAACCTTCGAGCACACCACGCAGTTCCGGGCTCAGGTCGGATTCGTATTTTTCATCAACAAAGCCTTTGACGTTAAGCATCGCGACGATATAGTCGGTCGTGGCACCCGATTGACCCGAGTACAAGCCCATCATGCCGCGTGAGGTCATCAGGGATTCCTGCAGGACCACAAAACTGTCCTCGCATTGCGCCCACGCGAGACCATATCCCACATCCGCGTCCGTCTTGCCATAAATATGCGGAACCCCCCAGGTATCCCGCAGAATTTTCACGTCATACTTTTTCGCCGCCATCGCTGGCAGGGTAATACCAATAATCAGGAAAGCTGTAATCGCGTTGCGCAGGTGCTGCATGGGGCAAATCTCCAATGGGTCAGTCACAAAGGAGTCACTCTACACGACGGGGGTGGGACGGTCAACGTATCCCCCCAATGGTATCGACCCAAGCGTTGCAAACGCCATGCCAGTGCTCGGGTTGTGCGGACACATCTGCGAAACAATAGGTCTTGTATCGCGACGGTATTGTTTGCAACGGTTTGGAAAGGCTAATTATTGACGAAAATCAATATTCGACATTCATGACAAATCAGACTTTCGCTTCACACGGCGATACACATCCGGCCCAAGCAGTGCCACCGTTGCCGCGCCGATGGGTGCAACAAGCATCAAGGGGGAATAGAAGATTGATGGGCCGGTCTCGGTCCATTCTTCGGAAAAGCTGTAGCCCCCAGTTGTCCGATAAATCAGCATCAGCTGTAAGGCATACATTGAGCCAAATACGAGTCCTGCCAACACGAATCGTGATGAAAAGTGAACGATGCGATTTAGACGTGGGTGATCTTTGGCGTAATCGGTGTAATATTTCACGCTATTCTGCCTGCCCGTCCTCATTTTTCGCTTCTTCTACTTGCTTGACCTGCGGTTGCGCCACGGGTGTTTCGTCGTAGAACATGGTGGGGACGTTGTGGTTCTTGAAACGGTTGAGTTTGATGGACTGGCGGCGTTTGTTATAGGCAAGAACGACGACGACGACGAAAATGGGGGGTATCCACATGGGGTTGAAGAGGGTAAGCGTCGGAAATGAATTGATCACATGCGACGAAAACCGTACAGGGGGTATCCCAACAATCGCCATTATAATCCGTTGAACGAAGTTGACGACATAAAAAATGATGTAGCCAATCAGCAACGGCGATATCCAGTGAATAATTTTGTCGAGTAGCGGAAAGTCCCGCTTAAAATTGATGTCCGGATCCATTACGATGATGCTCCTGTGTCGCTTCATGGTACTGATCGGGGTTGTCGGCTGTCTACCTTGTATCTTGGTTTATCGGCGACCCATCGTGGGAATTATTCGGCTGGTGATGCTCCGCTTTCTCCATTTCGAGATTAGAAGATGCGAGACCAATGCCACGAGTAAGCTCGTCAAGATGAGTAACCGATGTTCGGAATGTTGGGGCACACCGTCATCGGCGGTATAGGTATAGAACATGAAAAGTCGCTGCACCAGATAGCAGGTGAGAGAAGTAAACAATATGAAAAATCCATAGGGGATCTCGTGAATAATCCAGTCCAGGTAGGGGTATCTCTTTTTATAGTCAATGTAGTAATTCATCATCTCCCTCATCATTACAAATGGAATTACACTTTTGATGGTAGAATATTCATACAAATCCAATCGGTCAAGGAGGAATGCATATTATGTTGAGCGTAGGTATGGGGGCAGCATTCGCACAAGCACCCAGAAACTCTGGAACGTCGGGCTCGGTCGACAACGCCCTTCGCAGCAAGGTCAAAAGGCTGGAGAAGAAGTTGGCGCGGGTGGAATTGCGCAATCAGGTGTTGTGGGAGCTGGTGCGGGACAGCCTCAAGTTGACCGATGCGGATCTGAAGGCGCGCATGAAGGAAATTGACTTGCGCGATGGGGTGGAAGATGGTGCGATCACGACCGTGCCGTTGCGTTGTCCACAGTGCCAGCGGGTTTCGTCGTCGCAACACTGGAAATGTATGTATTGCGGACTGGATTTCGAAGAAGGGGCTTACTGAGTCATACCCTTGATTCGCTCATTAATCACCTTACGCTGCTGCGCATTCATAGTGATGCCCGTTAATATCCGGTTGTACTCGAAGTTGGCCGCAGCGGGTTGTCCCGCCGCACGCAACGTGTCGGCATAGGCCAAGGCGTGGTTCCAGGTAAGCACTTTTATTTTACGAAACTGGGTCAGCGCGTCGTCGTGGTTGCCCAGTTGGCTCAAGGCCTTGCCGAAATAGTATCGGGACAGATCCGGGAAGGCTTCGGCATCCTGATCGTCAACGCGTGTGAATATTACAATGGCCGGTTGGAAAAGACCCGCCGAAACCATGACGTTCGCCCAGGTCAGCTGAGCCAGCGGCGTGGTTTGTGCGAGGCTTGAGCCAACACGCTCGTGCATCTGCGCGATGGTGCCCGTGAAGGCCCCGATTTCGATATATTGGGCTGCCGCATCGCCAAAATGCGCCAGGGCCTTGTCATCGTTTTTCAGCTCGGCAAAGGCCACACCTGCATAGGCCGACGTTTCGCCCCAGAGGTGCGCGTCTTTGGCAGCCGTTGTGGAGGAATTCTGCATGCGAATCTGATACAGGTTGAGCGCACGATTGTAGGAAGTGATCCCTTCATCAAGATCGCCGCCGCTGTGATAGATCTGCCCGCGCAATTGCCATAGTTCCGGCATGGTCGGGGCATATCGAAGGCCTTTGTTCACGGCATATTGGGCCGACTTGAGGTCCTGCATTACAAAATTTAACTGCGCTGTTGTGCGCTGCACCTGCGGGGTCACGGTCATGGAATTGTGATTCGCAATCTTCAGCGATTCCAGCCCGGCGGCCCGATCCCCCTCGGAAAGGGCCACAAGTGCGGCGAGGTAGTGATAACTCCAGAATTCCGGTGCAAGGGCCATGCCGCGTTCGATCATGCTCTTCGCCACAGCGGGATTTCCACTCTTGACCATCTGATGTCCGGTAGAAGTAAGACCGGCCCCATAATATGGCGCGTGTTTCAGTGTTTGGTCCAGCGCGTCGATGGCCGCACCGATTTCGCCCAGGTTCAAGTGGCTTGTCGCTTGCCCGTACAGCCAATGATGGTCGTAGGGAAAGTATTCATTGGCCCGTTCATAATACCAGGACGAATCCTTCCAGACTTGATTGGCCAGCGTGATGCGTCCGTTATGCGCGTAAACATGTCCGGCGAGCAATGCGGATGAAAAACTTAATTGAAAGGCCAGCACGAGCAGTAGAAGTCCCGCGACAATCATGCGCGTGGAAAGGGACAGGGTATAGCGCATCAGTAGGAGTATCGACCGGTCAGCAATACGCCGATGGTCTTGAGAATGATCTTGATATCAAGCCACAGGGACCAGTTTTCAATGTAGTAGGTATCCCAATTGACGAGTTCTTCGAAATTATAATCGTGACCGCGATTCACCTGCCACAGACCCGTAATGCCCGGTGTGGTGGCGAGTTTCTGCTTGTGGTGCTCGTCGTATTTGAGAACCTCGCTGGGCAGCGGCGGCCGCGGTCCAACAAGACTCATCTCGCCCTTGATGACATTGAGAAATTGCGGCAGTTCATCAAGATTGGTGCGCCGGATAATTCGACCGATGCTCGTACACCGCGGGTCATCTTTCATTTTGAAAATGAGCCCATCTGAATCGGCTTCATTGTGGTCCATGAGATCGCCCAGGCGTTCTTCGGCATCCACGTACATCGATCGGAATTTGTACATCATAAATGTGCGGCCGTTTTTGCCGACGCGTTCCTGGTTGAAGATGGCCGGGCCGGGACTCTCGCGTTTTATCAACAGCCCGATGACGAGCCAGATGGGAAAAGTAATCATCAACGCGAGGGAACACAGAATGATGTCCTCCGTACGTTTCAACACGCGCGCCATGCCTTCGATGGCGATTTCATTGACTTGAATGACGGGTTGTCCCGCGAGTTCGTGGAGCTGACGTCCGTGGGTCAACACACCGAAAATATCGAGCGCGAGTTTAACGACGACATCGCGTTTGTGGCATTCGGCAACAAAGGAGACGAGATCCATGCCAAGCACGTCCTTGTCGGTCACGATAACTTCGTCGATATTGTGTTGGTTGATGACTTCGAGGATGCCTTCGGGCGATCCAAGGTAGTCGAAGTCCGGGATTTCGTCGAAGGCACCCTTGTCGTCGTCCGTTGCGATAAATCCTTTGACCGTGTAGCGCGAGCCCGTCATGAAGTTGAGTTCTTTGTTGAATACGGCGGCCTGTCTACCAGCGCCTTGAATGGCCACATTGCATTTTCCGATGCCGCGCTTGTAGAGTTCGTCGCGCACGAACAGCGCGATGGTGTGAACGACGGTGATCGCGAAGATGTTAATCATCCAATCGTAAAGAGGCACCATGCGCGAGTAGGAGAACTCACTGTAATCGAACACGCCGCGGTACATGAAGGTAACGACGACGATGATGACCGAGCCGAGACTGACGGCCTTGCACATGGCGAATAGACGGTGGGACAGGGTCTCGGATTGGGAATTTGAATCATAGGCCCCGAAGAGACTGTAGGTAAACACACGCACAAAGGGGGCGACAAAAATGATGGATGTGTAGGCCTTGAAATACGAATCGCTTCGGATGACTTCCAGGGAGAATTCCGACGGTTTAATCACCAGGATCAATGAAATCGCGAAGGCACCGACAGCAATCAGCATGTCGGTGATGATCAACGGTGTGATACGTGCAATATGGCTGTTGCGATTCCGCACTGGTTTACATCCAATTCCAAGAGAGGGCCAATGCCCTCAATAACTGCCTTCCCTGACCGAGTACTGTACAGGACTGACGTTGATTCATAAAGTAAATCATTGACTAATAGGAGCAACCTGATAGCTATTTTAGCATATTTCAGGCCTGTTTATCAGATTCGGAGCCGTTACCCAGTTGCTTGCAAAGGTCTTCGTAGATATCGGTGACCCCCTCCCAGGTGTATTCGCTTTCGACGCGAATCCGCGCGTCGCGACGATAGGATTCAAGATCGACCGGGTTTTCGAGCATGTCCTTCAGCGTAGATTCCAAGGATTCCTGGTCTTGCTCGAAGCTTCGCCCGGTGTCTCCGATAACCTCTTCATTAAACGATACGTTCAGACACAGAATCGCGCACGATGCCGCCATGGCCTGAAGCAAGACCGGATTCGTACCTCCGACGCTGTGCCCGTGCAGGTAAAGCTGACAGTGTTGAAACAATGTCTCGAGTAGCTCGGCGTCGTAGATGCCGCCCAAAAACCAGATAAAGTCGCTCTCCTGCTCCTTCAACTCCCGAATATACTCGCTTTCATAGTTCGTGTCCCCCACAATGACCAGCCGCAGTTCGGTGTTGATCTCTTGATAGGCACGAATAATTTCGATCGTGCGATTCTCAGGCTCCAGCCGAGCCACCACCAGCAGATACTGTCCAGAATCTAGCCCCAACTCCTCCAATCGATCACCGCTGGTCGGCTCCTGAATATCAGCACCATACGACGCATACACCGTCTCGCGATTCCAGTGCTCTTGATAATAATCCTGTATCCCGCGTGAGTCCGCAATCAACGCGGGCGCCAGCTTCGTGCTACACCATGCCCCGAAACGAATAAACTTCTGACCGTACTTCGGCCAACGACTGCGTTCCCAATCGAGCCCATCCAGGTGCAACGCAAAAGGCGTCATACGCAGCCGCGGAATAATACACAACGGTCCATTCGCCGGGTTCATGATAATCAGCACGTCGTAGCGACAAAAGAAGGCATGAAGCAGCGCCACGAAGGTGTGCGTCAAGGTCTCCAACGATTTCTTCTTCACGCAGGGCACATAAATCTTCCGCATGCCCCGATAGGACTTCTCGGATCGATCACCGTTACCCGGTCGGCAATATACGGTGACCTGATGGCCGCGATCGGCGAGTCGTCGACCGATTTCTTCGGTAGCTGTTTCGAAGCCGCCGTAGAGTGCCGGTACGCCGCGACTTCCGATAAAGGCGATTTTCATAAACCCATGCATCCAAATTCGAGTCTGAAGAATCAAGAGTATAGCATAGCGAACATAGTGGGCCTAGCGGTCGTTGCCAGTGGTCACTTTCGCTACTTCGTGGCTCTATGTTATCATGTACGCTTTCGTCGCCACGAGAATCGGGCTTCATTCCACACCTACAAACACCTATTTGAAAGAGTTGAAAAGGTTTCATGAAAAAAGTAATTTTTATCGCTGTAAAACTCGTATTTATTACGGGACTGTTTACCCTCCTCTTTCGTCCTGAGACATTTGGATTTGCTGCGGATAAGTTCCAAGATATCTCGATTTCAAAAATGCGGGAAATTTTGGCGGATTTGAATCTAGGAACAGCGCTATTTTGGTTCAGTTTTGCCGCAATCGTTAAAATCTGCGGCATTTTTTCTGGCGTGCTACGGTGGCATTTTCTCTTGAAAGGCCAGGGCATCTCCTTACCGTTCTGGTACTTGACGAAGTGCTGGTTTACGGGACGGGCCATAGGTCTGTTACTACCCGGAACGGTCGGGCTTGACGGGTATCGACTTGTTGAATCATCGGTGTATACCGGGGAAGCCATCAAGTGCACCACGGTCATTGCTGTTGAGAAACTAATCGGCATCGTCGCCTTGGGGCTGCTTGTATTCTTGACCCTTCCACTGGGCGCACGCCTATTCGACTTTAATTTGGTTGCTCTCGGGATTGTCTTGTTCATTCTCTTCACCTTCATTTCCGTCGCGTTCCTGATGTTACTCAATCCGCGTATCGTTCAGGTTCTCGTAGCGGTGGTCCCGGTTCCGGACGCCATTCGTGCCAAGGTGAATAAATTGGGTACAGCGGTCACGGCCTACAACAACCATCGCATGACCCTGCTTTTCGCCGTACTCCTTGGCCTGGGTGTACATCTTGGAATCTGTCTTATGTACTTCGGCGTGGCCATGGCGCTTGCCGGTGGACAAGCGTCTTTCCTCGACGTCATGTTCGCAAGTCCGCTCGTCATCGTGATGTCCGTCATTACACCCACCGTCAGCGGGCTCGGGGTGCGCGAAGGCGTGTTTACAGCCCTGCTTGGAGGCACCTATACGGCCGACGGTGCGTTCCTCATCGGTCATCTCGGACTCTGGGTCGGTGAAGCCATCCCTTTTGTGCTGAGCATTCCATTGATGCTCCTCGCCGGACGACCTGACAAGGAAGGGTTCCTCGGCGAACTCAAAAAAGTGCGCGAAGAAGCCACGGCGGCAGGTCAAGCAGAAGGGGATTTACATCTGGCGCCCGAAGAAATCGCTGATTACAGAAACAAACTGATCGATTGTATTGGCGTGGGGTTGCTCGGCGGACTCATCGGCGGGGCCATTCTGGGATTGGCCGAAAGCATCTGGCATATTACGACCTTGGCCAACTTTTCTGAAGCGTCGGCCCTTTGGTGGGCGCCGCTGGTATACGGACTGGTGCTCACGGGCGCGGGCCTGGGCGTGGCGGCGGTTCTGGTATTCGGATATCTATTATTCAACAAATTTGTTCCTGCGGCGGTGACCTTCGGCTTGTGTCTCGGCGGCACCATTGGCGCAGTCGCTCTCGTATTCGGGCGATTCCGCTACAAACGCGATATTCTTGATGAGCATGCCCTCTCGCTCATGGACAATCTGATCGTGTTGGGTGGCGCCGTATTGTTGGCTGGTCTCGCCGTCTTTATCGGCTCGATTCTGGCCGGTTGGGTCAAGGACAGTCGCGGAAAAGGCCTGGGCCTGAGCATCGCCTGTTACGTCGTGCTCGTGGGGATCGGTTTCGCGCTGAGTATCGTCTTCAAACCTGCTGCGTCCGTGATAGCCTTTACGCCAAAAGCCGAAGCGACGGGTCCCAATGTTTTCCTGATCGTCGTGGACACCTTGCGCGCGGATTACCTCACCGCCTTCAACGCCTCCGCCACTCCGAAGACACCGAACGTTTCGGCGTTGGCCGAAGACGGCATCGTGTTCCAGAAAGCCTTCGCGCAATCCTCCTGGACCAAGGCCTCCTTTGGCACGATATTTTCCGGCCTGTATCCTGAAGCGCATACGGCCACCGGTAAAGCCTCCGCGTTGCCCGATGAAGTGACGACGATCGCGGAGATATTGCAAGAGGGCGGATACTATACGCAGGGCTACTCGAACAACCCGAATATCACCAGCATCTTCAATTACAGTCAGGGCTTCGTCGATTACACCGATCTGAAACCGGATCTGCTTTTTGGCGCGAAGGGGTCCAGCGAGAAACTGGTGCTCTACGACATTCTACGCAAGGTGGTGCAAAAGGTGAACGGTCGTCTTGGTGGGCGCATCAATATTACGGACTTTTATCAGCCGGCAAACGCCGTGACCGACATCGGTCTGGACTGGATCGATGGCGAAAACCGCCCTGCAGACAATCCGTTTATGCTGTTCCTGCATTACATGGATCCCCACGATCCCTTCCGCGATCCCGATAAACCGGGACGCGGGTACGCGCGTGTGCAATTGGGGGCGAACCCCGATCCGGAAAAATTCCTGGAGGTATTCAAACGCTCCTACTCCTACGAAATCGGATACATGGATGAGCATCTTGGTCGATTCATTGCGGGCCTCAAGGAACGCGGCCTCTACGAAGACGCGCTTATCATTTTTACCGCAGACCACGGCGAGGAATTTCATGAGCACGGCGGCTGGTGGCACGGCCTGAGCCTCTACGACGAGCAGATCGCGATTCCGCTGATCGTGAAATTGCCCAATAGTGAAGTGACTGACGTGAACACCGATCTCGCACGGAGTGTGGACATCGCGCCGACGATTGCCACGCTGACCGGACTGGAGTTGCCCGAGCAATGGCAGGGCAAGGCACTCATTTCGGGAGGACTCGATTTGGAGAATGCAGAGACCCCGTATTCGCATGCCCACTTGAATTTTGAAGGCATCGAGTTGCGCGCGATGCGGACACAGACGAAAAAGTACATTGAGGCGAACGAAGGCAACAAACGTGATTACGATCCAGTTCAGCTCTATGATTTGGAAGCCGATCCCGGGGAATTGGTTAATATTGCCGGGGATTCGGAAGCGGAAGTCGCGTTGTTTCAGCAGTCGCTGACCGACATGAACGAGTTCATCCTTGAGAACGCCGCCGAACCGATGACTCTGAATATGGAAAACATGTCCCAAGAGGAACTGGATCAGCTCGAATCACTCGGCTACCTCGGTAGCAACGATGAAGACCTCGAAGAACTCAACCTCTAACCCACGGATACCGTAACTCCTCCATTGAAGAGCGCAGAGCATCGCACCGGTTCTTCTTTGGTTCTTTCTTCTTTTTCAAGAAGAAAGAACAAGCCGTTTCAGATATCCGAAAAGTTTCCGCCGCGCCCTTTGCCTTCTGCGAAACGGGCGGCCCCCGATCGCGACTCGTTTTTCAACGCCTCTTTGCCGTGATGAAATTCGTTGAGGATCGCGTCGTCCAGTGACATGCCGAATTGTTCGTAAGTCGATAGCCGATCCGAATTCATGCAGATTTGCGGGAACGCACAGAGTTCATGCGCGAGAGCAACGGCCGCCTCACGAGCCTGACCCTTCGGCACCACGCGATTGACCAGTCCCATGCCGAGCGCCTCTTCTGCACCCACGCCGCGTCCGGTGAGAATCATGTCCATCGCGTGACCCATGCCGACGAGTCGCGGCAAACGAATTGTGCCTCCATCGATCAACGGTACACCCCAGCGGCGACAATATACGCCGAGAGTCGCGTCTTCCTCGGCAACCCGCATGTCGCACCACAGCGCCAACTCGAGTCCACCTGCCACCGCATGCCCCGAGATCGCCGCGATGACCGGCTTCGTCAACAGGAACCGGGAGGGCCCCATGGGACCATCCGAGTCGTCCGTCGTTCGGCGCACATCGCCCGCAGCCACCGCTTTCAGGTCGAATCCCGCGCAGAATCCCGTCTCGACACCCGCGAAGACACCAACTTTTGCGTCAGCATCAGTATCAAAATCGCGCCACGCCTGAGCGAGTTCCTCAGCGGTTTCCGGGTTCACGCAATTGCGCACTTCGGGGCGGTTGATGGATATGATGATGACGGGCCCGTCTTTTTCAACAAGAATCGGCATGACCTAATCTCCTTTGCAGAGCGGTGGATGGTTTATCCGATCACCTTACGCAACCGGGGCGGAAAATTCCAGTCATTGGCTTGGTGGCAACCAAAACGGTACAATTGGGCATTGATCAAGTGGAGGGACATTTATGATTCGGTGGCGGACAATTGGGATCGGTTTGGGGTTGCTTTTTGCAGGTTGCGCGACCCATCTTGAGCAGCCCTCGTTTTTCGAGGCGACTATGGTTCCGCGCGATCTGAAACCCCTTGATACTGCGCTGATTACCGTGAAAGTCGACGACACCTTCGGCGTTGTCAGTAGCGTCGAAGGAAGTGTGCTGGAAGACACCACGATTCGATTTCACTTTCGCGACGACGGGCAGCTGTCCGATGCCGTCGCACAAGATGGCATCTGGACGACGAAAGTACAAGCGCCCTTTAATGCGCCGCCGGGCGGATTCACCTTCGAAATTCAGGCTTTCGACAAGAGCAGCAATCCCATAGTGGTGCTCGATGAGAACAAGGAAGCCATGCCGTTGTCCATGTCATTTACGCTGAACATAACGTATCCTGATGCCGAGGCCGACGCGCCATGATACTGTCCTTGTTGGTGGCTGCTGCATTGTCCGCGCCTTCGCAGCCCAATGTAATACTTATTTCGATAGACACGCTGCGCACGGATCACCTGGGCATGTACGGGCATCCTCACGACACCTCGCCCAATCTGGATGCCCTCGCCGAGCGGTCGTTGGTGTTCGACGACATGCTCACCGAAATTCCACTGACGAGTCCGTCGATGTGCGCCATGATGACCTCGCTGTACCCGCGCATAACCGGGGCAACCCGCAACGGATTGCGTCTTCCCGACGAAGTAGAGACGACTCCGCAAGTCTTTCAGGACGCTGAATATGAGACCGTTTGCGTGACGAGTAACTGGACGCTGAAAGACAAGTTGTCAGGACTGGCTCGCGGTTTCGATGTATACGACGACGATTTCCACAAGAAACGATGGTTTTTTCTCAAGTCCGAACGGGACGCGGATGAGGTGACGCGTCGTGCAATCAAGTTACTGGAGAACCGGGACCTATCGAAGCCATTGTTCGCGTGGTTTCACTACTCCGATCCGCATGCGCCGTACAAAAAGCGACGACTGCACAGGGTTTCGAAAAAATCGGACTATCCGGATGATCCCGGCGCTAAGATCAAGGCCCGTTACGATTCGGAGATTCATTTTACCGATGCGGAAATTCAGAAAGTGCTCGAAAAATTGCCCACCGAGAACACCTTCATCATTTTCGTGGCCGATCACGGCGAGAGCATCGAAGAGCATGGCTATCTCGGGCATGGACGGCGAATTTACCAGACCGGATTGCACATTCCCTTCACCATTGCCGGGCCCGGAATTGAAGCGGGTCGCACGAACATGCCAGCGCGCGGCGTGGACTTGGCACCGACGCTATTGGGACTCGCCAATCTTGCCGCTCCAGAATTGATGCGGGGTCGCAACGTGTTGAACGACGAGATTCCCCTGGAACGGGTGCGCGTGATGGAGACCTACGGCGGAGCGGTACCGAATCTAAAGGTAACGAAATCGCTCATGACCGACAAGCCGCCGCAGCGTCAGACGGTCGTCTACAACGGATGGAAACTGATTGTCGGCGGGCCGGACGACGAACTTTATCACCTCGCGGATGATCCCATGGAAACGAAAAACGTCTACGCGAGCGAATCCGAAATGGCTAGCGAATTGCGCACAATCCTTGAACACTGGGACGCGACCACGCCCAGGAATATGGACAACGATGCCCAACTTTCCGACGAGGACATCGAAGCGCTCGATTCGCTGGGTTACGTGGAATAGATTTTAGCCGACCAGCGCCTGACACGCGCTCCAGATGCTGTCCATACGTTCTTCATGAATATCCGGGTCTTGGTGCCCATTGGTGATAAACGCAACGGTCATTTTACGCGAGGGATCGTGTCGGCCAAAACTGCTGGACGATCCACCGTGACCATAGTAATCCATACGCCCCTCGTCGGCCGAGATACCGAATCCAAGCCCGTACTCCGTAAGTTCGCCGGTCTTCTCGATGGGTTGTGCCGTGGTCATCATCTTAACCGTTTTCTTTTTAAGTAGCCGGGTACCGTCCGCAGTGAGACCTCCCCGCGCGATCATGTCGTAGAAGCGCGCGAGATCTTCGGCGGGCGCGTGTCCACTCGACGCCACGCACGGCGCCATGCGCACCGTAGGCGAATTCCAGATTTCGATGGCGTGACTGCGGTCATTGACGCGGTACATGTAGGAAATCTCGTCGAGCTCATCGGGCGGAACACCCAGGCTCATATTGATACAACCCAGCGGTTCAACCAGTCGCTCGTTGAAAAAGAGCTCAACCGACATGCCCGACGTGCGCCGAACAAGTTCTCCCAGCGCCCAGCCGTAGTTGATCGGGTGGTATTCATACTGCGTACCCGGCTCGTATTTCAGCTCGATGCGCTCCATCGCACGCATGGCTTCGGCGGAATCATTAAACTCTTCGTAGTTAAAGTCGCTCGGTCCGAGTGGAAATCCGCCTTGATGGGTCAACACATGGCGCACCGTCACACCTTTCTTCCTCGAATCCCCCCTGGAAAACGCGGGCCAATAGTGAATCAAGGGTGTATCCAGTTCAAGATAGCCCTCTTCCACCAACATCATCACACACGCCGCGCCCAGCGGTTTCGTGGCCGAGAACATCAACATCTTCGTGTCGAGTTCCATGCACTTCGATGGCGTGATCGCCCAGCCCCCGTAGCGGTTGAAAACAGTCTCGTCCTGGATGCGCACAGTCAATTGCGCACCGGGATGGACGCCGTCGATGATCTGTTTCTCAAACAAATGATTCAACGCCTTCAACGCAGAACCATCGAGTTTCTTGCGCGCGGCCTTGGATTCTACACCCAGGCCAAACTGCGTCTCCGTGCTGCCCAGCGCGGATTGCGCGGACACGACGGAGGTTGACAACACAGACGCCGTCGCAACGGCACCCGCAATAGAAAGAAACGTTCGACGCGTGAATTCATTCATGTTTGATCGCCTTAGGGGTTGGGGTTCAATCGAAGATTGCCGTCCAGCGTTTCTTAGAGGATGTGGTACACCGTGTAGCTGACACCGCCACCTCCGGCTTTGCCCACACCGACGGCGACGAGCTGCGTCAGCCACTGGTATTTTTCCGAGGAGGTCTCGAAGCGTGGTGTCGTACGGAAATATCCTGTCTTGCCATTTGTCACGCCGCGGTAGTGCGTGTAGATGAGCGCGCCGTCGTCGGTTTCGAAGGTGGCACGCACATCGAGTTCGCCGATGCCGTCTTCGCGTAATCGAAACCAGTCGCCGCCGCCGGGAAGCACCGTGCCTTTTATTTTTGGCCCGTCGATGGTGCCGCCAGTTGCGTAGAACACCGAGCGTGTACCTTCATGGGTCTTGCCGATCTGCTGGGGCGCTTCCAAAGTCGCAAACATGGTAAAGAGTAGTTCAGATTTTAAACCGGGGGGATCTTCGGCGGCAAATGCGGGGGACGTCATCATCGCGGCAAACGTTGCACTTCCGGTAACAATGGCATCGCGTCGTGTGAATTCGGAACTCATGGGGTAGTCTCCTCTGTGGGTGTTCAACAATGGATTAGCGTACTCGAATTCGTGCGAGGGAGTAAAGGGCCTGGTGGTCTATTCGTTCAGCCAGCGCGCGGCATCTTTGGACCAATACGTGAGAATCATCTTGGCCCCGGCGCGTTTGATGGACAACAGCGACTCCATGGCTACGCGTTTTTCGTCGATCCAGCCGTTCATCGCGGCCGCTTTTATCATCGCAAATTCGCCGGACACGCTGTAGGCAGCCATCGGCACATCAAACATGTCGGTTCCCGCGCGGATAATGTCGAGATACGGCAACGCTGGTTTCACCATGATGATGTCCGCGCCTTCTTCAATGTCGAGCTCCATTTCGCGCATCGCCTCTTTCACGTTGGCCGGGTCCATTTGGTAGGAGGAGCGATCGCCGAATTGCGGGGGGGATTCTGCCGCATCGCGGAAGGGCCCGTAGAATCCTGAAGCGTATTTCGCGCTATAGGCCATGATAGGAATTTCGTCAAAGCCGTTTTCGTCCAGCGAAATACGAATCTCGCCGACGCGCCCGTCCATCATGTCCGAAGGGGCAACCATATCCGCACCCGCGCCCGCGTGGGCGAGCGCCTCCAGCATCAGCAGGCCGATGGTCTTATCGTTGTGCACGTCCAGCTCACCATCGATGTTTTTCGTGATGGAGCCGCAGTGGCCGTGGTCGGTGTATTCGCACATGCACACGTCAGTGATGACGCACAGTCCGGGTACCGCTTTCTTGACGAGCTCCACGGTACGACATACGATGGAATCTTGCGCGAAACCCGAAGTACCTTCGGGATCTTTGGTCTCGGGAATGCCGAAGAGAATGATCGCGGGAATGCCGAGGTCGAAAAGTTCACGCGCTTCTTCCACAAGCATGTCGGGCGACCACTGATAGTTGCCGGGCATCGAAGTGATCTCTTCCTTGATACCCGTGCCGTCCCGGACGAACAGTGGCATGATAAGGTCATCCACGGACAACGAAGTCTCGCGCACCATGCGTCGAAAGGTCTCGTTGCGGCGAAGTCGGCGCAAGCGCGTAGTTGGGAATGACATGTTTAATTCCTTTTTCTTGAACCACTCTTACCTTTCTTTTGGGAAAAAGAAAGGTAAGACCAAAGAAAACCAACGGATACTTCGTATCCTCAGTGGGGTATTCTAAGCATAATGCGTTGTTATAGCGTTTATCAATCCTGGGATGTCGTGTTGGTTGGGTTGGATGATGATGCTGAGGCCACATGACTCGGCGACTTCGGTGGTGTGTGGGCCGATGGAGGCGTAGGTCGTGTTGGGAAAGGCATCCACGTCTACCAAGGTTACGAAATTTCTGGCGGTCGAGCCGCTCGTGAAGGTTATCAGATCGGGCTCGGTGTTAATCAGGGCCTGAATACGTTCGGAATCTGGTTCGGGACAAATCGTTTCATACACAACCACAGGCGTGATGCCTGCCCCGGCTTCGGAAAGCGATTTCGCGAGCGCATCACGCGCAATGGAACCTTGTGGAAGCAGAAAACGTTGTCCGGACAAGTCACCGACTATATTGGACAGTGCGTCAAAGGCCGCCTCGGCGGTGTAGGTCTCAGGGACCAGGTCCACCTTCACCTTTTCGGTTTTCAGTTCTCTTTCGGTGCCCGGACCCACTGAGCACACCTTGGCATGCGAAAACTCAAACGGTCGATCGGCCGCTTCCATCGAAAGTTTCAGTCCGCGCACGGCGTTTGCACTCGTGAACACGACCCAATCGACGTCTACTACCGCTTCGGGCAACTCGGTGATCAATAAATCAATTTCAATCGTCGGGAATTCAACGACGACAGCGCCCTGTTCCTTCAATCCGTCTGCCAGCTGGCTTGCCTGCGAAAACGCACGCGTCACGACGATCACCTTGCCGGATAGAGGTTTGGATTTTTTTCCGAAAATGGGCATCGTTAACCTTTTAGCGGCACTACACAATTTCGGCGATGATGGCATTGGCGCCTAGGGAAAGCAGGTCCAGTGCAGCCTGTTGCCCTAGTGGCTCGGCATCATCGATTGCCCCGGACACCGTCGCGCGCAACGTAGTCTTGCCATCCAGGCTGCACACACAAGCTTCCAGCGTCAACGTGTCACCATCAACCTTTGCCAGCGCCCCGATAGGCACCTGACATCCTCCGCCAAGTCGAGCGAGCAAGGTGCGCTCCGCCGTCGCTTCGGCGTAAGTAGGGGTATTGTGAATGGACGAAAGCGCGTCACGCAACTCGGTGTCGTCTGATCGTGTTTGGATACCGAGTACGCCCTGCGATGCCGCTGGCAGCATCAAATCGGAGGGGATAACCTGAGCGATAACGTCTCCTCTGTCGATACGCTCAAGTCCGGCACACGCGAGAATTACCGCATCAAGTTCACCCGTTTCGATAACTTTACCCATGCGGGTATCGATGTTGCCGCGAATATCAACGATGTTCAACTCCGAATTTATTGAAAGCAGCTGTGCCCTACGGCGCAGGCTGGATGTGCCTACTGTTGCGCCGGCGGGGAGCTCTTTGAGCGATGCGTACTTCGTACACACGAGCGCGTCATTCGGTGTCACACGCTTGGGTGTCGCGGCGATGCACAAGCCTTCCGGGTCATCCGTCGGCAGATCTTTGAGACTGTGCACAGCAAGATCGATCGAGCCGTCCCGCAGGGCCATTTCCAATTCTTCAGTGAACAAGCCCTTTCCGCCGATTTCCGCAAGCGGTTTATCCAGAATGCGATCACCTTTGGTCGTGATAATCGTAATGTCGACTTCAACACCCGCAATCGCCGCGCGAATCATATCCGCCACCTGATTCGTCTGGGTCAGGGCAAGTTTACTGCCCCGGGAGCCGATGGTTAACTTGAGTCTCATAGGGATTCCTTCAATCCAAAAATTCTTCGTACCACCTGCAACATGCTCGTGTGATCCGCCTGATGTACGCCTTGTTTTATTTGCGAAAGCGGTTGTTGGAGAATGTTGTTCACGATGCGTTTCGTTAGGTATTCGACCTCCTCGCGATCGGCATCGCTGAGATGCGCAAGACCGTCCAGTGTTTTGCGAAGTTCCCGTTCGCGCACCGCATGAAACTCGTGCGACAACGATACAATGGTCGGCTCCGCGATCAACGTCCGTAGCCAGCGCGCGAATTGTTCCACCGCCGAATCGACGAGCTCCAGACAGCGATCCATCTCGTCTCGACGCGCTTCGAGGTTCTGTTCAGCGACCCCTTTAAGGTTGTCGATGTCGTATAAATAAATGTTGTCGAGTTCGTTCACCGTCGCGTCCACATCCCGGGGTAACGCGATATCAATAATGAACATGGGCTGATTCGAGCGTTTTTTGAGGGCCTGCACTACCGAGGCTTTCTCCAATATTACGCCCGGAGCACCCGTCGAACTGATCACAATATCCGCTCGGTGCAAATGAGAATCAAGATCGTCCAGCGCAAGGGCTTCACCGTTGTAGGCCTTCGCCAGCGTTTCCGCTTTATCCACGCTACGATTCGCCACGAGCACGTGCCCCGCGCCTTTTTCAACGAGACTCTTGAGCGTCAACTCGCCCATTTCACCGGATCCAATCACCAGTACCGTCTTATCGCTAAGGTCCATGAAAATGGACACCGCGAGATCGACCGCGACTGAGCTGATGGACACTTTGCCCACATTGATGTTCGTGGTCGAGCGAATTTTTTTGGCGATGGCAAACGATTTTTGAAAGAGCGCGTTGATGATTTTATCGGTGGACTGTTCGGCATGGGCACTCAAGTACGCATCGTGGACTTGCCCCAGAATCTGATCTTCGCCGACCACGAGACTGTCCAAACTTGAAGCCACACGGAACAAATGACCCACCGCTTCGGTATCATTGAGCTCGTAAAGGAATTCGTCAAACTCTTCTTCTGGAACCTTGTGCCACTCGGCTAAAAACTTCCGGATTTCGTGAAAAAGGTCTTCCGGTTCGCCGATATGATTGAGGTACACTTCCGAGCGGTTGCACGTGCTCACGATGACCGCACCGGCGCCTTCCAATCGATTGCGTAATTCGGCCAGCGCTTCGGGAATGCTACCCTCCGCGAAAGTCATGCGTTCGCGAAGCGCGACATCGCTGGTGTGGTGGCTCAAGCCACAGACAACCAGGCTCATGAGCCGCTCGCTTCCGAGGAATACCCGCCCATCTGCATCAGTTCGATGCCGAGATAGGTGAAAAAAAGCAGCATGGACATGAAGAAAACGAGATAGGCCAGTTTGGGGCCCCGCAGGAGTCCCATGCGGCGAATATGAAAACTGCAGGCATAGAAAACGACCATCACCAGCGCGAGAATGATACGGGGTGAATTCCACCAACCAGCTCCGAGTTCTTCGCGCTCTTGAAAGGCCCAGCCGAATCCGAGTATCAGCGTAATCGCGAACACGGGATACCCCACGCCGATGAGACCGAACAATGTCTTGTCGATACGCTCAAGTGAGGGCAATCGTTGCGCGACGCGGTCTGTCTTGACCCGTTTGAGACTTTGCGCCTTGGTCACGTAGGCCATGCTCGTCAGGCTGGCGACGATGAACAAGGCGAACGCGAAAAATACGAGCGTGACGTGAACGGATAGCACCAGACCGTTGAGTGCTTTGGGAGCTTCGGCAAGCGATGCCGGGCTGAAAACGGCGTTCAAAATAGCCAAAAACGCCAGCGCAGGCATGTAATACATCATGACCGGTTTCATCGCCGGATCGCGTTGCACGGTCAAGATGATTCCCGTGCACATCACGATGAGCACGTTCAGCGAGTCACCCAAGCCGGTAAAGGGTACGCGACCGAAATGCACCCAGCGGTAAATGAATACAGTGAGCAGTAACACGTTGCCCAGAGCCGCCGCATGTTTGGACCAGTTCAGATCGCCGTCCGAGTTCGTGCGCACATAACGCATCGCGCACACGGCCGATATCCCGTAGACCAATGTGGCGGCGTAGAGTGCAATGATGGTAATTGAAGGCATAAAGTACCTTTTCCCCACCCAAAACCGAATATCGGCAGGGATTTTCGTCAATGAGAATGCCCATATCATACCCTAAATACCGTATAACGGGCTACTTAGACCGATTCTCGTGCCGCATTCGGTTCAATGGAGGAATCGAAATTCAAAATTTGGTATACTGTAGGTCGTTTTTCCACATGATTTTGCCCCCATACAACACCTTCGGGCAGACCTTTGTTCAATCCAAGCCCCGCCAATGAGGAGAGTTACGTACCATGACCACCACAGCAGATACCTATGAATTCCAGACCGAAGCACGCCAACTACTGGATCTGATGATCCACTCGGTGTATTCCAACAAAGACATCTTTCTGCGCGAGCTGATTTCGAATGGCTCCGACGCCATGGACAAACGAAAATTCGAAGCCGTTCAGCATCCCGACTATTTGGAAGGCGACCCGGAACTGAGTATTTTTCTCGAGTCCGATTCCGATGCCCACACCTTAACCATCCATGACCGCGGTGTCGGCATGTCACGCGAAGAAGTGCAGGATCTCATTGGCACAATCGCAAAATCCGGCACGAAAGAATTCCTCGATCAGTTGAAAGAAAACAAAGAAGCATCTGGACCGGACATGATAGGTCAGTTCGGCGTGGGATTCTATTCCTCCTTTATGGTTGCGGACAGCGTTGTATTGGTGACTCGTAAAGTAGGCGAAGAAACCGCTACGCGCTGGGAATCCGCAGGCGAAGGCACGTACACGATGGAAGAGGTCGAGAAGGATGAAGTCGGCACGTCGATTACCTTGCACCTGAAACCCACTGACGACGAAGATGGCATGCAGGACTACACGCAGGAATGGGTACTGCGCCAGATCGTGAAAAAGTATTCAGATTTCGTCGCCTATCCGATTCAAATGAACATCGAACGCGACGAATACGAGAAGGATGAAGAAGGCAATCCGCTTGAGGGTGCCGAGCCGACGAAAGTCATCGAACTGCAAACCCTGAACTCGATGAAGGCGCTATGGCTCAAGGATAAATCTGAAACCACCGACGAAGAAGTAAACGAGTTCTACAAACACATCTCGCACGACTGGCATGAACCGATGGAAGTCATTCGCGCCAAGATTGAAGGCACCCTGGAATACCGCCTGATGCTTTTCATTCCATCGAAAGCCCCGACGGACATGTTCTACCGCGACGGCCAATTCGGCATTCATCTCTACGTGAAACGCGTATACATTATGGACGATTGCCGTGAATTACTGCCGGATTACCTGCGTTTTGTGAAAGGTGTCGTGGACTCCGAAGATCTTTCGCTCAACGTGTCCCGTGAAATCCTTCAGCAGGATCGCCAAGTCAAGAAAATGAGCAACGGCATCGTGAACAAGGTTCTCGACGCGCTCAAACGCCTCAAGAAAAGTGATGACGAAAAGTACCTGGAATTCTGGGCCGAGTTTGGCGTCGCCTTCAAGGAAGGCCTCTACAACGACCACGAAAACCGCGAGACCTTGCAGGATCTGCTCATGTGTCAGTCCTCCATGGAAGACGGCTTGACCACGCTTCAGGGTTACGTTGATCGCATGAAAGACGATCAGGAACACATTTATTACCTGACTGGCGACTCGTTGCAGGCTGTGCAGAATTCGCCGCACCTCGAAGCCTTCAAAGACAAGGGTTATGAAGTGTTGTACTTCACCGACCCCGTCGACGACATCTGGCTGCAGTCCGTTTTTGAATACAAAGAGAAGACATTGCAATCCGTTGGTAAAGGCGAAGCCGAACTCGGTACCGAAGAAGAAAAGAAGAAAGCCGAAGAGTCCCGCAAGGAAAAACAGGAAACGTACAATTCACTGCTCGAAAAGATTCAGGCTTCGTTGGAAGACGACATCAAGGAAGTCCGATTGTCGAGCCGTCTCACCTCATCGGCCGCCTGTCTCGTTCAGGATCAGGGCGACATGACCCCGCAGATGGAAAAATTGATGGCGC
Organism: Candidatus Hydrogenedentota bacterium; assembly: GCA_046583315.1. Classification (GTDB taxonomy): domain Bacteria; phylum Hydrogenedentota; class Hydrogenedentia; order Hydrogenedentales; genus DTSJ01. The sequence goes on from JAYGCN010000127.1 coordinate 43,025, forward strand.
AGATGGGCCAGGACGTGCCGAAGCAAAAGCGCATCCTGGAATTGAATCCGGATCACCCTATCCTGGAGAAATTGCAGGGTATCTTCGACGCGGATGCCGATTCTTTGGATTTGGGCGACTATTCCGAGTTACTATACGGTCAGGCGACGTTGGCTGAAGGTGGTCAAATCGCCGATCCTGGAAAATTCGCGAAGCTGGTATCAAACTTGATGGTGCAGGCACTGTAGTTTTCGAGTATGCTGAAGAGCGTGGCTCGTTGAAGGAGGAACGTATATGCAATCGCGCGCGACATACTTGTTGTTGGTTTCGATACTCGCAATCACGGGTTGCGCCTCGGATGAAGTTCCCGAAGATACTTCTTATACGATAGGCGATCTTGCGCCCGAAGTCACGGGAGTGACCTATCTGCAAGGAAGCCCGGTTGATCGAGCCAGCGACCACAACGCCTATCTGATCGAATTTTGGGCGACGTGGTGCGCACCGTGCAAAGACAGCGCGCCGATACTTTCCGGGTTTCAGACCGAATACAAAAATCGCGGCCTGTTGGTCGCGGGCTTGTCCGACGAAACCGAGTCCGTCGTGAAGCCCTATCTCGCCGAATACGGCGCGAACATGGCCTACACGATAGGACTCGATCCCATGGGGGCCGTCCAGAAACAATTCCTTGAAGGCTATGGGATTTCCGGCGTGCCGTGGGCCTTCCTGTTGGATGGCGACGGCAAAGTTGTCTGGGTGGGTCACCCGATGGCTCCTGAATTGGTCGAGGAATTGGCTACACTATTACCAAACTCGTAATTTGTTCGAACTGCTGGCCCTGTCAGCCAAAAATACCGTATACTAACGAGTCCACCAAGCGGGAGCGATCCCTTAGCTTAAAGAGAGGTTACTACTATGAAATTTCGTCTTTCCACATTATTGTTATCGGCGGCCCTTGTGGCATTCATGCCGATTGCACTAGCCGCCCCGATTGCTCCCGGCCCAAACGCTCAGGAAGAAATCCAGGAAGCACTCATCCTCGCTGAAGAAGGCGACGTGATTGAGCTGGCTGCAGGTACCTTCCATTTGAAGAGCACACTCTCCCTGGATGTAGACGGCGTAACCGTGCGCGGCGCGGGTATCGACCGAACAATTCTCTCGTACAAAGATCAGGATGCCGGTTCCGAAGGCTTTACGGTTACCAGTAACAACGTCGTGTTGCAAGACTTCGCCGTGGAAGACGCTGTCGGCGATGCCATTAAAACCAAGGGGTGCGACACCATCTCCTTCATCAACATACGCACTGAATGGACGGGCGGCCCGAAGTATACAAACGGTGCCTACGGATTGTATCCCGTGGCCTGCAAGAACGTGCTCATCGATGGCTGTATCGCTATTGGAGCATCGGATGCCGGCATCTACGTGGGTCAATCACAGAACATTATCGTGCGCAATTCGATCGTGAAATACAACGTCGCCGGCATCGAAATCGAGAATTGCTACAACGCCGATGTCTACAACAACCTGGCAACGCATAACGCGGGCGGATTGCTCGTATTTGACCTGCCGAATCTTCCGCAGCAGGGCGGACACAACGTGCGCTTCTTCGGCAACATCAGTGTGGACAACGACACGAAAAACTTCGCGCCGGAAGGCAACATTGTGGGTCTCGTGCCAACCGGTACCGGTCTGTTGATTATGGCCAACCGCAATGTGGAAGTCTTCAATAACGTATTCAGCGGAAACGGCACAGCGAACATTACCATCAGCAGCTACTCTGGAAAACGCAACGAAGGCAAGAAATTCGACCCCGACTACCTCCCGAACCCACAAGAGATTCACATCCACCACAACACCTTCTCCGGTTCAGGCACGAACCCGATGGGCGTACGCGGCGCAATGATGCAGCAGGCAGCTCGCAGCGAAAAACTGCCCGACATCGTGTGGGACGGTCGATTAAAAGAAGGCTTTACCGCTGCCGATGCGAAGATCTATATTCACGACAACGGTCCAGCTGACTTCGTAAACCTCGATCTCACGAACTTCGATAAAGATCCCAAGTCCAACAAAGCCAGCTGGGATCTCAGCCCTCACATCGGTTCATTGCCGCCACTACCAGCTATCGAATTCGACGCTGCACGGGCATCTACCGACTAAGAACCATTCGAATTCATAGCGATAATAAAGGGCTGGCCTTGGGTCAGCCCTTTTTGTTTTAATGAGGGTTGCAGAAGGAAAACGCTTCGAAAGGAATTCTCATGAAAATGACTCTATCGGCTGCATTGGCTTGTCTCCTGGCCTTTGGCGCTCAGGCGGTGACGATTATACCCGGCGCGAACATTCAGGAAACCGTTCAGGAAGCCTTAATCCTGGCCGAGGAAGGCGACGTCATTGAATTCGCCGCGGGCACCTACGAATTCACGATGGGTCTGTCGCTGGACGTAGATAACGTCACCATTCGCGGCGCGGGGCATGACAAGACCATCCTCAGCTTCAAGAACCAAGACGCCGGCAGCGAAGGCCTTATGATTACCAGCAGCGGCGTTGCATTGGAAGACTTCGCGGTCGAAGACACTGTCGGCGACGCGATCAAGATCAAGGGCGCGAAAGGCATCACCTGCCTGAGGGTTCGTACGGAATGGACCCGTGGTCCGCACGAGACGAACGGGGCCTACGGTTTCTATCCGGTTGCGTCCAGCGATGTGCTGATTGATGGGTGCATCGTGAAAGGCGCGTCGGATGCAGGCGTGTATGTCGGCCAGTCGACCAACATCATCGTGCGTAACTGTCTGGTGCAATACAACGTCGCCGGTATCGAAATCGAGAACTGTTATTACGCCGACGTCTATGACAACGAGACTTCACACAACACCGGCGGAATCCTCGTCTTCGACATGCCGAACCTGCCACAGATGCGTGGACATCACGTACGTATCTTCAACAATAAAGTGATTAACAACGACACGAAAAACTTTGCGCCTGAAGGCAATATTGTCGGTCTCGTACCAACGGGTACTGGACTGATGGTGATGGCCAACGAATATGTGGAGGTCTTCGGCAACCACTTTGATGGCAACGGCACCGCGAACGTGATTATCCGTGCCTTCTATCAAAACACCAAGAAGAAGGTTGACGCGACGATGAACGTGTATCCCGAAGCCATCTACGTGCATGACAATACCTTTGGCACGGGCGGTTTCAAACCCATGGGCATGCGCGGCGAAATGTACACGGACGCCGCCGGACGCGATACGCTGCCGGATATCGTGTGGGACGGCATGGTCAATCCGGGCAAAGCCGTGAACGGCAAGCTGCCCAAGGAACTTGGCATCTACTTAAAGAACAACGGTGATGCAGACTACATCAATCTGGACCTCACGCCTTGGTGGAATGACAAGAATTCCAACAAGCCAACCTCTGACATCAAGGAATTGGCTGGCGAACTGCCCGCACTTCCTGCAATCTCGATTCCGGGTGATCGCGAATCCACCGACTAATCGTTCTTCAAACTCAACGTCATTTCGGCATAGGAAACATCGCATAAATCGGCGCTTTCTATGCCGAATGTTTTGCGCAGGAATTGCAACTTGCTGAAACCGTCGTGATCGTCGAATTCTTCGGATAATACCGCTTCAAATTCGATGAAATCGCCGAGACCTTCGACGCGATCAAGGTGGATGCGCACGTTTTCCCAGAGCCACAACGAGCGGACTTTTTCCACGACGACCTGCGCGCCCAACGAATCCGTCAAGAGCGGCTTCAGGCTCAACGCGTCGATCGTTGCCATCGAATAATCGCAGGCTTTCGTGTCGGCTACGGTCGGGCGAATGTAATGCACGAGGTAATCGTCACCGGGGTCCACTTCGCGCAGTTTCATGAGGCCGTTGGTGCAATTGAAGTAGGTATCGCGCTGTTTCAAATCGCCTACGGGCGTGGCATCGATGGCTTGGCATAGTGTAGAGGCAATCTCATGCGAGGCGAGGCGTGCTTTGAGTTCGATATTCCGCATGGTGCTACAGGACCGCCAGCTCGTCCGTGATTTGTGCCTTGAAGGCTTCGATATTTGCAGCGAGATTGCCTTCTGCAAACACCGCCGCGTCGTCCATGACGATCATGTCGGCACCGTGTTTCACGCAGAGCGCCGTGTGTTTGGGCGTCATGAAGCCTTCTACCGAAAGCGTCGCGCGACTTTCCGCATAGTCCAGGTTGTCCCGCAAAATCTTCACGCGATCAAGGGCACCGGCCAAGGTAACACGCCGCGCGATGTCCCGGTCTTCGGTGATGACGTGCACGCAGTCGACATCCCCCATGAGGTATTCGAGTTTGGTCAGCGGTGTGGCTGGTTTTACCGCGATGCCCGCTTGTACGCCCGCGTTGATGATTTGTTGCAGGGCGCGGTGGGCGTGGACGGTGGATTCCACGTGAATGGTGATGCGTTTGCAACCGGCCTTCACGAAATCGTTGATGTGGCGTTCGGGTCGTTCGATCTGCAAGTGCGCATGGACGGGCAGCGTCGATTGCTGTGCCAGGGCTTCGATGGTTTCCAGTCCCATCGCGAAGCCCTGTGTGAACACGCCGTCTTTCACGTCAACATGCAGCTCACCGCAACCGGACGCCTCGAGTATGGCGACATCAGCACCAAGATTGAGTGGATTTGCGTAACACAACGCGGCAGACCATAACGTTTCTTTCACCGAACACCTCGCTTGTGGTTCTTGGGGATGAGCGGATTATACCGATTCCGGTCGGGGTAGGTAAACCGCCTGTTTCACACAGAGACGCAGAGGCGCAGAGAGTTGCCTCCCGTTGGTTTATTCAATGATGAACCAGGTGAAGCTTTTTTGGGGCATATTTAGTTGTAGGGTGATTTTGTGGTTGCGGTTTAGGGTGACCGTGCGCGGGGTGCCTTCTTGTTCGCGAATGTTTGCGGTGTTGGTGAGGCCGGTGTAGTAGAGGTTTGGGGTGATGGTGCGTGTTACGGATTGGTTGAGGGGGTTGTAGGCGACCAGCATGCCTTTGTGTTGGAGCGTGGGGTTGACGTGGAGCATCCAGTCGATGTCGCGACCGTCGGCGCGTCGACCGTGGACCATGTCGCTCTCGAGGATGTCGCGGTATTTTTTGTACCAGTCGACGGTGTCTTGCACCATGGTTTTGGTGGCGTCGGTGTCGAAGAGGCGGGGTCCGCGGTAGCAGGCTTGCACGCCCATGCCGAGATTGCCGTGCATCATCGCTTGGTAGTGATCGAGATGTTCGTTGAGGGGTTCAATAGTCGCTGCTTCTCCGCCGCCGTGGTATTCGGTGAGGGGCACAAACATCCACCCCATGCTGCCGGTTTTTTCCCAGGCACCGTCGTAGATATTTTGGCGTGTATGGATGACCTGTTGCGCACGCGGCAATGACCAGTTGACTTCGCGGTAGCCCATGCCGCATTTGTTGGACCCCGCGAGGTAGTAGTAGTCCGGTACGTTGAGATAGATGCCCTGTCCGCGACACCATTTGTAGAAGTCAGAGATTGTTTTGAATTGATTCCAGCGTGAGTCGCCGTAGCCCTTGTGTCCGGGGTGGTCTTGGGAGGTGCAGGGATCGCCGGGGTATGAGCCGTCATGTTCGAGCAAGTTGAAGCCGGTTTTTTCGTAGAAGTTGTAGAGCTTTTTGAAATAATTCTGTCCCCATTGGCTGTGAATGCAGGGCGAATTGCCGAAGGTGGGTTTTAATCCTTCGGGCATGATGACGTCGTGTTTTTTGCTGATGGAACGCGATGCGAGCAGTGAGTAGCCGCCGAGTTCGACGCCTTTTTCGTGTGCGTAGTCGGCATATTCCTTCATCTTGGCAATGTACTCGTCGCTGTCGTCTTCGATGTTGAAGCCGCTGCCGAAAGTGAGGATGACCATCTCGAATCCGGCTTCGGAGGCTTGATCGATGGCGACTTTCAGGCGTTCCCAATCGGAGAAACGCGCGTGCATCATTAATGGGTTCTCTGTGCTCCAGGGAGCAAGCGTTCGGTAGATGCGTTTCTGCGCGAGGCCCATGCGTTCGCGATCATAGCTGTCCTGCGGCATGACGAAGGTGTAGAAAGAGTCGAAGGAGTCGCCGGGTGCGATGGTTTGTTCAGGGCCGATTTCGGGGCGTACGTTGAGAAGACAGGGTGTCAGGCGGAGGTAGTTTACCTGGCTGGAATACTCGGGGTCGGTCTCCCAATGCACGACGTGATGGTTCGCATCGTTGGTGTTGAAACTGGCGAAGGCGTAATCGGTTTCCACGTGGATGTTGGGTCGCGGCACGATGAATTTGCGGGCTTCGACGGCGGACCCGTATTCGACGGCGGCGAGGATTTCGCTGGTGAAGGAATTGAGCGTGATGGGTTTCTTGCTGCTGTTATGCACCGTGATGCGTTTACTGATGACGGGGATGCCGTCGTAGAGTTCGTACTGTACGGACACGCGAACATTTTTATGCTTCCCGAAGCCAGGTGCGCGGTAATCCATACGCAATGACACCCCTTTCGGTGGCCAGACGGCGTTGGGTGCGTGATGGCGAACTCGTTTCCAGGCCATGCGCTCGGTGGGTTGCCCGACTTCGTAGCCGGTGAATTGGAAGGCCTCCGGGTTTGCGGTGAGGTCGTCGAGCCATTCGGGGAGGAGGTAGGCGTAGTTGGGTTGGCCTTTGAGTCCGCCAACTTCGTACAGAATGCCGTCGAGGGTGACAAGGGCTTCGGGTTTCACGCCGCGCAGGATTGATTCGCCGGTGACGAGATTGTCGAAGCCGACGGTTGCGGCGTTGGGTGCGATGCGAAAGGTGCGGCGAATGAGGCCGTTCGACAGGGCGATTTCGTCGGGATGTTCACCTTGGTAGACGTCTGCTGTGTAGCTTGAATTGTCGATGAGCCAGTCGCTGGTGTTGCGCGCGGGTTCGGTGTGAAGCGTTTGAGTCCAGGCAGGAGTTGCGAGGACAAGGAAGGACAGGATTAGACGTGCGATGCGCATAGAGGACTCCGGGGGTTCGTGAATGGAGAAATTGTATCACTTTCGTGGCGTCCGGTGGAATGGATGCTTGTGCAATCGAGGGTCGGTGCAGTAGGATGTAGATTGGCTTTATTTTACAACGAATCAAAGGAACAAACGCCATGAATCGACGCCAATTTATGATGACTTCTGCCCTTGCGGCTGCCGGCACCGTTGCGGGATTTACGTCTGATGCGCATGCAGCGGATCGCAAGCTGATCAAATCGTTGAAGATGGGCATGATCACGTCCAAAGATAAAGACGGCAAGCCGTTGAGTATTCATGATCGACTCAAGATTGCGAAGAAGGCGGGTTTTGAGAGTGTTGAACCGGACACGATCTTTCGCGACAAGGATCTCGCTGCATATGCAAAGGCGTCGGAGAAACTGGATTTCCCGATTGACGGGATTATCTGCTCGACGCACTGGGGCAAGCCCCTGAGTGATCCGGACCCGGAAGTTTTTGAGCAGACGATGAAGGGCATGCGCACGAGCATGGAGAACGCGAAGGCACTGGGTGGGGACATGGTGTTGCTGGTGCCGGCGGTGGTGAATCCGCAGGTGCAGTATAAGGATGCGTGGACGCGTGCGGTGGAGCGCACGAAGCGGTTGGCGGAAGATGCGGAACGTCTGAACATTACGATTGGTATTGAGAATGTCTGGAACAAGTTTCTGCTGAGTCCTCTCGAGGCTGCGGCGTTTATTGACGAGATTGACAGCAAGTATGTGAAGTTCTGGTTCGATATCGGCAACGTGGTGCAGTTTGGCTATCCCGAAGATTGGATTCGAACGCTGGGTGATCGCATCGCGCGGCTGGATGTGAAAGATTTCAAGCGTGGCAACAATAGTTTCGTGCCGTTGACGAAGGGCGATGTCGACTGGAAAGCGGTGATGACGGCCATTGATGAAATCGGTTTCGAAGGCTACGCTGCTGCGGAAGTGTCCGGCGGCGATCTCGATTATTTGACGGATATGGTGTCGAAACCGATGGACACGATTTTTGCGTTGTAGTTTGCTGGGAGGCATAAAGGCTATTGACAGGCATCGCCAAGCGGTTTAGAATCAGTGACGTTCGGCTGTATCGGAATAATTCCTTCGTTTCTGAGGTTCTATGAATCAGGACTCCAGTATGGGAGAGATGGAGTGTTCAATCGATGAAGAGCATGGTGCGTGTAACAGTGGCTGTTTGTGTGGCGACGTGGTTTGCAGGGTTCGCATACCACGGTGCCGCTGTGGAGTTGGGTCGAACGGAGATCGCTTCGGGTCTGACGACTCCTGTGTTTGTGGGAGCTCCACCGGGCGATTCGAGCCGGATTTTTGTCGTTGAGCAGCCCGGTACGATCAAAATAACTACGCTTGCGGATAATACAGTTCTGGGAACGGATTTTCTGGATATCAGTTCGCGCGTTGACGACACAAAGAATGAGCAGGGGCTTCTTGGTCTGGCGTTTCATCCCAATTACGCGGTCAACGGTTATTTCTACCTGAATTACATTAGCCATGTTAGTGGCGACGTTGACATTACGCACATCTCGCGTTTCACGGCGATTGGGGGGCCTGATTTTTTGACAGCGACTACGGCCGATCCAGATTCTGAAGTCGTCATCCTGTCCTACGGTCAACCTCAGTGGAATCACAACGGCGGCATGCTGGCCTTTGAGCCCAGGGGCGACCTGAAAGCGTATCTCTACATTGCATCGGGCGACGGCGGCGGCGCGAACGATACCCATGGAGCCTTCGGGAATGGTCAGAATCTGAACACGCTGTTGGGCAAGATCCTGCGTATTGATGTGGATGAGGACGGTGAAGGTGCTGGAACGGGCGGGAGGAACTATGACATTCCACCGGGTAACCCGAACCTGGGCGGGCTACCGGAGATTTGGTCTTATGGCTTGCGCAATCCCTATCGCATGAGTTTTGACCGGTTGAACGGTGACCTTTACATTGCGGATGTCGGGCAGTTTATCTGGGAGGAAATTGATCATCAACTGGGGTCGAGCAACGGCGGCGAGAATTACGGGTGGCGGTTGAAGGAGGGGCCGGCTTGTTTTAATCCGAGTTCGGGCTGCGATCCGGGCGGGCTGACCGAGCCGGTATTCAGTTATGACCATGCGAACGATGGCGGTTTGGCGGTGATTGGTGGGTATGCCTATCGGGGCGCGGACATCCCTTTTATTGAGGGTCATTATATTTTTGCTGATGTGTCGGGCATTGCCAAGACATTGTTGTCGAATGGAACGAGCGCGTCGCTGGTGCAGGATTGGGCGACACCGTTGCAGACGGGCAATATCTCGTCGTTCGGCGAGGACGATTCGGGTGAATTGTATTTTACGATCCGCGGATTCACGGGGCAGTCAAACGGCTTCGTCTACAAGATAATTCCGACGAACAACGCATCGATTCGGGTGGATTTCGATGCGTCCGGGTTGATGAAGGGTGATGCAGCCAATCCTTTTGATTTGTTGGATACGGGGGTGCGATCGGTGTCTGATGGCGGCACGATCACCCTAGTGGGGAATTCGGCGGTCACGGAATCGAACGAGCAACTGACACTCAATCGCGCGATGACGTTAACGGCTATCAATGGGAGTGTGCGCATCGGCGTGGCACCTGCGGATGCCAATCCGGAAGGATACAAAACACGGTCATGAAACATCTCATGAGGACATAACATTCGAATTTTATGGCTTTAGTTGCGCTGTCAGTTTCTGCGGCGACGGCGCAGGTGCTCGATCCGGATAATGTGTATGTGAATGCGTCGGGGTCCGTTTTCATTGGCCTTACGCTGGATCTGCCGGATGCTTTTACAACCTTCGTAACGCGTGAGATTCCCATTCGAATTACTGAGTAGCAGGCTCTGGGTAGGGTTTCAGGAGAATCCAGACGGGTTGATGATCAGCTGGTGACTCTTCCGGCGAGACGAATTTTATCTCATTGTTGGAAGTGCCGCTCCATCGGAACACGATTCCGTTGGCATTCTTGAAATCTGGATTCTCGGTGAAGGCATCAGTCAGGTCGATCAGTGCACCCCCTGCCCTCCATCGCCTGGCGAGTTTCTCCGCGGATTTTGCCCATATTGGTTTGGTGGCATCGTAACCGGGCTCGTCGTAATCCAGTTTGGAATCTTCATCATCAAAGGGATCGATATCGGTCATGAGGAAGGCTTGTAGCGAGACACCCATGGTATTGATGTTTGAACGGAATCCCCATATTCCAAGCAATAGTTTGTATCCTTCGGGTATCGTCGTTGGCGCATTTTTCAGGGAGAAGACTTTGGCATTCAGGGAACCGTTCCAGTCGCGTTTTTGCGCAATATCGAAATCTTTTGAGTGCAGTCGGATTTTCCCGTCGCGCTGTTCGAGCGTGCGGCCGGCTTCAAGCAACGCGGCGGATTCAATCGCGTGTTCTCCGTAGGTGCTTGTAACGTAACCGGGAAACCACGAGAATTGAGAGGGTAGATTGTTCTGACTATTCTGAAGCGCGCGTCCGTTGAAGTTGTGCGCTTCGAGCAGGGAGTCGTTGAGCTCGAGGGAGAGGGATATTGGATCGCCAGACGTGAATAATACTTCTTCATTCAATCGGGTATCGGTACGTGTGTCGCCACTGCCAGAAAGAAGTTGTATCCATGGGGCATCTTGATTTCCCGAATCTTGCGTATATGCAAAAAATGCCACGCCAAATTCGATGCGGTTCCCATAAACTTCTGTTAATCGGTCGCCTGCCTTGTATTTATTTTCGAATTTCTCATCTTGCACCTGAAATACGCCATCCTTCGTAATCAGCATCTTGTTGCGGTCGGGACTGCGCCGTGCACCCCTTAAAACAGGTCCAAAATCGCCTTCGAACCAGTGTTCTCCTTCGTGATTCCAGTACGTGGACAGGGTGGCGAGAAGTTTCAGATCATCAAGGCCCTCAATTTTTGGGAACGGTGAACGGGCGTCTATTGGTGTCGGAGTGTCGGGTGGCACAGCGATATGAATCGTTTTTGTACCGTCGCCTTTGTAGATGGTGAAACTTCGCCGGGAAACCAGCCCCGATATGGGGTCTTTGAGATTGGCGATATGATTTCCGGCTGCGATAGGGCCGAATTCGGAACTCCCCTGGTCGTCGGTGCGGCTGCGAAGGTGGGACGTTTCGGCATTAAAGAATGCGCCTTCGATGTTCACAAGAATATCTTCGGCAAGAGGACCATCGACGGAGCCGCGGTGCAGGATGAATTCTACCTTGGGGTCTTGTTGTTCGGTGAGCGGTGTGTTGAGACGATTGATGGCGCCGAGCAGTGCGGTGTTGGATGATTGCATGTTTCGATAGAAGATGGTCATGAAGGCCATGACGCCGAGGCAGAGTACTACGTTGACGATGATTTGAATCCAATCTTTCATGATGGTTCCATTCATGGCGTCCCACCACAAGTTGCGCGCAATAGCGGCGGGGTTGCCAAATTTGTTGAGGATGTTTTTGCGAATTTGAGTGTCGTCGTTTATTCCGGAATCGACTTCGCGTTCTGCGGCCATTGCGAGATGGTCGGAGAGTTCGTCGAGGATATCCCGGCGCAGACTGAGGGGTTCCTTGTGGCGTTTCGGGGGGAATCCTTGTTCAGTGTCGTTAGACCAGTCCACGGTTTGGGACTCCGAGGATGCCGTTGACACCGACGCTGAATTCTTGCCATTCGTTTTTTCGTTTTTCGAGGGCGTTCTTGCCGGAGGCGGTGATGCGGTAGTATTTTCGGCGACGTCCGGTCTCGGCTTTGTCCCAGTGGGCTTCGAGCAGTCCATCGCGCTCGAGGCGGTGGAGTGCGGGATAAAGGCTGCCTTCTTTGAGCTGGAAGTAGCCTTCGGATCGTTTGAGTACGTCCTGGGTGATGCGGTAGCCGTAGGTGGATTCGGGTAAAATGACCTGTAGAATCAGCATGTCTACAGTGCCGGAGAGTAGTTTGGGGTCCATTTTGGGGCTCCTTTCGCGTGATACCTTGTTAAGCTATACATAGACTAGCGATGTATCTATGATTTGTCAAGAATTTTTTTACCACGAAGGTCGCGAAGAACACGAAGGACAAGAAACCACGCTGTTGACTGCCGATTCGCAACTCGGTAGAGTCGGTTTATGAAACGATTCTTCCTTTCCTTTTTGATCTTCTTGTGCGGTTCTTCTCTCCTGTCGAGTGCGGATGAGTTTTCTGCGGATGTTGTCGTGTATGGCGGCACGTCTTCGGGGGTGGTGGCGGCGGTGCAGGCGGCGACGATGGGGAAGTCGGTGATTCTTGTCGGGCCGGATAAACATCTTGGGGGATTGACGTCGGGCGGATTGGGGTTTACGGATTCGGGTAATACGGGGGCGGTGGGTGGTCTGGCGCGGGAATTTTATCATCGGGTGTGGGTGGCGTATCAGTCGGAAGGTGCGTGGAACTGGCAGAAGCGTGCGTCGTATACGAATCGGGGTCAGGGCACGAAGGCCATCGTGGATGAAGATGAGACGATGTGGATTTTCGAGCCGCATGTGGCCGAGCGCATTTTTGACGGGTGGGTCGGGGCCTTGAAAATCCCGGTGCATCGTGATGAATGGTTGGACCGCGAGAAGGGTGTTGCGAAAGATGGAAATCGCATCACGTCGATCACGATGCTGAGCGGCAATACCTATCGCGCGAAGATGTTTATTGATGCGACCTACGAAGGCGACCTGATGGCGGCGGCGGGGGTGTCGTATCATGTGGGGCGTGAAGGCCGCGCGGTGTATGGCGAGGAGTGGAACGGCGTGCAGGTGGGGGTATTGCATCATCGGCATCATTTCAAGACGGATGTGTCGCCGTATGTGATTCCCGGTGACTCGGAGAGTGGCGTATTGCCGGGGATTTCGACGGAGCCGCCGGGTGACAAATATGCGAGCGACAATAAGGTGCAGGCGTATTGTTATCGCATGTGCCTGACGAATCATGCGCCGAATCGGATGCCGTTTCCGAAACCGGAAGGGTATGATTCTGCGCAGTACGCGTTGCTGGCTCGGATTTTCAAGACGGGGTGGCGCGAGACTTTTCAGAAGTTCGACGAGATTCCAAATCACAAAACGGACACGAATAATCACGGGCCGATGAGCACGGATAACATAGGGATGAATTATGATTATCCGGATGCGAGTTATGAACGGCGTGCGGAAATTTTGGAGGAACATCGAAACTATCAGCAGGGGCTGCTGTATTTCATGTCGAACGACCCGGGTGTGCCGAAAGACGTTCGTGTAGCGATGAGCAAGTGGGGGTTCGCGAAAGACGAGTTCGTGGATAACGGGAATTGGCCGCATCAGATTTATGTACGTGAAGCGCGGCGCATGGTGGGCGAATACGTGATGACGGAACAAAATACGATGGGGACGCGGTGGGTGCCGCAGCCGGTGGGTATGGGGTCGTATTCGCTGGATTCGCACAATGTACAGCGGTACATCAAGGCGGATGGTTTTGTGCAGAATGAGGGGGACATCGGCGTGAAACCGAAAGCGGGGTCGTATCGGATTGCGTACGGGAGTCTCACGCCGAAGCAGGAGGAATGCGGGAATCTGCTGGTGCCGGTGAGCCTGTCGAGTTCGCATATCGCCTTTGGTTCGATTCGTATGGAGCCGGTGTTTATGTTGCTGGGTCAAAGCGCGGCTACAGCGGCGGTGTTTGCGATTGATGCCGAGGTGGATGTGCAGGAGGTGGACTATGAAAGCCTTCGAAAACGGTTGGTCGCCGACGGGCAACACTTGTGAACCGCTCTTACCTTTCTTTCAAGAAAGGTAAGACCAAAGAAAGCCGAGAAATACTTTGTATTTCTGATGGGAGATACGTGGGGTGATTTTTCGCTATACTATTTGTTTCAACCTGTTTAATTTTGATACGAATAGAAAGTGGATGCATTATGGTGACGTGTATATCTCCGGTTGATGGATCGGTTTATGTGGAACGGCCTTATGCGGATGCGCCGGGTATTGAGAAATGTCTTGGCGATGCTCGCGCGGCGGCCGGGGATTGGAAATCGGTATCGATTGGCGATCGCGCGGCGTTGTGCAACGCATTAGTGGATGCGTTTATTGCCAAGAGCGCCGTACATGCCGAGGAATTGGCGTGGCAGATGGGGCGGCCGATTCAATATGGTCCTGGCGAAGTGCGGGGCTTTGAGGAACGTGCGCGTTGCATGATCGATGTTGCTGCCGATGCGCTTGCGGATTATCAGCTGCCTGTGAAAGAGGGTTTCACGCGTTTTATTCGTCGCACGCCGGTGGGTGTGGTGCTAACGGTAGCGCCGTGGAATTATCCTCTGTTGACGGCGGTGAATAGTATTGTGCCGGCCTTGATGGCGGGTAACGCGGTTGTGTTGAAGCATTCGCATCAGACGCCGTTGTGCGGGGAGCGTTTGGTGGAGGCGGGTATCAAGGCGGGGTTGCCAGAGGGACTCTTTCAGGTTCTGCATCTTTCTCGCGAACAGACTTCAGAGATTATCCAGTCGCCGATTGTAGGTGGTGTCGCGTTTACGGGTTCAGTGTCGGGTGGCGCACAAATCGAACAGGCCGCGGCGGGACGGTTTATTCCTGTGGGCTTGGAGTTGGGCGGCAAGGACCCGGCGTATGTGCGCCCGGATGCGAATCTGGATCACACGATTGAGAATCTGGTGGATGGGTCGTTTTTTAATTCGGGACAGAGTTGTTGCGGCATAGAACGCGTTTATGTACACGCGGATGTTTATGATCGCGTCGTGGATGGCATGGTGGACTTGACGAAGGGATACGCGCTTGGTAATCCGTTGGACGACTCGACGAACCTGGGTCCGATGGTGCGTACGTCGGCTGCCGATTTCGTACGTGGACAGATTGATGAGGCCGTGGGAGCTGGTGCGAAATCGTTGGTGGATCCTGCTGGATTCGTTGCAAATAAAGCCGATTCGCCGTATTTGGCTCCGCATATACTGGTGGATGTCGACCATTCGATGCGGGTGATGAGTGAGGAAAGTTTTGGTCCGGTCGTGGGCGTGATGAAGGTGCGAAATGATGATGAGGCGATTGCGTTGATGAACGATAGCGACCTGGGATTGACGGCGAGCATCTGGAGTGCGGACGAGGATGTTGCGCTGGCTCTGGGTGATCGCGTGGAGACGGGTACGGTCTTTTTGAATCGTTGCGATTATCTCGATCCGGAGCTGGCATGGACCGGCGTGAAGGATACGGGTCGGGGCGTGTCGTTGTCGCGATTTGGATACGACCAGTTGACCCGCGCGAAATCATTTCATTATCGAACGAAAATTGATTAGGAGTTCAACGTGAGTGCATTGAGTGGAAATTGGAATTACCCGACGAATATTCGGTTTGGTGCGGGGCGTATTGCGGAATTGGCGGCGACGTGTCGTGAGTTGGGTATGGAGAATCCGTTGTTGGTGACGGATGAAGGGTTGGCGGCGCATGAAATGATTGTTGGCGCGCTGAGCAACTGCGAATCCGAGGGGTTGTCCTGCGGATTGTATAGTAAGGTGAACGGCAATCCGACGGGCGCGAATGTGGAGAGTGGTGTCGCGGTCTTTGCGGCGGGAAATCACGACGGGGTGATCGCGTTTGGCGGCGGGAGTGCGTTGGATGCGGGTAAAGCGGTCGCGTTTATGGCCAATCAGTCGTTGCCGCTCTGGGATTTTGAAGATGTTGGTGATAATTGGACACGCGCGAATTTGGAGGGTCTGTGCCCGGTGATCGCGGTGCCGACGACCTCGGGTACGGGTTCGGAAGTCGGCCGCGCGAGCGTGATAACGGATGAATCGGTGCATGTGAAGAAGATCATTTTTCATCCGTGCATGTTGCCGGAGATCGCGTTGTCCGATCCGGAGTTGACGGTCGGTTTGCCTATGCATATTACGGCGGCGGTCGGCATGGACGCGCTGTCTCATTGTCTCGAGGCTTTTTTTGCGCCGTTTTATCATCCCATGGCGCGGGGTATCGCGGTGGAGGGTTCGCGGTTGGTGAAGGAATGGTTGCCGACGGCGGTTGCGGATGGCGCGAACATTGAAGCGCGGTCTCAGATGATGGTGGCGTCGCAGGCTGGCGCGACGGCGTTTCAGCGAGGTCTTGGCGGCATGCACGCGCTGGCGCATTCGTTGGGTGCGGTGTATAACGCGCATCATGGCTTGCTGAATGCGATTCTGATGCCTTATGTGTTGCGCGCGAATGAGTCGGTGATTGGTGATGACGCGGCGTATATGGCGAATTGTCTGGGCATTGATGGCGGGTTGGAGGGGTTGATTGATTGGGTGCTCGCGCTACGTGAGGAAGTTGGCATTCAGCATACGCTGGCGGAGATTAGTATACAGGACGATGAGACGGAACGGATTGGCGCGATGGCGGTTGAGGATCCTTCTGCTGGCGGGAACCCGATACAATTTACGAAGGAACAGTACGCGGAGATTTTCCGTTGCGCGCTATCCGGTGAAATGCCGACCATGAACCAGGAGTAATCCGATGCGGCCACTTTTTGCTTTGCTGTTGATCGCGATTGTCGGGAATGGTTGCGTAACGCAGTCGCTCTCGTCTACTGACGATTTCATTCCACTATTTGACGGAAAAACGTTCTATGGCTGGGAGGGCGATCTCGACGTTTTCCGTATTGAGGATGGTGCCATTGTTGGAGGAACGTTGGATGAACGGATTTCTCGGAACGAGTTTCTTGCGACGACGAAGTCTTACGGCGATTTCGAGTTGCACGTGAGCTTCAAGTTGCTCGGTGAAAATGCGAATGCGGGGATTCAATTTCGCACGGAACGTATCCCGAATCATCACGAAGTGTCCGGGTATCAGGCCGACATGGGGCAGCAATTTTGGGGATGTCTGTATGACGAGTCCCGCCGGAACAAGGTGATAGGGCAGGCGGATGAAGAGGTGGTCGCCAAATTGGTCCGTCACGAAGATTGGAACGAGTACGTGATTCGCTGTGAAGGTCCGCGTGTACGGCTTTGGTTGAACGGCACTTTGACGGTGGACTACATGGAGCTCGACGATTCCATCCCCCGCACCGGCATCATCGCGCTGCAAATTCACGGCGGCCAACCCAGTGAAGCGTGGTACAGGGATATTCGTATACTGGAGTTGTAGTGAATATCGCGGACGGTTAATCACCCCTAGAGATTGCGTTTTAGAATCCGATCCAGTAACGACCTTTTTCGACGGAACGCATAGATCGGTCGTTCGTCGTGGCGATAGATCGTAAAGTCAATCGCCTTGCCCCAAGAAAACCCATCGCCGGGTGCCGCGTTTCGCAGGTCCCTGACGTATAGGTCATCGTCCAACGAAGCCGCAAAGTCTCGTAGCATTGGATCGGTCGAATCTTTGCAGTCGGCTACACGTAGAAGCCCGGGGTCGTTCTCCCAGACGTCGCACACTTTTTCTTCGTGAACGACGTTGACCAAACTTTGGCCATCATCCATACACATTTTGAATGTTTCGATGATGAATTCCGATAGTGCATTGCTCTGAAATAAAAACACCGGAGCATCATGACACCGGTACCAGACAGGGCCGATTGACTCCGTGTCTCGTCGCAATTCCAACACCCGATCATTTCCGAATCCATCGGTAGCGATTCGAATCCCACAGGGAATCAACTCCTGAAAGT
>JAYGCN010000141.1:0-22932 GCA_046583315.1 Candidatus Hydrogenedentota bacterium
ATTCGTAGCCCATCCATTTGCCGAGTCCACGCGCGATATCCGTGTACCCGCTGAAGTCGCAGTAAATCTGAAACGCGAACATCGTCATGATGATCCACCAGTAGGCGGCGGAGTCCATGGGTTGGGTCATCCAAAAGGCGCGGTTGACCGTTTCGGCGAGACTGTCCGCGATAACGACTTTCTTAAAAAATCCGAAGACGATGAGCGTGGTGCCTTCCCAACGCTGCTGCTCGGTGACTTTGGGCGGCGCGGCGAGCTGTGGCAACAAATCTGCCGCGGTAGACGTCAATCGTGTAACTCATGGACCGGAAAGTGTAGAAGCTGATGCCAATCGGCAGCACGAGATGGGTCAGCGGCATCGGCTCGGCCATGCCGACGGTGTTGATCGATTCGATGAAAAAGTCGAGATAATTGAAGGTGCCGAGAATGCCGACGTTGCCGAGAATGGACAGCCCGAGCAGGAATCGTTTCGCGTCCGGCCAGCGCGTCATGGCCAGTGCCGCAAAGAAATCGATGAACCCGCTGGCGAGGATAAGAATGAGGAATCGCCAATCCCACCAGTCGTAAAAGAAGAATGAGGCCGCGACGAGGAAGCCCCAGCGCGAGGATGAATGCCGCTTGAGCAGAGGCCAAGCCGCAAAAAACAGAGCTATAAACAGGACAAATTCGAAGGAATTGAAGAGCATATCGTTCCCCGCAGCGCGTAACAGGAACCAAGTTAATCAGATTCGCGACGGGGAATCAAGATGAGGTTAGAACGGTGAACTACTTTTTTAACGCAAAGACGCAGAGGAAGAAACCGAAAACCGCCTCTTCACCTGAGTGCTGCCAGGGGTTGTTCGATTCCGCGCCCTGCGGCGATGCTCCTATTCGGTTCTTGTCCAATTATCAGGTCGATATGGCTCCATAAAGCGTTCGAAAACTTTCGAAAAACTGCCCTGAACTCTTTTCCTGTAGGCCAGAGTCAATATGAACAATACGCAAGAAACCCCTATCAAGTTTCCATGGAGGAGGGTAAAGGAAACTTTGTAGACAATTATGAGAGAGACGGCAATTCCCAATTGGAACGAGAACATCAAGTAAAAATACTTATTCCTGTAGCAAGGAAACGACTTTACTTTGTTCTCATCGTAATCGAAATTGTATGGAGAGGGATTTTTCATTTTCATCGGTTATTCCCATCTTCTGTTTCTATCTTCCAGGTCAACGAGTGACTGCGCTCATGGTCAATTCCTTGGTCGACAAGCTCGATAGCTGATCGTGGCCTATATGCTATATCGCGCTCATCATTCAGCAATACAATCTCCGAGATAAAATTGTTTCCAAGATAAAACTCAATTTCGCTGTACGGGCCATCCAGAATCTTGCCCACTGGATCAACAATCCATCCCTTGTCGCCCCCAAGGTTGTATTTCAGCATCGTAAATTCGACAATCGTAAATCCAGTATCTTTTACAACCTGACCCTTTGGTTGGGGTTTGTCTTCCAGCAGATTCAGATACCATTTCTGCACGTTGTAAGCGTTTTTCCAATCGAAATCTTCTGGTAAGGTTCCGGGTATCAGTTCTAGAGACTTTTTAAGTTGAGGGGCATCGGTCTGAATCTCCAAATAACAGTCGGTCCTAAGGCGGTAGACTTGACCCATTTTGTAGAAATGGTGATATTGCGTGTCTTCCGTCACATCGATCTTACGTACTGAATAACCCATGAGCGAAAAAGCAACGGTTACGCAGGAGGTGCAGGTGAAAGAAATGACGAGTGCGACGATGATGTGTTTTGCTGCTATGCCCATGCTGTAGTGTGTCGTAGTATGGTTGGGGTTTGCAAGGGGTGACAGAAACCAAGTTAATCAGATTTGCGACGGGGAATCAAGGCGGCGGGAAGACCTCCTTCTTTGTCGGGATAGGGTGCCGATTAAGGAGCGGGGAGCACACCATTCATAGTGATAACCACGTTTCCGATCTTCTGCCCTTTTTCAACATACCGATACGCCTCTGAAATATCGTCCAACGAAAAGGTTTGATCGATCACTGCCCTGAACTTTCCCTCTTCGATCAACTGCTGGATCAACAACACGCTCCCTTTACGGTTGGCCGGGAAAGGGAATATTACCTTTCTCCCGCCGAACAAGGGGGTCAGCAGTGCGAGGAAGATATTCTGGATCCAAGGCCCAAGCTCCGAGGAAATGTAAACGCCGCCCGGCTCGAGTAAACCTTTACATTGCCCAAAAGTGCTCTTACCCGCCGTGTCGAAGACGAAACTGTAGCGTTCATGATCCTGTGTGAAATCCTCCGTCAAATAGTCTATGACCCTGCAAGCCCCCAGTGACTCGACCAATTCCTTGTGGTCCCCACTGCACACGGCCGTTACTTCGGCTCCATGATACTTCAGCAATTGAACCGCCGCAGAACCAATTCCGCCTGTGGCCCCGTTTACAAGCACTTTTTGTCCCGCTTCGATCGTCACCTTATTGATGAAATTGACGGCGTAATGCGCGCCTTCGCTGCCGGGAGCCGCCTGTTCATAACTACTATTTTCGGGGATGATCGCGAGCGCATCGTCTTGCTCGATGCACAGGTATTCGCCGTAGGCCGCTACACCTTCGTCATGAAACCCGAAAACTCTGTCGCCCACTTCGAAAGAAGTAACCTCTTTACCCGTCGCAACTATTTCTCCCGCAAATTCGGTTCCGAGTATAGGATTTTTCGGCTTCAACAGGCCAGTGATAAATCGCATCACGAAGGGTTTCGCGCGTATGATGGCGCAATCTGTCCGGTTGACCGTGGCGGCATGAACGCGGACGAGTACTTCGGTGTCGCGTGGCACAGGTTTCTCTACTTCTTCAGCACGAAGAAGGTCAGGGGAACCGTATTGGGAGCATAAAATGGCTTTCATAGTGATTGGGCGTATTGTCCTTCGGACCAGGTCACGTAGGTCAAGCCAATGATAGCTTTTTCTGAGCCCGAATCAAACAAAACAACGGTCGTATACACTTTGAGAGAACCCAATTCGGGGATGGTGTAACAGCGATGATACGATCTGTCACAGGGTATAGTTGGACGGGATTTGGCGCTGAGATCCGCGTTGATGGTCAGGGAGAACTGTGCGGGGCTAGACAGCTTGCATTCTTATGATAATTCGGGCAGGGTATAGGGATGTTTATGAGTTAATTTTTGGAGGAGTTGGAGCCATGAATCGTTATATCGGATTGAACAAGATTATTGTGCATGCGGCGCTGATCGCGTGTTTGGCGGTGTCCTCGTTTTCCTTCGCAGAAGGCAACTGGCCGCAGTTTCGGGGTACGGAGGCGAATCCGCAGGTGGCGGACAATCCGAATCTGCCGGAGACATGGAGCACGACGGAAAATGTGGCGTGGGCGACGGAAATTCCGGGCCTGGGGTGGTCGAGTCCGGTGGTGTGGGGCAACAAGGTATTCCTGACGACGGTGGACGCGGCGGGCGATTGGGAACGTCCGAAATCGGGACTGTACAACCCTCGCGGACGCGCGGTGCCGTTGGATATTGACCATGCGTGGATCGCATATTGCTTCGACTTGGAGACGGGCGAAAAACTCTGGGAGCGTCGTGTACATGAAGGCAAACCTGCGACGAGTCGGCATCCGAAAAACACATACGCATCTGAAACGCCGGCCACGGACGGGGAGCGCGTGTATTTCCTGTTCGGCGATGTTGGCCTGTTCGTCTTTGACATGGATGGCAACGAAGTCTGGAAACATGAAATCACGCCGCAGAAAACCTTGAGCGACTGGGGTCCCGCGGGATCGCCAATTATCTATGACGGCATGGTCATCATGATTTACGACAACATGGAATCCTCGTGGATCGCGGCCTTCGACTGCAAGACGGGCGACATGGTGTGGAAGACGGAACGCGATGAAGTCAGCAGCTGGGCGACGCCGTATGTGTGGGAAAATGACGTGCGCACGGAAATCGTCACGAACGGCAAGAACCGGATTCGTTCGTATGATCTGAACGGGAACTTGCTGTGGGAAATGGACGGGCGCATGTCGTGGGCCTGTATCGCCACGCCGCTATCGGACAACAATATGGTGTACGTCAATTCCGGCTATTTCATGGACAAGCATCGTCCCGTATACGCGATCAAAGCAGGTGCCAGCGGCGACATCACGCTGGGTGACGACGATACGAGCAACGAATTCGTGGCGTGGTACCAGCCTGTCGCCGGGAACTACAATACCTCTCCCCTGATTTACCGCGGCCAGTATTACAGCCTGCTCGATCGGGGTTCCATTGAAAGTTACGACCCCGCGACCGGCGAACTTATTTTTACGCAAAAGAAAGTCGCGGAAAAAGGACGGTCGACCTTCACCGTGTCGCCGTGGGCCTACAACGGCAAGATTTTCTGCCTGAGCGAACAGGGCGAGACCTACGTGTTGGAAGCCGGGCCTGAATTCAAACTGTTGCATACGAACAGCTTGGGCGAAATGTGCATGGCGTCTCCGGCGATTCTGGATGACAGTATTGTCATTCGGACGATCTCGAAACTATATCGAATCAAGAAGTAGCTGGCTCAATTTTCGCAGTCCCGTTGACTTGTTTTGCCTTCATCGTTGGGCTATGATCGGAGGCGTTGAGTCCGGGGGCTGAAACGCATCTGCTGTGAGATTCCGCTTCCCCCGCGAAGGTGCTGCACATTTAGGGATGTTTGAATACCATGATATTGTCCGATCACAAAATAGAAGAATTGTTGGCGTCCGGTGACCTCGTCATCGAACCCATGAACCCCGAGCAGGTCGAACCGGCGAGCATTGATCTGCGCCTGGGATCGACCTTTCTCGTGCCGAAAGCAATCACGGGTGTGTTGTCCATGTCCGAACCTCCGGAATACGAAGAGGTGGAATCGGATATTTTTATTATTCCTGCACATGGATTCGTGTTGGGGACCACGGAAGAAGTGATTGGACTGCCGGATTATCTGACCGCTTTCGTTGAAGGACGCAGCTCTATTGGTCGAATGGGCCTCTTCATTCAAAACGCGGGATGGGTCGATCCGGGTTTCGAAGGACATATCACGCTGGAACTCTACAACGCCAACAACGCACCGATGAGAATCGAGGCCGGACGACGCATCTGCCAATTGGTGATTGCCGAAGCGGATCAGGCGGTAAAAAATCCGTACAACGGCAAATATCAGGGGCAACGTAAAGCGACGGGATCTCGCATACATCTGGATCACGAGGCGCAGAACTAGATCCGGTGTGACCAATCTTGTTTTCGTCTGCGTTCTTCGATATCGTGTTCTTTTGATGGTCTTATCCGATATCTGAGGAGCGCGTACCGATGAAGCAACTCCACGTCTCACTGATTGGTTTACTTATCCTGTGCACGTCGCAGGCCTTCGCCGCAAATTACGACCTGTTGATTCGCAACGGCACCCTAATTGATGGCTCCGGCGGTGAACCCGTGCAAGGGGATATCGCCGTGAATGGCGACCGCATTGCGGCAATCGGCAATCTCTCCTCAGACAATGCCGACACCGAGATTGACGCGACAGGACTGGTCGTTTCGCCGGGATTCATCAACATGCTCAGCCACGCGACAACTTCGCTGATTGTGGATCCGAGGGGAATGAGCGACATCAAGCAGGGGGTCACGCTGGAGGTGTTCGGGGAAGCTTCGATGGGCCCAATCAGTCCAGAGCGCAAGGCCAATGCCCTAGCGGCGCAGGGCGATTATAAATATGACATGCCGTGGAATACACTCGGAGAATATCTGGACCATCTGGAAACCCGTGGCATCGCGCCAAACGTGGCTTCGTTCGTCGGTGCCTCAACGGTGCGCATGAACGTGATCGGTTTCGAGGATCGCGCACCGACTCCAGAAGAATTGGATACGATGAAAGATCAGGTGCGTGTGGCGATGCAGGAAGGTGCGATGGGCGTTACGTCCGCGCTGATTTATGCCCCGGCTTTTTACGCGAAGACCGATGAACTCGTCGAATTGTGTAAAGTCGCATCGGAATTTGGCGGCATGTATATCGTGCACATGCGTAGCGAGGCGAACCGGATTATGGAAGCCATCGACGAGACGATCACGATTGCGCGCGAGGCGAATCTTCCGGCGGAAATCTATCATCTGAAAATGGCGGGCAAGGATAACTGGGGCAAACTGGACGCGGTCATCGAGAAAGTTGAGGCTGCGCAAAAAGGCGGACTCCGCATCACGGCGAATATGTACAACTACACGGCTGGCGCAACGGGATTGGATGCCTCAATGCCGCCGTGGGTGCAGGAGGGCGGCTACACGGAATGGGCGCGACGCCTCAAAGACCCCGAGATTCGCAAACGCGTCAAAAAAGAGATGAACAACCCGACGGACGAATGGGAGAATCTTTATTATGGCGCTGGATCCCCGGACAAATTGATTCTTATTGGCTTCAAAAATCCTGACTTGAAAAAGTACACGGGCAGGACACTCGCCGAGGTCGCCCGTGAACGCGGAACCGATCCGGCGGACACGGCCATGGACCTCGTAATCGAAGATGGTAGCCGCGTGACGACGGTGTACTTTTTGATGTCCGAAGAGAACGTGAAGCGGCAGGTCGCGATTCCGTGGGTGAGTTTCGGGTCGGACGCCGGCGCACCAGCATCGGAAGGCGATTTTCTAAAGTCGAGTCAGCATCCCCGTGCCTACGGAAACTTCGCGCGACTGCTGGGTAAGTATGTGCGCGAGGAAAAAGTGATTACCCTGCAGGAAGCGGTCCGGAAACTGGCACATCTTCCAGCAACCAATCTCGGAATCACGGATCGGGGATTGCTCAAGAAGGGAAACTACGCCGACATCGTTGTGTTCGACCCGAAAACGGTGGGAGACAAGGCGACTTTTGACAATCCACATCAATATTCGGTCGGCATGCACCACGTCATCGTCAATGGGGTACCGGTTCTGAAAGACGGCGAACACACCAACGCCACCCCCGGCAAAATTGTTCGCGGCGCGGGTTGGGTCAAACGGTAGATTTCTTCAACGAGAATGCGCCACATCCATCGTTAGCTGGCGCAACCACGCATTGACGGGGTCAGCATCCGAACTCTTGTACCAATAGAGATGCATGCTCATTGGCGGGGTATCGAAAGGTAACGGATAGGCCTTCAGCCCTGCCTGTTTCGCGAGGCAAATTCTCAAACGCTATGCCGCAGACGAGACGACCTTGGTAGCGCGATAGCTAATCGCTCATCAAGAGGAATTTTTTTACCAGCTTAATCTGCTTCTTGTAGGTGGTCACGAGCATTTCTTCAAGTAATTCGTTCTCGGGGTCATCCCCGAGAGCGCCGACGATTTCGGATATCGATTTTTCGACAAGATCGAGATCACCTTCTATGTCGGCCTGAATGTCTGTGTCGTGTTCGCCCTCGTCGATTTCCACAGTGGCGACGAGTTCAGACTTCAGTTCGGTGTATTGATTCTGAAGTTCCAGAACTTCCGGGGCTAACTGAGTCGGTGCTTCATCCATCGGTATAGACGCATCAACAATCGGCTCAGGATCCAACATAACCGCGGGTGGCGGCGAGTCCAATAGAAGGAAGTTGGCTCTCCTCGGTCATATACGCGATCTGGCCTATCACGAGAATCACCACCAGCAGCGCGGCATAGCGAAATCTGAAAATACGCTCGGGTTTCTTCCGGTCAACGGGTGCGATATCCTCCGTTTCGATATGCGCCTGAATCGCCCGCCACAGGGCTGGATTCGGCTCGATCGGATCGTCCTGATTCGAAAATGATTCTGTAACTACGCGCTCGATTTCTGTCGATGATATTTTTTTCGAACGTGGGGTTGATGTTTTCTTGGCGTGAAACTGATCCCAGATGGCATCTTGCATAGACTCAATCATCCAGATCCGAAAGTCGGCTTCTGCATCGACCTCGGCGAGCGTTTCCCAGACACGAATGAAGATGAGTTTCGTCAGTCGTTCCGCAACAGAGGTTTTTTCGGTTAATGCGTTGGCAGCCGAACAAACCGGGCCGACATGCAATTGATACAATTCCTTGAACGAAGCCACGTCCCCCTGCTGAGCCTTGGCAACAAGGGCGCTTAGAGATCTGGACTCGGCCTGTTGGTCTTGAGGAGTGTTCAAGGGTAAATCTTTCCGTTGTCATCACACGAATACAACGGTTTGGATCGGTTTTCGGTATTCTAGCAAATTAAGACTGTGTATTGGACCAGAATATTCACAATACCGTGTCAGGCGACCCCAATAATTAGTCCACTTGCGGGGCTTCACGGGTGACGGGGTCGCGCAGTTCGAAGAATTCGGACTCTTCGAAACCAAACATGCTGGCCACAATGTTGCTCGGGAACATCTGCACTCTGTTGTTCATGTCGCGCACGTTGCCGTTGTAGAAGCGCCGGGATACCTGGATGCGATCTTCGGTGTTGGTGAGCTCGTCCTGCAAGGCCAAAAAATTCTTGTTCGCTTTGAGATCGGGATAGCCCTCCACGGTGACCAGAAGGCGACTCAGTGCGGACACAAAACTGCTTTCGGAGCGCGCCTGACTTTGGGGCGTACCCGTATTGTTTCGCGCTTCGCCACGCAGCTTCGTCACTTCTTCCAACAGGGATTGCTCATGTTTCGCATAGCCTTTTACCGTTGAGACGAGATTGGGAATCAGATCATAGCGACGCTGGAGCTCGGTGTCCACGTCGGACCAGGATTCGGTCACGTGATTGCGGTACCGGATGAGCGTGTTGTATGCCGCAATGGACCAAATCAGCGGGACAAGAATAATCGCAATCACTATAAATAGAGCAGGACCCATAGACACCTCAACCCTTAGTTGTTGTCGCTGAGCAAGTATTCGGGAAAGAGCTCTCGTATTTCAATTAGCTGGTTCAGGCGCGATTCGACCGTGTCGATATTCATCTTGTTTCCAAATGAAATCGCGATGTACGGTCCCTCGATTTCCAGTATCGTCTTTCTTCGGTTCAGCAGCCACTCCATCATCCGCGGATGGCATATATCGTAGGCAAACCGTTTTTCCTTGCTGCGCACGGTGAAGGATTTTGAAAACTCGATGGACTCGAAATCGATGTCGTCGTAGCCCAAGGCCTGACCGATCTTGGACAGAAAGGTTTCTGGATAGACGCGCAACTCAGGGTAGGGCAGTGACGCGTTCTCGTCGGACTCAGTGATAACGTAGTGATTGGAGTAATGGTGATGCGTGGTCCGGCGACCCTTCGAGTCCGTCGAATGCGTCTCGTAGTGATACTCAAAGGCTTCTACCACGTAGTCTTTGTAGTTGCCGTACAGCACTATCGTGCCGTGTCGATTATCGCCTTTGCGCAGTTCGCCCAGGAACTTGTAGCGATTATCGATACTGCTGTCCTTCAGCTTGAACGACAGCCCCAGTCGTTTGGCGATCGCCCGAAAGGCCTCGCGCCGCTTGGCTTCCATGCGTGCCGCAACGATGGCAATGCAGATGCCCACGATGATAACGAGTATGACGAGTACGACTTCCACGCATAGGTCTCCTATGAATCAAGATTACACTGAACGCATACAGGAAGTACAAGCGGGATAGCGGGTTTATTCACATCGCAGGTGCATTAAATATCAAAATCGGACTGGATTCGGTGGTTCATTTCGAGAGCCGGAGTTGCAGCCTCAGGCACCCCAACCGCTTTGGCCGGAACGCCTACGACGGTGGTGTGGGGGGCAACATCTTCGAGCACGACCGCACCGGCACCGACCTTGGCGTTCTGGCCGATTTCGACATTGCCCAGAATCTTCGCTCCAGCCGAAATGAGTACGCCGCGACGCACTTTCGGATGGCGATCACCGGATTCTTTACCGGTTCCCCCGAGTGTCACCTCATGCAACATGGAGACATAGTCTTCGACGACCGCGGTCTCGCCAATCACCACACTGGTGGCATGGTCAATGAGAATTCCGCGGCCGATTTTCGCGGCAGGGTGTATGTCTGCGGCGAAGACTTCCGAAATGCGGCTCTGTAGGAATGTCGCAAGCGATTTTCGATCCTGATTCCAGAAATAATGTGCCGCACGATAGGCTTGCAAGGCGTGGTAGCCTTTGTAGTAGAGCAAGATGTTGGAAAAACCCAAGCAGGCCGGGTCGCGCGAGCATACGGCAGAGATGTCTTCGCGAATCGAGTCCGCAATGGAGGTGTCGTTCTTGTACGCCTCGTCGATGAGGTCGCGAATGCTCGTTTCATGCAACGTCGAACTGCCAAGCTTGCTGGACAACAGAAAACTCAGCGCGTCTTCCAGCGAACTGTGATTCATGATGGTCGCGTAGAGAAAGCCCGCCAGCATCGGCTCGCGCTTCGTTTCTTCTTCCGCTTCCTGCCGTATCGTTTCCCAAATCGGGTCGCTCATGGGTCAATCCTTCGTGGCGATGCGCCTGTCTCTATCAGTGTACATGCATACCCCAAAAATATCGACTTTCAGGCGATTTAGTACGCCTGCGCAGCGATTACCCGGCGTTTGGAGGGCTCGCCACATACGATACAGACGCCATCTTCTTCGGGCGCGCCGTCGGGGATGCAACGAATCGAGGATTTCGAGCGTTCCTGGATATAGTCCTCGCATTTGTTCTGGCCGCACCAGTGAATGCGGTAGAATCCGCCTTGTTTGACGGCCTTCTTGTATTCTTTGAAGTCGTCGGCATCGTGGGTGTTGTCGTCCATGCGCTTTTGGGCATTCGCCAGCAGGTCGGCCTGGATGGTTTCGAGCAGTGCTTCGAGTTTGGGCAGCAAGTCTTCCATGGGCATGGCTACTTTTTCGCCCGTATCGCGACGTACCACAACAACTTCGTTATTCTCGCATTCGCGCGGCCCGATTTCGATACGAATCGGAATACCTTTCAACTCCCATTCGTTAAACTTGCGACCGGGCTTCAGATTATCTCGATCATCAATCTTGTAGAAAAGGATGTCCCAGTCCGCTGTAATTTCGCGTGCGCGTTCCAGCACCAGTTCCATCTCTTCGTCACTACGCCAGATGGGCACGAACACGACAGGTAAGGGAGCCAGCTTGGGCGGAATCACAAGTCCCTTGTCATCGCTGTGAGACATGATTAACGCACCGATGAGGCGAGTGGATACGCCCCAGCTCGTGGCGTAAACGTATTTTTGTTCTTTGTCGACGTCCTGAAACTTCACGTCAAAGGCTTTGGCAAAATTCTGGCCGAGGTAGTGAGACGTGCCCGCTTGCAATGCCTTGCCGTCCTGCATCATCGCTTCAATGGACAGTGTTTCCACCGCACCTGCGAACTTTTCCTGTTCGCTTTTTGTGCCGACGATAACGGGCATCGCGAGATATTCTTCGGCGAACTTCGCGTAGATATTGACCATGCGCTCCGTTTCTTCGATAGCTTCCTCTTTGGTGGCGTGAGCTGTGTGACCTTCCTGCCAGAGGAACTCGGTCGTGCGCAGAAATAAGCGCGTGCGCATTTCCCAGCGAACGACGTTGGCCCACTGGTTGATCAGAATCGGCAGATCACGATAAGAGTTAATCCAGTTCTTGTACATCGACCAGACCATCGTTTCCGAAGTAGGGCGAACCACGAGAGGTTCTTCGAGTTCCTTGCCGCCCGCGTGAGTAACCATCGCGCATTCCGGCGCAAAGCCTTCCACGTGCTCGGCTTCCTTTTTCAGGAAACTTTCCGGTATGAAAATCGGGAAATAGGCATTTACGTGACCGGTTTCCTTGAACATGCGGTCCAGATGCTTTTGGATATTCTCCCAAATCCCATACCCCGTAGGGCGAATGACCATGCACCCTTTCACGGGCGAGTAATCCGCCATTTCGCTCTTGAGCACAATGTCGATGTACCACTGGGAATAATTCTGTTCTCGGGATGTAATGCCTTTGGCCATGATAACTCCGTTTCAAGGGGGGAATTGCAAGAATCAAAGCGCAAATCATACCACAGAACCGCTCTTCTTTTCTCTTTACAAAAAGAGAAAAGAAGCGAAAGAGAAACGATCAGATACTTCGTAACTTCAAGTGGGAATCGGTAGGTTCTTTGGAAGTGTTCAGGTGTTTTGGCGTGTAATTATACCAGGGGAGTTGGATGAGGGGTTGGTTGAGCATGCCGCGTTTGGGGTGATAGACGAGGAATTCGGAGACGTAGATCTGCGCGACGAATCCGAACCAGAGCAGAATCGTCGCGGTGACGATTCCGATTTTACGCGCGGGTTTGGTGACGGTGTCCACGATGCGAATGACAATGTGGCGTTGGTTGCCCGCGTCGTTCCGGACGAGAGACAGTCGCACGAGCGCGTTCAGTTCCCAAGTGCTCAAATCGTCGATGGAAACTTTTTCGCGCGCTACGGCTTCGATGAGTCCTTTGGCGTAGATCCGCGCCGCTACGGCGTGCAAAAGCCAGTACCCCAGGAAGAAAACGATGCCTGCGCGGAAAAAATAACCGTTCATGTATTCGAGTAATTCCGGGTCTGACATCTCAAGGATGGCAGGATTAATGTTCTCCAAAAACAGAGGTAGCATCTTGAAGAAAGTGACGGGAAGCGAAACGAGTCCGTAGAGCGCGGCCAGAATCAAACACGAAATCGAGCGCGTGCGGACGATGGCCCATACGATTCGAAACTGATAGAAACTGCGCCATTCTCCGGTGATTGCCTGTCGCGCTTGGGCCATCGGCAGATAAAACATCACGGCGATGAATATGGCAATTCCCATAAGTGAGATTAGAATTCCGATGTCGTGTTGCTCGTATCCTTTATTAAACGAGTTGTCCCAGCCGGAATACCAGCCGAATTGCCAGAGCATTGCAGGTAGAATGGTCAGCACAGCGATGTTGAACAAGCCTTGAAGTCCAATTTTGAAATTGCGTCCCAATGATCCAAAGGTCGCAAATACGGTGTTCTTCATGATTGCCCAAAAGCCGGATGAGGACGCCTGCCGCGCTTTCCACGCCGCGATTGGTTCCTGAGCCGTAATCCAATTGGGCAGATAGGCGTGCCCACGAAACGAGTCCTGTTCTTCGGTCGCTTCCCGAAAGGTACCGCCAGCCTGTGGCTCATCACTCATGCGCCACCAGGATTTTAGCGCGGCCCGTTGCATGGCGCGATACACCCAACCCACCGCGAGCACAGCGAACAACGGAGACTGCACCATGAACGCACCCAGAAGCACGCGCCATATCCAACCCGCTACCGTTTTAAGTCTACGCATGACTATGCAAACACCTGTTCGAGGGCCGGACCTTCAGCGTGTTCGGTCGCAAGGTTCATGCATCCGCCCAGAGTAGCTGCCACACTGGTCTGGTCCACGAGATCCGTAATGACTTTTCCTTTGGCGATTCCAGGCCCCATGAACAGTCCGAAGATTTCGTGCGAAGATTTCGTGCCAAAATGATGCTGGAACGATACGGGCAGCATACGATTGTTGTCGCGTCCGCAGTCCGGGACAATCGCGATAATCGTGTTGTCACGGTATTCCTCGTCATTGTCCACGGCATCCACGATGCGCTGGATGCCTTCGTCAATGATCGAGATGCCACGCGTATAGTGTGACGGATTGCCCCAGTGCACGTAGTCCGTATCGTTGTAGTTGATCATCATCAGCTTCGGGCGCAACTCACGAATCGCGCGGACAGATAACTCGGTCAGCAGTCGATCCCCGCGCGGATTCACGA
Organism: Candidatus Hydrogenedentota bacterium; assembly: GCA_046583315.1. Taxonomy (GTDB): domain Bacteria; phylum Hydrogenedentota; class Hydrogenedentia; order Hydrogenedentales; genus DTSJ01. Next base: position 13,658 of record JAYGCN010000141.1, read on the forward strand.
ACCCGGTTTCGCCATAGAAGTCTTTCCACCGATCCCAGAAATCAGTCATAATCGGCGAGGGCGTACCATTTTCCTTGAGGCGGTAATCCAGGGCCTCCATTTTTTCCAATTCCTTTTGTTTCCTCTCACGCTCCTTGTCCTTGAACGCGCCGGCCTCTAGCTGTCGTCGCAGCAAATGGATTTTGAAACGATATAGACTCAAGGTTTCCGAACGAAACGAAGCGCCAAAGAGGTGGTGATTGCTGAAGGAGTAAAACTCTTCCTGGGTGCGATCTTCCCCGTTGATGATCAGAGTCTCATGTTCGGAAATGTCATAACTTTTGCGCATGTACTCGAACAGCGTCGGCACTTTCGCTTCGAATCGTCCTCCGAGAAAACGCCCTTCGAAGTCTTTATACTTTTCATATTTGCCCGTGAGTATATACAGCGTGCCTTCGCCGTGGCTCGTCTGGATATCGTCGAACTGACCAATCTCCATATTGGTGAACAACGTGCCGCGTTTCGTCAGTTCATGAAGAAAGAAGGGGCAATAGGTGTTGTTCGGGTCCGCGATGGTTTCCTGCCGTCGAACACCGCCCCCGAATCGAATGATGATTACTCGCGGCCCGTCGTAGCTCTTACGACTCGCGATTACGGGTAGACCATCGGCTGCAACATCAATTCCCGCGCCCAACGCGGCCGCCGCGCCCAGCCCTAGTGCAGAGGATTGCAGAAAGTCACGTCGATCCAGCTTACGATAGGGCATGGCAACACCTCCAGTACGTGTCGACTCACTATATCAGACCACTCCTTCATTCTGCGGGTTTTGACAGGCTACTGCAATCGTGTCGGTGTACAAGGTATAATGCTCATCTGTGTCTCGCAGAGGCACCTATGGCCTTGAACAGTAGAGACTTAGACCGGACATGAGTCCCGCCCCGATCGACAGCCCAAAACCCACCGAAGCCGATTCCTGGCAGATGTTTGACCGCATCGCGCGGCGTTACGACTTCCTGAATCGACTGCTGTCTTTTCGGCAGGATGTCGCCTGGCGCAAGCGCATGATCAAACGACTGCCAAAGGGTGACTCGCTGGCCATGCTCGATCTAGCCACGGGTACCGGGGACGTTCTCATTAATGTCTACCGCATCAGCAAACGCATTGGCGTGGGCGTGGGTCTCGATATGTCCGCAGACATGCTCGAACGCGGACGCCGCAAGATTCGCGATCTCGGAGTTCAGGGGGATCTTCAACTGATCCGCAGCAACGCGATGTTCATGGGGCTGAATGACAATTCCTTTGATGTGGCAACGATGTCCTTCGGTATTCGCAACGTGCCCGACGTTCCCATGGCGTTACGCGACATTCACCGTGTATTGAAACCGGGTGGGCGCGGCATGATTCTCGAGTTCTCCATTCCCGGAAACGCTTTTATTCGCACCTTCTATCTATTCTACTTCCGCCACATCCTCACGCGCATCGGATCGATCATCTCTGGCGACGCGCAAGCCTACCGCTATCTGAATACCACGGTCGAATCATTTCCCTACGGCGATGCCTTCGTCTCTCTGATGAGCGATGCCGGTTTCAAGCATGTCGAAGCGGTCTCGCTGACTTTTGGCATCGCAACCTTGTACATCGGCGATAAGGAATCATAGCCATGTCGTCGTATGCACGCAGCGAGTCATTGCCGCCGATTGATTCAATTATCCTGGCAACGCGTCTGACCGAAGCAATCAGCGCACATCCCGCGACCGATTCAACCATACAACGGGTGCAAATCGAGATGGATCCCGGCGATATCCTCGCGTGGGTGAATCGGCAAGCCGCGGAAGAAAAATTCTATTGGTCTAACCGCGATGGTTCCTTCGAAGTCGCGGGCTTGGGCCACGCGCTGTTGCTGCGTAACGAAACTCCGGACGAAAAAGATATTCCGAAGGTGTTGGACGCCTGTCGCGCCGTGTTGTCGGAAGTCAACCCCCATCAACGCTTCTACGGCGGCTTCAGTTTTGATAAGAGCACCGAGGAAAAGTGGGCAGCCTTCGGGCAGTACCGACTCGTGATGCCGCAGATCGAAGTCGGACGTGACAGCGATGCCTACTATGCCGCGTGTCAATGGTCGACAGAGACCGGGCCGCCCGCAGACATGCAGACCTTGCTGAAAACCGATGAACAAAACGGTAGCCGACGCATTGCACGCGCCGCACAACGCCGCGTGGATCGTCCAGAAAAATATACCTGGATGGCACAGATTGAACATTTGCTGTCACTGTTCAGCCAGGGCGTCGTCGATAAAGTGGTGATGGCGCGGGAATGCGAATTTCAATTTGACGAAGCGATTGATGCGATGGCCTTGCTTTCCGAATTACGCCGCAACACGGGCAATTCCTATCACTACGGATTCCAGGTATCCGCAGATACGGCGTTCATTGGTGCATCGCCAGAACGCCTCTATCGACGGGATGGCTCGACGTTGGTCAGTGAAGCCCTCGCCGGGACACGACCTCGCGGCATCACCCGCGAACAAGACGCAGCCATCGGGCAGGAACTGTTGAACAGCGACAAAGATCGTCGCGAACACGGCCTGGTGCTCGAACGCATCACCTCGCTGCTCGAAGAATTTTGCGAATCGATGAATCCGACTATGGAGCCGACGATCACCAAATTGCGGCACTGTCAGCATCTGCTGTGCACCATCGAGGGCACCCTGCGAAATCCCGATTGCGATGCCGAATTGCTCCAACAACTTCACCCGACGCCCGCCGTCGGTGGCTCACCACGCGAAGAAGCCCTGCGCTGGATTTCCAATCTCGAATCCTTTGATCGCGGATGGTACGCAGGCCCCATCGGCTGGATCAGTCACGACTCGGTGGAGTTCGCCGTGGCCATTCGATCCGCGCTCGTGCATGGCAACTCCGTTTCCGCGTATACTGGTGCGGGCATCGTGCCTGGGTCCAATCCCGAAGAAGAATGGGCCGAAATCGAAAACAAAATTACCGACTTTCAAAACCTGTTCCCACTGGACGAGTAATAATCTGGATGAACCCAACGCCACCGAATATCAATCACTGCTGGACTTCCCTCATGATGGAGGAACTGCATCGGCTCGGCGTACAAACCGTCTGCATTGCGCCAGGATCGCGCTCGACACCGCTGACCTGGGCCGCAGCTCAGCATCGTGAACTGGAAACGGTTGTGCATTTCGACGAACGCGGGCTGGCCTTTCACGCACTCGGCATTGCCAAGGCATCCCACAGACCCGTTGCCATCGTGTGTACCTCCGGCAGCGCGGTGGCGAACCTGTTGCCCGCAGTCGTAGAAGCCTCCCAGACACACATTCCGCTCATTCTGCTCACCGCGGATCGCCCCTTCGAACTCGTCGATTGCGGCGCAAACCAAACCATCAAACAACCCGGTATCTTCGGCGAATACGTGCGCCACGAAGTAAATTTACCCTGCCCGGACGTTGCCCTAGCCCCGAATGTACTGCTCACCACTCTCGACCATGCCGTGTTCATGGCTACCGGCCCGAACGCTGGTCCTGTACACATCGACTGTCCGTTTCGAGAACCGCTTGCGCCGGATGAGGATGGAGTGGATATTTCGGGGTACTGTGAACCCTTGGAGCGATGGAAAGACAGCGATACCTCATTCACACGCTATCCCTATGAGGGGAGAAATCCAGACTACGATTTTGATGCCTTCCAATCGGCGAAGCGGGCGATACTCCTAATCGGTCAATCCGTAATGCCCGAAGAACTTGGATTTGCGATTGCACTATCCACGGTTTACGAGTTGCCTGTTGTTGCCGACATTGGCTCGCACGTGCGGTTAGATGGCCAACTAGAGAATTTGGTTGCTCATGCAGACCTCATTCTTATCACAAAGCAGAAGTCACATCTTGAAAGTCTTGATGTCGTTATCCACATCGGCGGACCAATTGTTTCAAAAAGATTACAAACACTTTTTGAATCTGATCCACCCGAACACTACATTCGAATTGCACAAGGATACGAACGGCTTGATCCAGGGCACCTCACAACACAACGGTACACGATTTGTTCGAACCATCAACCCTTGTTGTATACAGAAGAAATCAACATTGACACCACCTGGCGCGACAACCTCATCACGGCCTCTCAGACCATCGGGTCGTTCCTCGCAGGACGGTTTTCGGGCAACGACATCACCGAGCCGGGCGTGGTTCGCGCGATCACACAGACGGAGACCGATGCTCTGTTTCTTGGCAACAGCATGCCGATTCGCGACGCGGACATGTTCGGCGATCCCGGTGGGTATGTGGCTTCGGTATTTACCAATCGCGGGGCGAGCGGTATCGACGGCAATATCGCCACTGCGGCAGGAATCGCCCGCGAAAACGGGTCGATTACGGCGGTTCTGGGCGATCTCGCGGTGTTGCACGACCTGAATTCACTGGCCTTGCTGAAGACCAACAAGGTTGTGCTCGTGGTCATCAACAATCAGGGCGGCGGTATTTTTTCCATGTTGCCCGTCTCGGATCATGGCGAGTTGGTCGAGGAGTTTTTCGGCACCCCTCACGCCATGACCTTCAAATCCGCCGCGAAACAATTTGACCTCACCTACGACTGCCCAACGACCATGAGCGACTTCAACGCGACTTACGAAGCGGCACTAAGTCGCGAGACCTCTTCCATCATCGAAGTACGAACCGATCGCAAAGAAAACGCGTCCTTCCACGAACAATTACAGCAAAACATCATCGACTTTATGAACAACGAAATGGAGTAGACCGCCATGACTACGATCGAACTTACCTTCCAGGACAACATTGCCATACTGAAACTCGATCGCCCGAAAGGCCACGCGATCAATCAGGCCATGGTCAACGAAATGCTGGAAGCCTTCCAAAAACTCGCGGACAGTAATACGGTGGACGGCGTCATCCTCGCGTCCAGCGGCTCCATCTTCTGCGGGGGACTTGACGTGGTGGATCTATTTGAATATTCGCAAGATGAAATCGCTCATTTCTGGGAGACCTTCCTGCGCCTGCTGCGAAACATGATCGCGTTCCCGAAACCGCTCATCTGCGCCATCAACGGTCACGCCCCGGCGGGTGGCTGTGTGTTCGCGATGTGTTGCGACCACCGAATCATGTCCTACGGCAAGGCGCGCATCGGATTAAACGAAGTCCCAGTAGGCATTGTTGTTCCGCAATTCATTGTTGAATTGGCCCGCTTCACCGTCGGCAACCACAAAGCCTCGCAAATGTTCTACAACGGCCTGCTGCTGCAACCCGAAGAGGCCAAAGAATTCGGATTGGTCGACGAGACGTGTAAGGAAGAGGAATTGATGATTTGGGCCGAAACCAAACTCAAAAAGTGGACCGATCTGCCTCAGAACCCCTGGCGTCTGGCAAAACAGAGCGTGCGCAAACCATTATTGGCGGCCCTGGATGCTATCAAACCGGACGAGGCCTTCCGAGATACCCTTATCTCATGGTGGGATGATGAAAATCGCCGCCAGATCGGCAAACTGGTGGCGAAACTCAGCGGCAAATAGCGAATCGGCCATCCTCGAAAAGGGCAAATTGCCCCGTTTGGGCCGGTACCCGTCGGAGTACACAATCCCTTATGATCCCGATTCCGTTGATTAACAAAGGGCTAAATGGTACCATTGCTGGCTTTGTGAGCATCGATGAAATGGCACTTTTCTTGCCCCCCGGTGCTCTATTATCCGAATTTGCATTGCCCGGTTTCAGCAAAACGATGGAGAGAATGGAACAATGATTAAAGCAGAAGGATTGACGATGCACTATGGGCCCGTCAAGGCGCTCCAGGATGTATCGTTTACTGTCGATGACGGCGAGATCGTAGCCCTGCTCGGGCCAAACGGCGCCGGCAAATCGACAACGATGAAGATTTTGACCACCTACCTGCATCCAACGGCTGGTACGGCGGAAATAAATGGTGTCAATGTGTTGGAAAATCCCCTCGAAGCACGTGCCAATATCGGCTATTTGCCAGAGACCCTTCCCTTATACATGGACATGGAAGTACGAAGCTACCTGAACTTCGTCGGCAAAGCCCGGGGCCTCAGCGGGGCGTTGCTGAAAGAACGCACCGAGCTCGTGCTCGAAGAATGTGCACTCACGCCGATGTACCGCAAAGTCATTCGCGAGTTATCCAAAGGCTACAAGCAGCGCACAGGACTGGCCCAGGCATTGATTCACGATCCCAAGGTCATCATTCTTGATGAGCCGACCTCCGGCCTGGATCCGCACCAGATTCTCGAAATTCGCGAACTCATTCGTAAACTCGCGCACGGGAAAACGGTGCTGCTTTCTACCCATATCCTGCAAGAAGTTGAAGCCTCGGCCGATCGCGTGGTCATTGTCAGTCGCGGTCATCTCATTGCCGATGGTACCGTCGCCGAACTGAAAGCGGATGCTTCTGAATTCGACCGCGTACGAATCGGCGTAAAAGGCGATGCCAAAGAAATTGAACGCGCCCTGTCCAACGTGTCCGGGGCCAGCAAAGTGGAATCCGTCGACGCGGAAGACGGCTATGCAACCTTTACCGTATTCGGCGCACAGGACTCGGCCCTGTGGAAAGAAGTCAGCGCAGTCGCCCGCACCAACAACTGGGAGTTGAAAGAATTGATCGACCAACCCTTGAGCCTCGAAGAGACCTTCCTCGCACTTACTGAGAATGCCGGTAAAGGAGGTGTCGTATGAACAACGTACTCACCATCGCCAAACGCGAGTTAAACGCCTACTTCACTTCGCCCATCGGCTACATCGTGATGATCGTATTCGTCGCCGTTACGGTCGTACTATATATGCTGACCTTTTTCTCGTTTCCTGTGGCCGACATGCGTCCCTACTTCGCAAGCATTCCCATGATGTTGAGCATCCTCATCGCCGCGATCACCATGCGTATCTGGGCCCAGGAACGCAGTGAAAACACCTGGGAAATGCTGCTAACCTTCCCGATGAAAGCTTGGGAATTGGTTATCGGTAAATTCGTGGCCAGCCTAGTATTTTTCTTGCTCACGTTGAGCGCAACGGCCACGATTCCCATCATGCTCGCTCAACTCGGCGACCCAGACGGGGGTGTAATATTCTCTTCCTATCTGGGCACCCTGTTGTTGGGGGCCTATTTTCTGTCTATAGGAATCTTCTTTTCCGGGTTCTTCAAAGACCAGATTCTCTCGTTCATCGTCACGCTCCTCACCTGTTTCGCCATTTTCATGCTAGGCAATACCTTAGTTGCGGCCTACCTGGATAATGCGATACCGGGCCTCGGCCTGGGAACCCTGCTCAACGAAGTCGTAGGCCTCTCGGGACATTACACCGCCTTCGTTCGCGGCGTGATAGAAGTCGCGGACATCGTTTACTTTCTGGTATGGACAGCCATTTTCCTGTTCCTGAACATCCTCTACATTGATGGACGATCCCGCGCCGGAGCCAAAGTCATCTTCTCCACAGCCGTCACCATTGCCTTGGCCATTGGCTTGATGGGCAACTGGCTGGTCAGCGATACCAGCCTCGGGCGTTTCGACATGACGGAAGACAAAATTTTCACTGTGTCCCAGGCCTCGAAAAACATCCTGTCCGCCATCGACACACCGGTCCAGGTCAAAGTCTACATTTCGCCGAAGAAAGACATGCCCACGGGTATGACTAGCCTTCAGCAGGATATCACGGACAAGCTGGAGGAATTCAGCGTGGCCTCGAAGGGCAAAATCGAATACACCGTCATCAACCTGGAAGCCTCTCAAGCCATCACAACGGAAATCGACGACGGTCTTGAAACCGGCGAAGAGGAAGATGAGACCGAAGAAGAGGTGATCGAAAAACGTCTTCTCGAAAAAGGGGTTCAACCTTTCACCGTACAGGCCATGAGCGACGACCAAATCATGAATAAGCTGATCTACTCGAGCATCGGGATTGCTTACAAAGACAAGAAAGAGGAAATTCTACCCCCGATTCTTCCGCAGGGTCTTCAAGATCTCGAATATCAGCTGGTCAGCACCATCTACAAACTCACGCGTGAAAAGAAACCCATCGTCGCGCTAGTAGCCCCCAAGGAAGCCATCAATATCCCGCCCGATCTGCGCCGCATGTACGAGCAAATGGGTCAACCCGTGCCGGAATCGGACGATCCCTACGAGATTCTTGAACAGATTCTCGATTTCGAAAAATACGAAGTCATACGGGTCGATCTCACGCCGGAGAGCTCGCTGCCGGACGAATACGATACGCTCGTGGTCATCAACCCGCGCGAATTCAACGAACGCCAGCGCTGGGAAATCAACCGCGCCTTACTGTCCGGGAAATCGGTGGTGATGGCGGTGCAAACCTACGAATGGAACTACAGCGCGTCAGCACGCGGCACGCAAATCAACTCCCGCGAAGAAAATCCGAACATGAATCCGCTGCTTGAGGCCTACGGTCTCGGCGTTAGCGAAGAATTGCTCATGGATGTAAACCATGTCGCGCTGACCATCCAGGCCGCCAACAATCCGCTTGCCGGTGCGCTGGGCATGGGGCAACAGGTGACACTTGAAACGCATATGCTCATCAACAACGAAATGATGGACGAAGAAACTTCCATCACGAGTCGTCTCAATGCCATCTTCTATCTCTGGGGAACAGCGCTTGAAATCGACGAAGAAAAACTGGGCAAACTCGATCTCGAAGCAAAGGTGCTGATCACTACCTCAAAACGATCCTGGACCACCCCAAACGATCCAAAGTTGTCGGCTTCGGTATTCGATGAACCCGCCGAAACGCAAGGGCGCTATCCGCTGATGGCGCTCGTGGAAGGGCAGTTCCCCGATGCCTTCGCCGACCAGGAACGTCCGGCATGGCCCATGCCCGAAGCGCAACTGGGAATGCCGCCTGCCACACCCATCGTGGAAACGGATGAGGTTGCTGAGATTACGCCAGCGCCGGGCAAGCTGATCTTGCTGGGGTGTTCGGAGATGTTCCGCAAGCAATTCCTGCAGTTTGGGAATCTCGACCTATTCCTGAACAGTGTCGATGCAGTAACATTGGGCGATGACGTGGTCAACGTGCGTGGACAAAAACTTGTTGACCGCCTGATTGAAATGCCCAATGCCGATACACGCCGCATGTGGAAATTTATCAATTACGGCTTACCAAGCACGGCGATCGCGCTCGTGGGAATCGTCAGCGCATTCCTTAGACGCCGATCCCGCAATGCCTACACATTATCCCAGATGAACGAAAACCAAGACTAAGTCGCAACACGATGTTGCACATGAAAGACGGAGAGACGTTATGAAGCCGA
>JAYGCN010000176.1:0-25599 GCA_046583315.1 Candidatus Hydrogenedentota bacterium
AGTTTATCCTGCAGTGTTTCGTATGTCAACAGAGGAGATCGTAACCGCACTGTGGGGTTCGGCATCGAGAATTTCTTGCCTCGGGATACGCCCGAAGGTTCAACCCTTTAGAGCGCGCTGATGGGAGCTGCTTGCCATGAGCAGCGTAAATCCACACCAGCCCACGAGGTCGTAACCTTTGGACTCAAGGAACTTGTACAGCTGGGATTTTTCTACATCTTTGAACAATGCGATGTGCGTCTCCACAGCGACTATTTTCGGATCGTAGCGCGTAAAATCCAGTGACTCGAGTACGTCCAAATCGCGTGCTTCGGCGTCAACGGAAAGAACGTCGATCGGTCTGTCTTTGTACATAGTATCGTCAATGGTAGCCGTAAGTTTTTTGCATAGCGTTTTCTTCTGGCGGTATTCGTTTTTGCTGTATTTGTTCTCTTTTGCGAACTCTTCGTCCAACGATACCGTGGGGGAATAGAACCCATCCGTATAATAGGTGAACTCTCCTTCTGTATTGGAAATGGCGCAGGCGATATTCGTGTCCTGCGGCCTAACCAGGTCGAAGGCTTGTATCTTGATGGTGTCGATATCGATGTTTATTCCTCGCCATCCGCGTTGATAGAGCTGCCAGGTATTGCTATATTTTTTGGGATGGAAGCATCCGACATCAACGAAAAAACCCGAATATCCATAATCAAAAAATCGAGCTATCGAAATATCTTCGCCGAATTGCGCGTAATGGGTTCGGCGCGCCCGCCGGGTTCTCGCGTAATACGATTTTCGTATTACGAAAAGCGTTCTGAATATCCGACTGTTTTCCAGCCATACCGGAATCTGTATGTTAACAAGGCTCATTCATATTCCCCAAAACCAGAATCATGCTTTTCCGGCAATTAACCATGGAAGAGTCTAACAAGCTCTGATTTGCGAATTCAATCGATAGAAGTGTCTGGGCAGGGGGTATCAGAGAATCATCAAAATTTCCTAAAGTCTCGTGCGGGGCCTGCCGATAGTTCTATCAACGCGGTCACAGGCTTTACATGATTGCGCCAACCGATGCACGGACGCAGAGGTTCAAGACAACACGGAGGTACCTACCTATGGGTCTCAAGATCAACACCAATGTCGCTGGCCTGCGTACCATGCGCATCCTTCGCCGCTCCACGATCGCCCTGAACAAATCCCTCGAACGCTTGTCCAGCGGATTGCGTGTCAATCGCGCGGCTGACGACGCGGCAGGTTTGGCCATCGCTGAAGGCTTTCGCTCAGTTCACCGTGCGGCGGTCGTTTCACAGCGTAACGCACAAGACGGTATCGGTCTGGTGCAGACGGCTGAAGGGGCACTCAGCGAAACCATCAACGTTCTGCAACGTATCAGGGAATTGGCTGTGCAATCGGCCAACGGCACGAACAGTCAAGAGAACCGGGATGATCTCCAGTTGGAAGTCGCTCAGTTACTTGATCAGATGGACTCGATTGCCGACTTCACAGAATTCAATGGCGTCTTTCCATTGATGAACGCGGTTGACATCGATTTGCAGGTCGGTCCTGACGCTCTAAATATCATTACGCTCGTTTTCGACCAAGCGGCAGATTCGTTGACACTATTTGGACTTTCGACTTCGGGGAACGTTCCCGATATATCCACGCAGGCGGGCGCAAGTGAGGCACTGCTGGACATTGATGACGTGCTCACCATTGTCAATTCGCAACGTTCGGTGCTTGGCGCCATTCAGAATCGCTTGGAGTTCACGATCTCGACGCTACAAATTATGGAAGAAAATGCGGTGGCAGCGGAGAGTTCTATTCGCGATGCGGACATTGCTCGTGAAACGATAATGTTTACCCGGAATCAGATTTTAGTGAGCTCGGGTACTTCGATTCTCGCGCAGGCCAATATCATTCCACAGACGGCCCTGCAACTGCTCGGCGGATAATCACCAGCAAGGTAATCCAATCACTCACAGAAACGCCTCCCAGGCAAAAAGCCCGGGAGGCGTTTCCTTTGTTGGAGTGCTTAAGATTTAGGACGTGCCTTCTTTTCCGCGGAGTAGGAGCATGACGAAGAAGGGTCCGCCGAGGAATGCGGTGACTACGCCGACGGGTAATTCTGCGGGGGCGAGTGCGGTGCGGGCGAAGGTGTCGCAAAGGGTGAGGAAGGTGCCGCCGAAGAGTAAGCATGCGGGGATGAGGTAGCGGTGATCGTTGCCGCCCATGAGTCGACACATGTGGGGCACCATCATGCCGATGAATCCGATGGGGCCGCATACGGCGACGACGCTGCCGACCATGAGGGAGGTCACGAAGAAGAGAAGTCGTTTTGTTTTGAGCACGTCGACGCCGCGACTGATGGCGATGTCGTCTCCGAGCACGAGCAGATTGAGTTCGTGGGTGGTGTAGAGGAGCATGACGACGCCGGTGACGACGAAGGGGATGATGCTTAGGAGGGAATCGTATCCGACGAGGCCCAATCCGCCCATGACCCAGCGCAACATGCGGAAGGAGTTGTAGAGTTCGGCGGAATATTGCAGAAACAGGATCACACTGGAGAAAAAGAAGCTGATGGCCACGCCGGATAGCAGCATGGTTGCGGTGGAAAAACCCCGGCGCATGTGAGTGAGTCCGTAGACGAGCGCGATGGATATGTTGGCACCGAGGAATGCCATAACGGTGGTCGCGGAGATGCCTGCGAAGGAGGCGGTCAATCCGAAGGTGACGGAGAGGGCCGCGCCGAGTGATGCCCCGCTTGCGACGCCTAAGGTGAAGGGTGTCGCAAGGGCGTTTCGAAACATGGCCTGGAACACCATGCCGCTTACGGCGAGTGCGCTGCCGGCCAGGAATGCGGTGAGTACGCGGGGCACGCGGATGCGCCAGAAGATGTTGTAATCGACGGAATTGTGTGTCGAATCGATGACGTTCGACAGGGGAATCCACTCCATGCCAATCAGGGGTGCAGTAATGAGCACGACGAGGGCCAGGATTGCGAACAGGGCCAAGCTCGGGAGGGGTTTCATGGTTTGCCCTCCATTGGCATCACGACGGGCAGGGCTAGGTCGGCGTCATTCAGTCGCGAGAATGAGGTCTCGAAGATTGCCTCGAGTGCGCCCGGCTCCAGCAGGGCTTCGGGTGTCCCGTCAAAGGTGATCGCGCCGTCTTTTAGCGCGATGATGTGATCGCTGACCTGCACGGCGTGGTTGACGTCGTGGGTGACGAGCACAACGGTGAGATTTTGCTCGCGATGAAGCCTGCGGATCAGTCCGAGCACATCGACCTGATGTCCGTAGTCGAGATAGGTGGTCGGCTCATCCATCAGCAACACTTTGCCGCCTTGAGCGAGTGCTGCCGCGATGTAAGCGGCCTGCCGTTCGCCGCCGCTTAGGGTATCCAGCGAACGATCTCGAAATTCGGCAATTTGTGCTTGTTCGAGGGCCTCTTCTACGGCAGCGCGATCTTCGGATGTAATGGCGGAGAAGGGACTCATGTGTGGATAGCGACCAAGCATCACAAAGTTGTAGACGGTCATGGAAAACACAAGACCGGATGCCTGGGGCACGTAGGACACTTCGCGGGCGATGTCTTTTTGGGAGTAGCTGCTCAATGCGCGTCCGTGCAGTTGAATGCTTCCGGCATCGGGTTGCAGAATTCTGTTGAGGCATTTCAGAAGCGTCGTTTTTCCGGCTCCGTTGGGACCGATGATCGCCGTGCATGCGCCGGACTCAATGGTCAATCCCAGGGAATGCAGTATCGGTTGTTTCGCGATGGATACGCAGAGTCCGTCGATGGCGTATACGGCGTCATTCATGCGGCCCCCAATCCGCGCCGGGATGCAACACGCGCGCGAGGTCTTCGACGATTCTAACGATTCGTGGACCGGGGATCGTTGTGTAATCACCGTCGAGAACGTAGATTCGCTCGGTCTGCACTGCGTTGATATCTGGAAACACGTCCCATTGGCTGATGATTGCTTCGGCCGTGATATTCGGATGGGCATCTTTTGGGGCCATCTCCACGATAACCTCTGGATTCAGGCGAACGAGTCCTTCACCGGTGACGGCTGGAAAGGGGATGGTGTCGTCGGTAAAGACGTTCTTGCCGCCAGCCATTTCGATAATGTCGTCATACCACTGACCCTTTCCAGCGGCATAGACTTCACCGAGGGTGCCACCGTCTTTGCCGCGACCGGCCGAAATCAGTACTGTGGGACGGAGTAATTCTTCGGTCTTGGAACGAATCGCCTGCATGTCTGCGTGCATATCGGCGAGTAGCGCCTCGGAGCGATCGATCACGTGACAGGCGGTGCCGATGATTTGTATGGATTCCAGGATGCCGTCAAGGGTTCGGCAGTCCACGGTGAGTGTATTGATGCCGAGTTCTTTGATGCGTATTTGCGCGTCACGGTGAACAGGGTAAAGCACGACCACGTCTGGCTGGAGATGCATGATCGCTTCGTAATTGGTGTCTATGATTCCGCCTACGGATGGTTTCGATCGTACGTCGGGCGGAAAATCGCAAAAATTGGTTACGCCGATAACGCGGTCTCCGAGGTCCAGCGCGTATAAGGTTTCGGTGATGCTGGGCGCCAAGGAAATAATACGGCTATATCCCGCCTCGGAAGACGGTGGGGTATCAGTTTGTGTCGGCGGGTTCAGTGCACGCTGGCCGTAAAAACTCAGGCCGAATGCGGCAACAATGACGAATATGGCGATTGCGCGTCTCATAATCGTCAGTATACCGACCAGCCGATGTCCTGGTGCCCAAAATTGAACTGCTCGGGATGAAAAATTTCGGCGAGAATCTCGAGTGTTTCCACGAGACGGGGTCCGGGTCGATTGCAGTATTGATTACCGTCAATCAAGTAGACCTGCTTGTTCTTGACCGCATCCAGCTCCGCCCATTCTGGTTTTTCTTCCAAGGCGACGAGTTCCGTCCGCGCTTTGTTTCGATCCCAGCCGCATGGGAATACGAGCACAACGTCGGGTTCGGCATTCACGAAATCCTGCCATTCAAGCCAGGGGGAGTGTTTGCCTGCAATTCCAAAGAGGTCTTTCCCACCGGCCATCGACACGAGTTCGGGCATCCAGTTGCCGGCGGTCATGAGCGGATCAATCCATTCGATGCAGGCGACCTTAGGCTTCGCGGTGAGCGTGGATGCCCGATCGGCAATCGCATCCATACGCCCGCGAAATTCCTGAGTCAATTGCTGACCTGCTTCCGGGACTTCCAGTGCTTCAGCGACCTGCTTGATGCTTGCCCAGATATCGGAGAGTGTGCTGGGTTCGAGTGAGACGACGCGGGGCTTCGAAGTAACGAGTTCTTTCAGCGCTTCTTCGACGTCGTTCAGACTCACCGCACAGACGTCGCAATGGGATTGCGTTACGATGACGTCGGGCTTCAACGTGTCGAGGTGTTCCGGGAATACACGGTACACGGAGAGTCCATCTTTAACGATGCTGAGCAGCCGCTCGTTGATTTCGCAGCTTAGCCCTTCGACTTGAAATTTCGCCTCGGTGCAGCGCGGCAATCGATTGACGGACTCTGGATAGTCGCACTCGTGGGAAATGCCGACGAGTTTATCTTCACATCCGAGCGCGCAGACGATTTCCGTGGCACTGGCAATGAGCGATATGATGCGTTGTTCTGGCAAGATGATACGACCCGATGGTTGATTGATTGGGGGGACAGTATACCGGATACAGATCGAGGTTTGCTCTATCCGCGTGCGAGGATGAGGGTGGCGGCTTCGTACAATCCGGCCAAAGCGAGCATCAGCGCGGCCAGCAGTGTTCCGCTCATGAGTGCCAGGCAACTTTGTTTCAAGCGGCGACCGAACTGATTCTTGAAGATTCCGATGGTAAGATTGACCCAGAAATAGAATACGCATACGCAGGTGAAAATATAGGCTTCCAGTTCGAGGGTCATGGTGATTGAATGGAAGGTGAACATGGCGGTTGTGCCGCTCCATACGGGCACCATGCCAAAGCCGACCAAGACGAAGCTGAGGAGTGTCTTGAGAATGCCGATACCGGGGATAACGAGCGATACGAGCACGGTCATGCCTAGCGTTTGAAGAACGAAGTTGTTAAAAAAGGTTGCTAAGGCCGCGCGCATAACATTGCCCGACGCATAGGCATCGCCCACGTACCCGAGCCCGCCGGAACTAAATTCGTATTGAATCATGTTGGTCAGCCACATCTGAATTAGAGGAAGACGGGTTGCGATCAGCATGGATACGAAAAAGCCGCCGTATAAGAACGCGTGCATGGCGATCACGGTTTTCGGCCAGGTTAAAAAGACCCGCAGGGCAGGTCGTAAGGGGCCGCAACGTCGCGTGTAGAGAATCCGAAATACGGAAAGGTGAGCCATCAGACCAAATATGGCGACGAGCATAAGGCCGCTGATGGTTGCTGCTGTGTATTTCGGATGGATGGGAACCTGGAGTGTGGAAAGTCGGTAGTCTTCGATCGCGCCCTTGGGGTCTTCCATCTCCGCGAGAGTCTGCTGACCGGTCGGATCGAGCCACCCGATTTCTGCATCGGGGTGTCCTTCGAAAACGGGTAACCAGGATTCGTGGGCAGGCAACAAATAGGCGAAGTGAAAACCCGCCACGCTGGGCGCGAGACGTCCCACGACTTTAAAGGTCAGTCCGTCCAGAGAAAACTCTTCGAGGCGCGCATGAATGCCGGCCAACAATTCGGCTTCTCCCGGAATGGGTAATCTTCCGGAGGCGAGCAGTGGCCGGAGTTGTTCGGGTGTCAACGGGGCGGAAATAATGCGCTCCGTTCGAAGGATACCGGTCCCGTCGATCAGTCGATCAATTTCGTCGGGTTGAACTCCCCGATTCGTGTCCTGAAGCTCTTCGATAAAATCATTTATCTGCGGAAAGGCCTCCAAGGGGACGCGGCGCATACGAATTTCAATGGGATTGCCCCACTCGGGAGGCTCGCCGACTGCGTATAGGGCTCCGACGAAGGGTTTACCGCGCAGGGAAGCCGATTCGAAATAGGCGATGGCGAGGAGAACCAGTACACCGAGAATAACACCGGCAAAGCCCCATAAAGGGTGATATCCAAAGGTTAAGGGTTCATCGTCGGGACGTGGATGCTGGGGGGGCGTGTCTTCGCTCATGGCGAATAATCCATGCCTAGTCGTGATCGGCCAGAACGGCGACGACTTCTTCGTTGGTGGTACATTCGAGCAGTTTTTCGCAGAAGCCTTCGGAGCGCAGGGCCATCATGGCCTTTGCCAGGTAGCTCAAGTATTCTTTGTCCGAGCCGGATGGCATGGCGAAAAGCACGATAATGCTCACGGTGTCGTTATCGAGTGAATCGAAATCGATGCCGGATTTGCTGATTCCCACGCCCACGGTAGGCTCGGAGATTTCGTCGATACGGACGTGGGGTATGGCGACACCTTTGAAGCCGGTGCTCCGGATGGATTCGCGCTCGTAGAGTGCTTTCTCAAACGATTCCCGATTGCCCACGACGCCCAGATTGCAGATTGCATCGATCATGGTATTCAACGCGCCGCCTTTTGTGGTTCCTTCTGGAAAAATACATATCGCATCATTTGGAATCTCTTTCCCAAATGCATTCATGTGCAACCCCCGCAATTACTGACCATTACCAGCCCATTAGGGTAAGGTTCCGCAGACGGCAAATCAAGTTATTTTTGCAGGGTACGCTTCACGGAAATAAACAGATTTGCGTCGAATACTTGAAAAAAGGCTATTAATGTGTACAATATCAGTAAGTAAGTTAACGCAATGAGGGGGCGCAACACGATGGCAGAACTGGCCATTCAGACCTCTGGATTGACAAAACAGTATCGGTCCCATCTGGGGATGACTGGTGCTCTGGTCCTGGATGGACTCGATTTGTCGATTCGGGAGCGGGAAATTTTTGGGTTTCTGGGCCGGAACGGTGCCGGAAAGACGACAACCATCAAGATTCTGTGTGGCTTGGTGCGCCAATGGGGCGGTGAGGCGGCCATTTTCGGGGAGAATGTGCGCCGAAAGAACGCGCGTCGGCTGATTGGTTATCTTCCGGAGAGTCCGTACTTCTACGAGTACTTGACCCCGCGGGAAACCGTCCAGTTTTACACGACCTTGGATGGTCTCTCGGCGAAAGACCGAAATATCCGTTGGGATTTCCTGTCGGAATTGCTCGCGCTTGAGGATATCGCGGATCAGCGCATTCGCGGGTTCTCCAAGGGAATGCGGCAACGGCTGGGGTTTGCTGTGGCTATGGCCGGCAACCCAAAACTGCTGATTCTCGATGAACCGATGTCCGGGTTGGACCCGATGGGTCGCCACATGATCCGGGATTTGCTCACACGGCTTCGGGACGAGAAACGAACTGTATTTTTTTCTTCGCATATTCTGGGCGATGTGGAACTGATCTGTGATCGGGTGGGGATGTTGGTAAACGGGAAATTGCATAAGGAAGGTGCGCTGAGCGATCTCTTGGTCCGGGCGACAAGCCGTGTGGATGTGATTGCGACGGGGCTTTCGGAGTCGCTGGTCGCCCAGTTGGCTGAACGTGCAATACTGGATCACCCTACCGAGGACGGCCATCGCTTCGGTTTTGCCAATCAGGAATCTACGGACGCTGCGGTAAGCACGATTTATGCCCAGAACGGGCGTGTGCTTGAAATCACTCCTATCAAGGAAACGCTTGAAGACTATTTTGTGCGGGAACAGGAGGGCGCATCGTCATGAGGATGATCGCGATTGCCATGAATACGTATCGCGAGGCGATTCGGGATCGCGTTCTCTACTTGTTGCTCGTATTCGGAATTCTCTCGATTCTGGCGGCCAAAATTCTCGGCTACGTCAGCATCGGTGACGAACTCAAGATTATCAAAGATATTTCGTTGGCGAGTATCTCAATCTTCGGCACGTTGATTGCCGTGTTCGTCGGAACGAATCTGATTTACAAGGAAATCGACAAACGAACGATCTACACGATATTGAGTCGGCCCATTGATCGCCGGGAGTTTATTTTGGGTAAATACTTGGGGCTGATCATGCTGGTGGGCATGACGACGGTGTGCATGGCCACCTTCGCAGCAATCTATATTGTTCTGTTGGGCGGCACCGTGGACATCATGTTTTTGGAAGCGGTGGTGCTGATCTATTGGAAGCTGTTGTTGATTACGGCCTTCTCCGTAATGCTTTCGGCGTTGACCTCCCCGATTCTGGGGGCCATTATCGTGCTGGCAGGATATTTTTTCGGGCATGCGACGGGTATATTGATTGACTTGCCGTCTCAGCTAAGCGGAACTTCTACCGAGACCATCGGGCGCGCCATCTATTTTGTTACGCCCAATCTGTCTAACTTCGATATCTGGCAGGAGTATGCCAGCGGCATTGAAGTGACTCATCAATATGTCTTTTGGACCATCGGGTACGGCACGTTGTACACCGGACTCATCCTCTATCTGGCAACGATCGCGTTTGAGAACAAGGACGTTTAGGAATGAATGCGCCGATTGCTGCAGTCAAGCGTTCACGAATGCGAATCGTCGCACCATTATTGGTGGTGATCGCGGCGTTACCCACTCTTGGCATGCTGCAACATTCTATTGATACCATGCATGATGCTCAGACCGCCAACGAGATGTTGTATTTTCCGAATGACAAACTGTTGCGTCATTTTACGGCTGGGCTGGACAACATTGTGGCTGATTTCATGTGGTACCGGACGGTTCAGTATGTGGGTGAGGAGTTTCTTGACCAAACTGTCAAAGGATCCTGGCTGGCGCAGATGGTCACTACCACGACGAAGCTGTCACCTCATCATGTGGATGCCTTCCGATACGGAGGCTCATTGTTGGCGGCCATCGGCTCGGATGAGGAAGCGATGAAATTGCTCAAGGAAGGTTTCTATCACAATCCGGACTCCTGGACGATCCCCTATGAGATGCATTCGGTGTACCTGATGAATCGCCGTGAGGAACCGAACGCGAATCTGCTGGCCAGTCGCTACGCCTATCTGGTCGGCGAGCGTCATGAACCGGAATACAGGAGTATGTATTTCGAGCTTTCGCAAAAACTTCTCGAGCGGGAGAATATGCACGCTGAAGCGGTCGCGTTCTTTCGGGACAAGGTGGCGCGTGCCAAAGATCCGATGTTGCGATCACTTGCTGAGGCGCAGCTGCGTATCGCCATCATCGAAAGGAATCTTGACACCCTGAATCTGGCGGCCGAGCATTACGCATCGACCAACGGCACGTTTCCGAATTCGCTGCAGGCCCTCGTGAATGCCGAATTGGTGAACGCGTTGCCTTCGGATCCGCTGGAGGGGAAGTACTATATTGACGAGGCGCACGGGCAGGTACGAAACGAGACGATTCAGCGGCAACGGAAAGATCGGCTTGTGCATCGAATCAATAACAACCTTCAGACCTATCTCGAAGCGCATAATACTTATCCCGACAGCCTGGAAACGTTATGGGCGTGGGAAGACCGCGACGGGGTTCCCTATCCCTTTCCTGGCGGAGACTGGATCTATGATCCGGTAACGGGCAAGGTGCGGTAGCGGGATACCTGCGGCTCAGCGATGTGCCACGGGTTGGACAAATCTTTCCGTATTCCTCTACAATACTCGCTTTCTGCACCACTATCCCTCATTAACCACAAGGACCGCGCACCGTGAAGACACATACCATCCGGGTTCATCCCTCCAGTGAGAACCTTGCGAAAGAAGACCAATTTGCCCATAAAATAGCGACAATGGCTTCGGACGATACGCCAATCGATTCAGCGGCCGAAGATATGGTGATCAATCGCATTATTGATAACGCTTCTGTTGCCATTGCATCGGTCAATCGTACTCCGGTGGCCAATGCGCGCTCCCAGGCACTGGCCCATCCGCGCACACCCGGCGCTACCGTGTTCGGCATGCCCAACGATCAACTTTTCGAGGCGACGTGGGCCGCATGGGCCAATGGCACGGCGGTGCGTGAGCTGGATTATCATGACACCTTTCTGGCTGCCGAGTATTCGCATCCAGGTGATAACATCCCCCCCATTCTTGCGGTGGCCCAGCAACTTGGCAAAGGCGGGCTCGACCTCATTAAGGGAATTCTGACGGGTTACGAGACGCAGGTGAATTTGGTTAAGGGCATTTGCCTGCATAAATTCAAGAAGGACCACTGCGCGCACATGTGTCCGGGTCAGGCCGCCGGCATCGGAACCCTGCTGGGTCTCGATACGGACACGATTTTCCAGTCGGTGAATCAAGCCGTTCATGTGTCCTTCTCCACGCGTCAATCGCGCAAGGGTGAGATTTCTTCGTGGAAGGCCTACGTGCCGGCGCATTCGGGCAAGCTGGCCATCGAAGCGGTGGACCGTGCGATGCGTGGTGAGAAATCCCCGTCTCCCATCTATGAAGGCGAGGACAGTGTAATCGCGTGGATGCTGGACGGGCCGGATGGATCGTATGAAGTGCCGTTGCCGGAAGCGGGTGAAAGTAAACGCGCGATTCTGGATACGTATACGAAGGAACACTCGGCCGAGTATCAGGCGCAGGCACTCATTGATCTGGCGTTCAAGATGCGTGAGAAAATCGAAAACGTCGACGACATTGAACACATCATGATTCACACGAGTCATCACACGCATAACGTGATTGGGACTGGGGCGAATGATCCGCAGAAGATGGACCCGAAGGCGAGTCGCGAGACGCTGGACCACAGCATCATGTATATTTTCACGATCGCGCTGCAGGACGGCGCCTGGCACCATGTGGACAGTTACACGCCGGAACGCGCGGGGCGTGCTGACACGGTGACTCTGTGGCACAAGATTGAGACCTGCGAAGATCTCGAATGGACCTCGCGTTATCACGATCCCGATCCGAAACGGAAAGCCTTCGGCGCGAAAGTCGAGATCACTTTCAAGAATGGCAAGAAACTGATCGACGAAATGGCCTTGGCCAATGCCCACTCTGATGGCGCGCGACCTTTCCAGCGCGAGCAGTACGTCGGAAAGTTCAAGACGCTGACGGACAACATCATTACACCGGAAGAAAGCGGTCGCTTCCTGGAGTTGGTACAGAACCTGCGTAATCTGAGTGCGGAAGAGTTACTTGGACTCAATGTTCAGGTTTCGCCGGATGCGATGCCACTCCATGAACGGGATACGCGCGGTATTTTCTAGTCGCAACACCAAGAAAACAAAATGGCCGACATTCTCAACTGGAATGTCGGCCGTTTTTTGTCCTGAGATTCGTGACTATGCGGGTGTTTCTATTCGCTCAGCAGGGTGTTAATATCGCCGACAAGCCGAGTGATTTCTTCGGACTCGGTGCCGGTATAGAATCCGCGGAGGTCTCCGTTTCCATCGACGAGCACAAATTTGGAACTGTGATTGACGGGCTCGTCTCCGGAGCCAATGAACATGCCTTCACGGGCCAATTCGAGTACGGCATCCATATCTCCGCGCAAGAACTGCCATTGCTCGGGGTTCGCATCAAAGCGTTCGCCGTATTTGGTTAATACTTCGTGCGTATCGGTATCCGGATCAACGGAGATGGATACCAGTTGCACGTCGGGCACATCCACGAAGGCTTCCTGGAGAATGCCCATGTTCTTGCTCATGATCGGGCAAATGCCGGTGCAGGAGGTGAATATAAAATCCGCTACCCATATTTTTCCTTGCATGGCTTCGAGGGTTACCGCGTTGCCCGACTGATTTTCCATGGCGAAGTCGGTCACGTGGCCGTAGACATCAAGTCCGTCGCCGTTGAGGCTTTGTGCCGATACCTGTTGTGCGGACGTGGCGCGTTGGTTTTCGACCAGTGACATGGCCACGAGTATGGCGACGAGACCGATGAAAGAGAGGCCGGTCATCACTGTTGCGTAGGTTCGAGTAGTCATCTTGTTTCCTTTATCGTACTGCGCTTGCTGAATGCGCGTTGTATCATTGGAGTGCTATCCCAAGTGCATTACCGAATCGATGGCGATGATGATCAGTAACAAGGGGAGATAAATCAGTGAGACGCGCATGAGCGTCCGTGCGGTATCCTGACTTTTATCACGCACGAAGGCGATGCCGTAAGCCAGGAAGATTAAACCCAGAATCAGGGCACCCGTAAAATAGACCCAGCCGGACATGTCGATAAATGTAGGGATGAGCGACACGGGAATCATCAACACGCTGAATCCGATTACCTGGGCCGACATATTCTTGCAGTCCGGTTTGACGACTGGGAGCATCTTGAGACCCCCCCGTTCGTAATCGTCGCGGTACATCCACGCGATGGCGAAGAAGTGGGGATGCTGCCAGATGTACATGACCGCGAAGAGAATCCATGCGCCAGCATCAAGGGTATTGGTTGCGGCCGCCCAGCCCATTAAGGGAGGCATGGCTCCGGGGATAGCGCCGACGGAGGTGTTCCACCAAGTCAGGCGTTTCATGGGCGTATAGACGAGCACATAGAGAAAGGTGCTCTGAAGTACGAGAAACGCGGTCAGTAAATTAACGTAGATAACGAGTAGAAAACATCCACCGAGTGCCATGGCTACGCCGAGATAGAGGGCTACGGAAGGTGAAATGATGCCGGTCACCAATGGGCGATTTTTGGTGCGCTCCATTTTACTGTCGACATCGCGCTCGAGGTACTGATTGAGCACGGAGGCTCCGCCACCGGCCAGCGCGATCCCTAGCATGGAGACGAGAAACAGCTGCATGCTGCCGCTACCGTCGTGTTGGCTCATGGCGAGAAAATAGCCGATGGCCGCCGTGACGACGACCATCAGGGCGATTCGCGGTTTGGTGAGTTCTATGTAAGCGGATAAGGGCACAGATTGATCCTTCTGCACTAATGAGGAATTCTTATTTGATTGCAACGGTACATTTTCCTTTAATTCGGCTCAAGTTCTACTTTATCACAGCGTCGCCGAGGGCATCGCTCGATTTTTCAATGGGCGTTACCGACGATTCTTGCCATAAATCCAGAGGCATGGACCGCAACACGGCCAGCCAACTCACCCCGAGCGTCGCCGCTCCGGTTACTACGTGTAAACTTGTTATAAACGGCACACGATGGCTCAAGACGGTGATGATTCCGAGAGCAATCTGCACCGTAACCAGGATCATCAGCATGATGGTGGTCTTCCAGACTTTCGGGTAGGCTTCGCGATTGGCTCCGGCGTGTTTTGCGAACATCATCAGGGCCACGAACACCGCGATGGCACCAACGCGATGGATGAAATGCGCGTAGAGCTGCGCAAGGGTAACGTCTTCGAGAACGACGCCGGTTTCGAAGGAGTAGTCTATCCGCCATTCGTTGACCCAATCCACGGAAGACTGTGTGAAAAAGGGTATCCATTGCCCGGCCATCAGCGGGAAATCGGGCAGGGCCAGGCCGGACTCGGTATGACGCATAACTGCTCCGAGGATGAGCTGGGTAAACACGACGGCGGTCATAATCAATGCCGGCTTGAACAGGGGACTCGATTCTGCTGGCGCGACTTCCGCTTCGCGTACGTGCCATTCTCTGGAGAGAGCGTAAGCCAACAGGATTGTGATCATGAAGAAGGTTTGTGCCAACACGGCGTGGGAAACGGATACCCAGGCGGGTAGTAAAAGGATGACGGTCAGTCCGCCGAGCAAGCCCTGCGCAATGACAGCGACCAACGCGAGCATCCCGAGGCTTCGCACCCATTTGCGGGGTTCGCGCAGAAAAAGTCCGATCAGCAGACCGGTCGTGAGTAGGCCGATTCCGGATGCAACGAGGCGATGCACGTGTTCGTGGTAAATGCCGCCTACCCATTTTGAGTAGTGGAAGGTGAACATGTTTTCGCCGTAAGTGGTCGGCCAATCGGGCACGGCCAGACCGGCTTCGTGACTTTTCACCTGGCCGCCCATGAAAATCAAAAATAGCGTCATGAGCACGAGCAGCATGGCATAACGCGCGAGCCACGGGCGTACCGGGGGTATATCGTTTTCTGTCGGATTGGTCATGTATGCAGCCTGAATAAGGAACCGGAACTATGCCAGCGTGGTGTTGGATGCACCAAGGGCGTTCACTAAAAAAGATGGTTGTTGTCGCGTATCGAAATGGATACTCGGGTTGAATGAGGGCACATGATCGCATAAGGGGAAATCACGTCGCAACATTTTGACCCGAATCAGGGCCGTTTCGAGCGGTGTTCCGCGGCGCATAGCACGTCCTCATTATGCCGTAACTACTGTTACTAAAAGACTTACGAAAAAATTCGACTCCCGGCATCTTTCGAGAAAAAATTCCGCGTTCGCAAGAAAATTATCCGCTTTTTCGGCGCAAAGTTGACAAGCGATTCGCAGAAGAGCGAAGATCCTCATCGGAAGCCTTTCCGGGGGAGTTTCATGGAAGTCATTCAGGATATCGATCTGCGCAATCTCGACGCCAATCAGGTGACCTTTGTCGTCGCCAGCGTGATGGCCGTTGGCGCTTGGTATTGCTTCCTGGGATACCGCACACTCAAGTTTATCATCGGGCTGACCGGGTTCATCATTGCGGGTGGCGTTGCGGGATTGTTGATTCACTGGACCACCCACGCTCACCTCATCTCCACAGCCATCGCGACACTCGTCGGCGGTATTTCGGGAGCCTTCGCTTTGTTTTTTCTTTACAAGACGGGAATCTTCGCGCTTGGTTTGCTCGGGGCGACGCTCATCGCGCACAACTTCATGACGGAGCGGCCGGAGTCCTGGATTCCGCTGGCTATTCTGGGACTGGGTGTCGTGGGCGGTCTGATGGCACTCCTTATTGAGAAGCCGGTCATGAAACTGGCCACCGCGACACTCGGCGCGTGGCTCATCGTTTCGGGCGGCGCGTATTTCCTGTCGGGCTCCCCTGAAATTACCGACCTCACGCACGCCTTCACCATCAAGGAGGAACGCGGCCTCGTGCTCGCATGCTGGGCGGTGCTATCGATGGCCGGATTCATCGCGCAATGGGCCACTCGCAAAAAAGGCGCCCCCCCTCCGCAACCGGTGATCGTTCAGTAGCTACACCACCCCGTAGGCGAGCATGGCATCGGCTACTCGTACAAATCCGGCGAGGTTGGAGCCTTTTACGTAGTCGACGTGTTCGCCGTCTCCACCGCCGTAGCGCACGCATTGGTCGTGGATTTCTTTCATGATGGATTGCAGCTTGGTGTCCACTTCGGCCGCAGTCCATGACAGGCGCAATGAATTTTGCGATTGTTCGAGTCCGGAAACGGTCACGCCGCCTGCGTTGGCCGCTTTGCTGGGCGCATACATAATTTTCGCGTTTTGGAAGATGTGTACGCCTTCGATCATGGTGGGCATATTGGCACCTTCCGCAACGACTTTCACCCCGTGATCAACCAGCATCTGCGCGTCTTCGCCGTTGATTTCATTCTGGGTTGCTGAGGGGAAGGCAATGTCGCAGGGGATGCCCCAGGGGCGCTTTCCTTCGTGGTAGTCGCATCCGTATTTCTCGGCGTATTCGCTGATGCGACCGCGTCTCTCATTTTTCAGTTCGCTGATGAACAGTAGCTTTTCCGTATCGATTCCACCGGGATCGTGTATGAATCCACTTGAATCCGAGGCGGTGACCGGGATTCCCCCCAGATGGAGTAATTTTTCGATGGTATGTTGCGCCACGTTTCCGGAGCCGGAGATGACGCAGGTTTTTCCTTCCACTCCGTCCCCGACTCGCTGCAACATTTCCTCGACAAAGTAGACGCATCCGAAACCCGTGGCTTCTTTGCGAATCTTGCTACCTCCGTATTCGAGCCCTTTACCGGTCAGCGCGCCTGTGAACTCGTTTATCATGCGCATGTATTGGCCAAACAGAAAACCGATTTCACGCGCACCAACGCCGATGTCACCCGCGGGTACGTCGGTATCTTTGCCGATATGTTTGGCAAGCTCGGTCATGAATGATTGGCAGAAGCGCATCACTTCATTGTCGGACTTGCCTTTCGGATTGAAATTCGCGCCGCCTTTCGCGCCGCCCATTGGCAAGGTCGTCAGGCTGTTCTTGAAGGTTTGTTCAAAAGCCAGAAATTTCAGGATGCTCTCGTTCACCGAAGGATGAAATCGAAGTCCGCCTTTGTACGGTCCGATGGCGTTGTTGCATTGAACCCGATAACCTCGATTGACGCGGAAGCAGCCCTCGTCGTCCATCCAGGAGACACGAAAGGTGATGATTCTATCCGGTTCGGTCAGCCGCTCGAGAATACGGGCCTCCCGATACTTGGGGTTATCGAGCATGTAGCCCATGATCGATTCGGTGACTTCCTGTACCGCCTGATGAAACTCGGGCTGTCCCTGGTTACGCTTGATGAGCCCGACCATGAAGTGATCGACTTCTTTTTGTACGCTCGCTTCGAGCATTGCCTTCTCCTTAACACTACGTATTCATTTTGACTACGGAAGGTGTAGCATATATCATGGTTTTAATCCACAAAAAAACGCAGGCGTGTTTGCGATTCGCGGTGCGAAAACGACTAAGCGAAGGAAATTTCATGGACTTTCAATATACAGAAGAACAACAACTGATCCGGGAACAGGTCCGCAAGCTGGCCGATGGCTTTGATTTGGACTATTGGCTTGAGCGGGACAAGACGAAGACCTATCCGCACGATTTTTATCAGGCCTTCGCGGATGCCGGATGGTTGGGAATTGCGATTCCGGAAGAATACGGCGGGGCGGGCCTGGGCATGACGGAAGCCTGCATTCTGCTCCATGAGATTTGTGCCTCAGGAGCGGGCACAAGCGGTTCTTCCCCGATACACTTTTCGATTTTTCCGCCCATGCCGATCATCAAATACGGCACTGACGATCAGAAACAGAAGTATCTTCCCTCAATCGCCAATGGGGAAACCAAACTGGGTTTCAGTATTACGGAACCTGACGCGGGCACCGACACGACCCATATCACGACACGCGCGGAACGGGATGGCGACGACTATGTCATTACGGGGCGAAAGGTATGGTCGTCGAACCTGCAGAACGCCAGTCGTACGCTGTTGTTGGCGCGCACAACGTCGTATGAAGAGGTGGACAAGAAAACACTTGGGATGTCGCTGTTCCTTCTGGATTTGAAATCGCCGGGAATCGAAATACGGGAGATCGATAAACTGGGCCGACATTCTGTTGATTCGAATGAACTCTTCCTGGACGAGGTGCGTGTACCTGCGACGGATCTGGTTGGGGAAGAGGGGCAAGGTTTTTATCATTTAATTTCCGGCCTGAACACTGAAAGACTATTGGTTGCTGCGGAAGCGATCGGTATTGGACGCGCGGCGTTGGATCTGGCGGTGAGGTATGCCAACGAACGCGTGGTGTTCAATCGCCCTATCGGCATGAATCAGGGCATACAATTCCCCTTGGCCAAGGCGTATTCTCAATTGGCCACAGCTCAGTTAATGGTGGAGAAAGGCGCGTGGTTATACGACAACGAACACCCCTGTGGCGCGGAAGCCAACATCGCGAAACATGAGGCTGCCATTGCCGGTTTCGACGCCTGCGACGCGGCGATCCAGACGCACGGCGGTATGGGTTATGCCAGAGAATTTCATGTGGAACGGCTGTGGCGGGAAGTGCGTTTGTACAAACTGGCACCTGTGTCGCAAGAGATGGCACTCAACTTTATCGGCGAACACGTACTGGGTCTGCCGAAGTCGTATTGAGTCGGAGGGGTTCGTGAGCAATCGTATAGAGAATCACGTAAGAATCGTCGCGATGTTGAATATCATGATCGGCGTGTTGCATCTCATGATCGCGGGGTTGATGGCGTACAACCTTTACGGTGTTGAAACGATTTCGGAAAACCCGGGCATGGCGAAGGGTCTGATCGTGGTCCTGGGCATCGGCTCGCTTCCCTATGTGCTGGTGGGAATCGCTCTGTTCCTGCGCATGCGTCTTGCGCTACCGGTGGCCATGGGATTGGGCGCGCTCATCTTGTTCGAATTTCCGGTGGGTACGCCGTTGGGCATCTACGCGATCTGGTTGTTCGGGTTCAAAGACACCGAGAGCTATTTCAACGCGAAGAATCCTAAACTCGAGGTTTATTCTGAATCGGACTGAGACGTCGGGACGGTTACGGTCGGTTCGCCCGTGAGATAACCGAGCTCTGTGAGGAATCGGTCCATCTGTCGACAGGATTCCACGTAATCGGACCCGTCTCCTTTGCTCCAGTTGAAGAATCCGTGTGCGCGTTCATCGTACGATGCGAGTTCGCAGACGTTTCCGGCGGCCTTCATCGCCTCGGCAAACTTCGAGGCGGTTACAAAGGGCACGGTGGTATCAGCGGTACCGTGAAACAGAATCGTGGGTGGATTGCCTTGCTGCACATGATGAATGGGCGAGATTGCTTCGTTGTCGACGCCCAACCGTTTACGCAATGAAGCCGCACGTTTGGTGTCCATCGGCACGCCTTCATACGAAGCGAGCACGGTCGCGGGATTGAATAACACGAGCGCGTCGGGTCGGGAACTTACGGATAGATCTTCGTCGTCATGCTCGAGTTCTGGTACGAGGCCCGTACAGGCCGCGAGATGTCCGCCCGCCGAACCTCCACTGGCCACGATGCGTTTCGGGTCAACACCGAGACGTTTCGCGTTTTGCCGAATCCAGCGCACGGCAGCCTTGGCATCTTTGACGCATTCCACAGCGGGTACATCGTTGCGACTGAGCACACGGTAGTCGGCGACGAAGGCAACCATACCGCGAGAGGCGAGATATTCTGCGTGTTCCGCGAATTGTTCAGGTGAACCACCGCGCCATCCGCCACCGAAAAAGAATACGATGGCTGGTTTGGGGGCATCGTTGGTCTCGGGAGTGTAGCGATAGATCTTGAGGTCGAATCCGTTTACCGTTTTGTATACTTCAGCCTCCGAGCCGGGCATGTCGGGCGGGTAGGCACCCAATGCAGAAGCCGTCCACGCGAGAATGAGTAGTGCAACGATACAATTGGTGGTACGTTTCATGTTCACCCTCCGACTCGGTCAGAATTAGGGATCAATAATGACTTCGCGCACGTTGCTGTGGTCGTGTTCGCCATGACCTTCATGACCGCCTGCGGCCGCTTCAGCCTCGCCCACCTGTTCCATCAACATTTGCTTCAATTGCTCGGCCTGTTTGCGTTCGAGGAACTTTACGTTACGCTCGATAACCGCATGCTGTACGCCCAGGGAGGTGGCCACTTCACGGCCCCAATAGCTGGGACGGTGCTCGCCGGGAGATTGACCAAATGCGAAGGGTAATCCTTTTTGCATCATCGACATGGCGAATTCCTGAGACACGCCGATGAGATTGTCTTCGAGTCCGCAATCGAGGTAAATGTGCGGCAGCAATTTGGGGGGAATGTTCTCAATCAGAAAGAAGGGATCGTATTGATTGCAGTCTTCCACTGTCAAAAACGGGACACCATTGGGGTAGCGTTCGTGTTGACGTGTGAATCCTGGAATAGAGATCATTTCGGGTATGTCCGTATCTTTGGGATTGTCGTCCGCTGGCGACGCAACGGATCGCGGCACGGGTTGTCCAGACTCAATTCGTTCGCGAGCCGTTCGCGCATACCCAAGGGCGCCGCTGTGGGAGGCGATGGAGCAAAACATGTCGGGATGGCGCAATCCGAGAATCATGGCTCCGTATCCACCCATGGAGAGCCCGCTGATGGCGCGCCCGGAACGTTGAGCGATTGTGCGGAAGGTTTGATCGACGTTGTGGATGATGTCGTAGATGATGAAGTCTTCCCAGTTGTTCAGCTCTTTGCCATCATTTTCGGCCCAGTTGATGTACCACGAATTCCCGACATCGGGCATCACGATGATCATATCGTTGAAGGTATCGAGGTATTCGGAGACACCCATCATCGGCCACACGGTGTAGTTTTGAGAGAATCCATGCAGCAGGTACAGGACCGGATAATTCTTTTCGGTTTCTTCGTAGTCGTCGGGAAGAAAAATCATATACTTGGTCAGTCGCGCGATGGAGAGGGCTTCGAATTCGACGATTTTCAGCTCTTTCTCGATGCCCGGTACGTCGATGCTGTGAATCAACACTTCAACGTCAACTTCGCCTGTAAGTGCTTCGGCCTTTGTTTTGGCATCCGGAGCATCTTGTCCATAGGCGAGGCTCGTGACGAACCCGACTGCTATACATCCTACTATCCAAATCCATCGGCGCATCGTGCGTCTCCTGTTGATCTTGTCCATGTGACTATTTCGTATTGTAGCTTAGTTCGGGATCGCCCTGCGACTCTCTACGGCTATGCCGCAGGCCTTCAAAGGTGAAAATAATGAGGGAAACCCATATAAATGTAAACGTTACGAGCTGGACCGAGTCGAAAGGTTCCTTGAAGACGAATACGCCAAGCAAAAAGGTCAGCGAGGGTCCAATATACTGGAAAACCCCGATCGTGGACAGCGGAATACGCTTCACGCCTGCGGCAAACAGCATCAGCGGGGCTATCGTAATCGGTCCACTCAGCATAATCAGTAATTTGAGGCCTGTTCCTTCTTCCAGAAAAACGACGGCGCTTTGGGTACTGAGATAAACGAGATATCCCAGCGCGATCGGGGTCAAAATAATCGCCTCAATCAACAAACCATTAAATGAATCGATCTGAATCTGTTTGCGGAGCAATCCGTAGGTGCCAAAGGTAATCGGCAGAATGATGGCTATCCAGGGCAGACTGCCGTGCTGGATGATCATGTATCCCACGCCGATACCCGCCAAAACGACAGACACTGTCTGGCCGGGCCGCAACCGCTCTCTTAGAAACACCATTCCGAGGAAAACGTTGCATATAGGGTTGATAAAGTACCCCATGCTCGTGTGCAGCACCCGATCATGGGTCACGGCCCAGGTAAACGCCAGCCAATTTGTCGAAATCAGCAGTGCGGTGATGACCATCATTCCCATGAGACGTCGATTCGTGAGGTAGCCCTTCAGAACGCCCCATTTTCGCGTGAAGGTAACCGCAAGCAACAACAGAATAATCATCCAAATCACGCGATGGGCGATAATTTCAGTCGCCGACACTTGCCGAATCATGCGGAAATAGATGGGGTTCAGCCCCCATATCGTGAAGGCGCCGACCGCACAGATCACACCCTTCTGCGTCTGGTCGGGTATTTGCTGCTTTGTGGACAAGGGCGACTCCTACATCCTGTCACGCCTTGCGTTCATCAGGACTTATTTTCAATCAGGCAACCTATACCCTGTCCGCCGCCTATGCACATCGCCGCGATGCCGTAGCGTGCGCCGCGACGTTTGAGTTCGTGGATGAGGGTGGTCACGATGCGCGCGCCGCTACAGCCGATGGGGTGTCCGAGGGCAATCGCGCCTCCGTTGACGTTCACTTTATCCGCGTTCATGCCCAATTCTTTAACGACCGCGAGAGACTGTACTGCGAAGGCTTCGTTGAGTTCCCAGAGATCGATATCGTCGATGCTGAGGTTGTTGTGCTCGAGCAATTTCCGCACGGACGAAATCGGACCGAGTCCCATCGTCGTGGGACTGCATCCGCTAGACCGCACGTCGCGCAGATATACCGCGTTGGAGACATCAACATTATCTGGCACGGCATCTTCAGCGACGATGATCATGGACGCGGAACCGTCGTTGATGCCGGAGGCGTTCGCGGCGGTCACTGTGCCGTCTTTTTTGAATGCCGCGCGCAATTTTGCGAGTCCTTCGATGGAGGAATTCGCTTTGGGGTATTCGTCTGTGTCGACGATGACCTCTTTGCGGCGGTTGAGCGTGGTTACGGCAACAATTTCGTCATCAAACTTTCCGGATTCTTGTGCAGCCGCGCATTTCAACTGACTGCCCAGGGAAAACTCGTCTTGCTCATCGCGACCGATGGAAAACTGTTCAGCGATATTCTCCGCAGTGATGCCCATGTGATACTGATTAAACACATCGGTAAGGCCGTCCGCGACCATGCTGTCCACCGCCTGCACATCTCCGAGACGCGCACCGCTGCGCATGGAGGGAAGCAAGTAAGGCGCTTGTGTCATGTTTTCGGTACCGCCTGCAAGAATCACATTCGCACGTTCGAGCGCGATGGATTGCCAGCCGAGTTCGAGTGCCTTCATGCCGGAGCCGCATACTTTGTTGACGGTGAAGGATGAGACGCTTTCGGGGATGCCTGCGCCGATGGAGATCTGGCGTGCGGGATTCTGACCTTGCCCGGCTTGCAACACGTTTCCGTAAATGACTTCGTCGATCTGGTCTGCGGTCGCGCCGCTTCGGGCGAGGGCTTCGTTGGCGGTGGCGATGCCCAAATCGACGGCGGAGGTATAGCTATAGATTCCGGACATGGCTCCGATGGGGGTACGATTGGATCCAACAAGTAAAACATTGTGCATGGGGGTACTTCCTTTCGAGGGTTAACGCATCAACTCTGCGACGCGGTGAATTTCTTCTTCTGTATTGTAAAAATGGGGCGACAACCGAATGAAATGCTGTCCTTCACGATTCTTCCGGTACGACACCGATACTTTATGTTGCTTCAATTTCTGATATAGTTCGCCCAGGTCCTTGTCAGGGTGACTCAGGGATACAATCGCGCTCTTCCACGGTGCTTCCTGTTCGACTTCGTCTAGATAAGGCGAATATCCGAACGGCTTGAAGGTCTCGACGATCGTCTGCCTCAAGTGCAGCAGTCGCTCCGAAATTGCATCGATCCCAACGTCCCGGATCAGCTTTAATGACGCGTTCATGCCAATAATTCCGGGCAAATTCAGCATGCCCGGCTCGAAACGCCGACCGCCTATATAGTACCGTATTTTGTCCTGTGCGATGAAGTCTGGCGTGACCACGTTGTAGGCGCCCAGTAAGGTCGGATTGAGCTCTTTTTGCAGCGATTTGCGCACGTAGAAGATGCCCGCCGCCGCTGGGCCCAACATCCATTTGTGCGAATCGGCGCTCATGAAATCGACGTGCTCCATCGACGTCGGAAACGCGCCGATCGTCTGGATGCCGTCCAGGAAAAACAAAATGCCGCGCTCGCGAAGGTTACGTCCGATGGTATCGATATCGATCCGGTATCCGCTCAGAAAGTTGCAGGATGCCAGCGCGACCAAGCGGGTATTCTCCGTGATCGCACCTTCGACAAGATCCCATGTAATGACTCCGGGCAACTCTGTTTTGAGCGGCACGTGTTTCACGCCCTTCGGCTCAAGGTTCATCCAGGGATAAACGTTCGCGGGATAATCCTCGACATACGAGATGACTTCATCGTCGGGATTCCAACCCAACCCGTTGGCGACGAGACTGATTCCCACCGAAGTCGGCCCCAACAACGCAATCTCCAATGCCTGCGCCCCGATCAATTCCGCGGCAACAGCCCGGGTTTCCTCGGCTAACGCGAGATGCTCATCGCTCTCCTGATTGTCCAACTCCGACGCCGTGGCAAAATCCCGAATCGCATCCCCCGCCACCTTGGGCAGAATTGAAACGCCTGCATGGGCCATATAAATACGGTCCTTCACCACGGGGAAATATTCCTGGCGAGTCGCTTCGTCGTTTACTATGTCGTCGAGTAGTGCCATCGTTTAGAGATTCCAAAAGTGGTTGACTGGCCCCGGCCCTTTACCGATATCGAGGCCGTTAATCAGAGCATTATGAACGAAGTATTTGGCTTTCGCAATTGCTTCGCCTAACTCGAAGCCTTTGGCGTAGTAGGCTGTCAGCGCGGCAGTGAAGGTGCAGCCGGTGCCGTGGTTGTTTGGCGCATCGAGTTTATCGGCCACAAAGGGGTAGGTTCCGATGCCATCGTAGAGGATGTCGATGGCTTGTCCGCCGAGCAGATGTCCCCCGGTCACCAAAACGAATCCTGAACCATACTCAAACAGTTTTATCGCGGCGGCTTCCATGTCATCTTGTGTTGTGATTGTCATACCGGTTAACAACTCCGCTTCGGCGATGTTCGGCGTGATGACGAGGGCCTTCGGAAACAGAAGTGTCTTCATCGCGTCGAGCCCGGCATCGTCCAATAGGGCCTGGCCGCTCTCCGATCGAATTACGGGGTCCAAAAAGTAACCCGTGATGTTGGATTTTTCGAGGCAGTCGGAAACCACCTGCACAATTTCGGCATTGACGAGCATGCCCGACTTTACAGCACTCACCCCGATGTCGGACACGACGCATTCGATCTGTTGTCGCACGAATTCAGGCGACACCGCTTCAACCGCGTGTACGCCTTCAGTATTCTGGGCAGTCAGCGCAGTGATGGCGGACATTCCGTGGCCCTTCAGCGCGGCGAAGGTTTTTAGGTCGGCCTGAATGCCTGCGCCGCCGCCACTGTCGCTGCCGGCGATGGTTAATATGCAGGGGATAGTTTCGTCAGCCATGGTCTTATCCCAAAATTCCGGCGATACACGCGGTCATAAATACAGCCAGCGTTCCCGCGATGAGTGATTTCAACCCCAACGCAGCAATTTCGCCGCGACGTTCGGGAACGAGTCCTGAGAGACCGCCGATGAGGATACCGAGACTACCGGGGTTGGCAAATCCACACAGCGCGTAGGTGAGAATGGTGATAGAGCGCGGACTGAGCTTTCCTGCTTCGAGCATGGAGCCCATAGATTCGTACGCGAGGAATTCGTTGACGACGGTTTTGGTGCCGAGCA
>JAYGCN010000209.1:0-37929 GCA_046583315.1 Candidatus Hydrogenedentota bacterium
CCAGGATTCGGCGATCGCGGAAGCGGCATCTGCGTGGTCGAATCCGAATTGCTCGTATTCCAATTCGTGAAGTGGAATACCCTGTTCCCGCGCAGCGTTGTACACGTCCGCATATTCGTCACGCATCTGTTTCCACAGGACCAGTTTGCCAATATCGTGCAACAATCCTGCGATGAAGTCTTCGCCTTGTAAGCTCAGCTCCATGTGGGTAGCAATTTTTTTCGAATAGGAAGCGACCGTGGTTGAGTGGCTCCATAGCCCTTCGCGCACTAGCAAGTGTTCTGTCGCGGAATCGCGCAGGGATTCTACAACCGAAATACCCACAACGATATTGCGAACTTCACGTACACCAAGGATGACCAGTGCCAGTTTCAGTGTGCCCACCACCTGACGCATCCCGTAATACGGTGAGTTGCTGACCTTCAGCAATTTGGCGGTCAACGCCGGGTCTTTTTCGATGAGCGCACTTACCTCAGCCACCGAGACGTCGGGGTCTTCTGTGAGTTTCATTACGCCAACAACCACATCCGGCATCGCAGGCAAATCGCCTATCTTCGCCACGACTTTTTCTACGTTGGATCGTTTGCTCATCTGTTATTTTTCCCTGAAATATTATGGTTGAGCTACGGCTTTTACTTCTAGTACGTAATCGCCAAAAGCACCCAGGATATTGATCCCCTCGGCTTGGCTTTTTTCTGGATGGAACTGGGTTCCGAACACGTTGCCACGACCCACCACGGCTGGAAACGATACACCGTAGGTCGATTCAGCATACACCACATCACTCGAACTCGGTACAGGAAAATAACTGTGCACGAAATAGACATATGGGTCGACGGTTATATTCTTCAGGAGAGGGGATGGGCGATCGGTGAGCAGGTCAAGCCGATTCCAGCCCATGTGCGGAACTTTGAGGCCCGATTCGGAGTAATCCGGGAATCGAACTACATTTCCCGGTAGAATGCCCAAGCCCGGCGATCCTGCACCTTCGTCGCTGTGTTCAAAGAGCATCTGCATGCCTACGCAAATTCCAAGTAGCGGGGTGCCAGCCGATGTTGTGTTGAGGAGGGGCTTCACGAAACCGCGCTCGGAAAGCCCGTCAAAACAATCCTTGAACGCGCCAACTCCGGGCAGAATTATCCCGTCAGCGTCTTCCAATGCATCCGGCGAATCCGAAATGATTGCATCGTGGCCGCCTTTCTCAACGCCTTTCTGGGCGCTTCGAAGATTTCCCATGCCATAGTCTATGATTACAATCATGTTCAGATACCCTAAGTTTCCAAAACACCTTTGGTGGATGGAATGCTTGTGTTGGATTCGTCAACTTCAAGTGCCTCAGCGAGTGCTCGTGCAACGGACTTAAAAATAACTTCCACGCTGTGGTGGACATTGGTCGCATAACGCAAAATGACGTGCAACGTAATGCGGGCGTTCATGGCGAAGGCGCGCAGAAATTCCTCGGCGAGTTCGGCATCAAAATCTCCCAACGGCACTTTTGGAATGTCGGCCCTGAATACCAGATAGGGGCGGCCGCTAAAATCGATGGCGGTTTCCGCGAGGGCTTCGTCCATGGGCACGACGGCATGCCCGAAACGGCGCAGGCCCACGGGTTCACCGATCGCTTGCAGGAATGCTTGTCCGAGACAGATGCCGACATCTTCAACGGTGTGGTGTCCATCAATTTGAAGATCACCCTTGGCTTTCACGTCAATGTCGAATTGGCCGTGTTTGGCCAAGTGCGTCAGCATGTGATCGAAGAATCCGATACCGGTATCGATATTGGACTCTCCTGTACCGTCCAGATTTACCGAGACGGATATACTGGTTTCATTGGTCGTTCTTTCGAGCGTTGCTTGTCGCATCAATCAGCTTTCATGGTTGGATGGCCCAAAGACCTATCACGAAGTGTTAACGCCCTAGAAACAGACGTTCGGCCAGAAAAGCAGGAAGTCCAGCATTGGTCACTTTCTCTGCTGCCTGTTTCACTGGGTAATTTATGCGCACTTGCTCAAATACCATGGTGTCTGTGTCGAGTAATCCGAATGCACAAAGAGGATTTCCATCACGAGGCTGGCCCACCGATCCCGGATTCACAAAAAACATTTTGTCGCCACCGAGCTCAAAGCGATTGTCGTCGTCCAGACTATAGACCCCATCTTTGGAGAATACGCACGGATTGTGGGTATGCCCAAAAAAGCACAGCCGAGATTCTTTGTTTTCAACATACGGTACGTGCGGAAGAATATCTTCCCACGCAAAAAGATAGGAGTTGCGATTTACGGGTGAACCGTGCACGGCCAGAAAGGGACCGATTTTCAAATTGTCCGGCAATCCGCGAAGCCACTCCAGGTTGTCAGGGCGCAACGCTTCACGGGTCCACATGGCTGCGGACAGGGCAACGGGATTAAACCCCCAAGGCTCTTCCAGACCGCATGCCACGGCGTCGTGGTTGCCGCAGACGGTCGGGATATTTCGTTCACGCATGAGATCACAGCATTCATTGGGATTGGCGTTATAGCCAACGATATCCCCAAGGTTAACGATCTGGTCCACGCCAATGGCATCGATGTAATCCAGAGCGGCAACGGTTGCCTCCAGATTGGCATGGTTATCGGACATAATGGCGTATTTCAATGCCTGTTCTCCAAATTGGTAATGCAGGTTCGACGAGAAAGCCCCTGTAATTGGGTAATTTTCGCATAAATACGGTGACCACCGCAATAAATTGCTCTACCCAGAATTACTACAAGCCCAATCTAGTACCTAGAACCGATTATCGCATATCTCACCTCAAGTTTCGTTCACTTCTTCGACTTTATTCTGCTCTGAGTTGGTAATGCTCACTGCGAGAAAGAGTTGCCCCAGATAATACAGTGGAAGTCCCCAAACATAGTCCGGAAATTCGGTGTCCAGAAACTGACCGCGCGCGACCGAGATATCCGAAAAATAGAAGAATACGGCACCAATCACGATTGAACTTGTTCCAGAACGTGCTGTAGCTCCCACCGCGAGCATTACCATGATCGTTATGACCATAATATAGGCAGCAATGGGAATCTTCATGTCTGCGCCAACCGAGGGGAATATGCCAGACATAATCCACGTAATTAGCGGAATAATGACCACTAAACTTCCCAAGGCCCAGTTCCAACGGACACCGTGTAGAAAAAAGGCGACGCTATAGAGGACATGCGCAGTCAAAAAGCTGACCAGTCCAAGCAGGAAGAACAGGTCTCCGCCCTTAATTAAGAAGGCATCCCCCCACCAGGAAAAACACAGCCCGGCCAGAATCAGCTTTCCGTAGCGACTGTCTTTTGCACCTGCACTCCACGCGGTCATGATGAAGCAGGTTGATGCGATCTGCTTGAAGATGCCCGCATACATGCCCAAGCCGTTTAGTTGTCCCAGAACCAGTGCCGCTGCAAATACGCAACACGCCGCAAACCATTTATACACGTTTCATCTCCGTTCAAGAATGAACTGTCAAGTTAATCCAACACGCCGTAATCAACCGCTTGGTGATTTCCATCTTCAAATTTTCGTGCCAGCATAAACAAGGTGTCGCTCAGGCGATTCACGAAGGGCAGAATGACAGTGAGATCAAACTCTGGAATCGATTCTTTTAATGCAACGATACTTCGTTCGAGTTGACGGACATCGGTGCACAGAATGTCACATTCAGCAGCGAGATTCGTTGACGCGGCCACAATAAAAAACTTCGGCAAGGGAACATCCTTCTCAAGATCGGCTTGAAAGGCCTCGAGACGATCAAGGCT
Source organism: Candidatus Hydrogenedentota bacterium (assembly GCA_046583315.1). Classification (GTDB taxonomy): domain Bacteria; phylum Hydrogenedentota; class Hydrogenedentia; order Hydrogenedentales; genus DTSJ01. Next base: position 3,777 of record JAYGCN010000209.1, read on the forward strand.
CTCCTTGCTGAGATCGCGATTCCGATATTCGGGATGTTTATTCATGGGGTCGTTGCAGTGGGACCCTATCACGAAATAGGTATGCAATAACCAAAACAGGAAATCTGCTATCGGCACGGTATCTTCGCGATTGGCATCGAGCAAATGCAATCGGAGGGAAGCGGTCCGTGCGCGAACAGTATCCAAGTTTCCGCAGGCTTCGAAAATGGGGTGCGCTTTCGAATAGCGATCGCCGCTCATGGCCCGACTTTCACCATCGTCGCCGCGTTTTGTTGTGACTTGTGAACTCATTCTTAACCTTTTATGGTCACCGCGAGTGGGCAATGATCCGAGCCCATCACGTCGCTATAGATAACAGAGTATTTCACTCTATCAATGAAATCCTTATTGACGCAATGGTAATCAATCCGCCACCCGACGTTGTTCGCGCGGGCGTTGGCGCGGTAGGACCACCACGTATAATGACCGGGATCGGGATTAAAATGCCGGAACGTGTCAATGTATCCGGCTTTGAGGAACTTGGTCATGGCCTCACGCTCTTCGGGAAGATAACCGGGGCTTTCCTGATTGTTCTTGGGACGCGCCAGGTCTATCTCCGTGTGCGCAATGTTGTAGTCGCCGCAGAGAATCACATTCTGACCGGATTTGACGAGTTTGTTGCAGAAGCGTTTGATGGAATCACAAAATTTCAGTTTGTATTCGATACGTTTACGTTCTGGCTGACTATTCGGGAAATAGCAGTTCACCACCGTGAAATTCTTGAACTCGATGGCTTGCACCCGGCCTTCATCATCGAATTCTTTCTTGCCAAGGGTCTTTACAGAAAGTGGCTCCTGCTTGGTATACGTAGCCACCCCGCTGTACCCTTTCTTTTGCGCAGGATTCCAGATGGAGGTATAACCTTTCGGTTCGCGCTGGGCATCGGTGAGGTCCGACGGCAGCACACGGCTTTCCTGTAAGCACACAATGTCAGGCTGAGCCTCTTCCATCCATTCGGAAAACCCCTTTTTCAGTACGGCGCGCAACCCGTTCACATTCCACGATACAAGCGTTGTATTCGGCATAGATTCCCCCTGGATTCACAACTATTAAGTGATAGCGCACCATAGTATCGCGTCACCCGTTTTGGATTCAAACGGAGTTTATGCGGTACACTCTCTCCAATCGAATGAAGGAGGTTTATTTGTGGGTACAACGGTGCGGGCCATAATCGAATCAATGGAGTCGTGGGCACCTTCCGGACTCGCGTATTCGTGGGACAAGATCGGCTTGACCACGGGCGCAATGGAACAATCGGTATCGAAGGTTCTGACGGCACTGACGATTAACAGGGATACCTTGAAAGCGGCGCGTCGGGCCAAAGTGGAACTGATCGTGGCTCACCATCCCCTTATTTGGGAGCCTGTTAGCACCCTGCGTCGTGACGATCCGAAACCAGCATTTTATTGCGAAATCGTGGAGTCGGGTATAGCGACCTACGCGGCCCATACAAATCTCGATGTCGCTGAAGGAGGCGTGAACCATATTCTGGCCAATCGTCTTGATCTCACGAATCTCTCCCCATTGTTCCCGGTACCCCAAGCCAATTTGCTCAAATTGAGCGTTTTTGTGCCGGGATCTCACCTCACTGCGATTCAACAGGCCACGGCCGATGCGGGCGCAGGAGTTATTGGAGAGTACACGCACTGCGGATTTCATAGCGAAGGTACCGGCACGTTTAAGCCGGGAGATGCCGCGTCTCCATACACGGGCAAACGCAGAATCCTAAACTCCGAACCGGAAGTGCGTTTCGAGACGACCGTATCGCCGAGTGTCGTCAACGAGGTGCTCAGCGCCATGCGGACTGCGCATCCTTACGAAGAAGTCGCTTACGATCTGGTGCAGCTTGAGAATACGGATAATCGATACGCACTCGGACTCATCGGGCAGCTCCCGAAAACACTAACGCTTGATACCTTCGCAGGTCGCGTGAAGAAGAGTCTTAAAATAGAACACGTTCGCGTTACCGGAAAAGGTAAGGCGAAGGTGAAAAAGATCGCGGTCATGGGGGGTGCGGGTGGCGACAGTGCGCCGCGTGTACCTTCAGATGTAGATGTTTTTGTAACCGGAGATATTAAGTATCACGATGCGCTTGATGCTTACGATGCCGGATTGAATCTTATTGATGCGGGACATCACGGCACGGAAAAATGGATCGTGCCTGCGATTCGCGATCACCTGAAGAAGACCTGCCCCGGCGTGAAGGTTTCAGCGTTTATGGAGGCAGACCCCTTCCGGGTCCTATAAATGTCGGTGAGCACACAAGAATTAGCGCTGGAAACGACGGCTCCTGAACAGACCCAAGCGATCGGTCGTGCGCTGGCGGATTTTCTGATGCCTGGAACGGTGGTTGCCTTATTCGGCAATCTCGCCACTGGCAAGACTTGTTTTGTTCATGGCGTTGGGGAAGGCTTCGGCGTCGCAGAACCGGTGAATAGTCCAACCTTTACGCTTGTGAATGAGTACCACGGCACGCATACCATCTACCATCTCGATCTGTATCGCTTGACCACGGCCGCGGAGTTATACGATTTGGGATACGAAGATATCCTGGATGCGCCGGATGCAATTTGTCTCATCGAATGGGCAGAACGGGCCAGAACGGTATTGCCGAAACAGCATGTTCGCGTCAGGTTGGAGCATGCTGGTGAGGACGCGCGAAAAATTACCGTAGAGGACGATGGGGTGCTGTCAGCGGGTTGGCAAGATGCGATTCGACGCGCGCTGGATCAGGCGAGTTGAACAGCCTTAAGGGCATCAATTACCTCCGCAGCAGTCTGGTAGCGCGCATTCGGATCTTTTTGAATGCATTTATAGGCGAGATCCGCGAGTCCGACTGGAATGCCCGGTACTAACTCGTCTAATCGGGGCGGCATCTCTTTGACCTGTCGCTGCATCACGTCACCATCGGCGAAGACCACCTTTCCGGTCATCATTTCGTACAACACGAGTCCCATCGCATAGATATCCGTGCGTCCGTCGACTTCTTTACCCGTTGCGAGTTCGGGAGACATGCACGACGGCGTGCCCATGATCATATTGGCTTGTGTGATACGATTCGTGTCGGCTTTCGCCAGCCCGAAATCCATCAGCTTCACGATACCATCGGACGCGACTACAATATTGTCCGGCTTGATGTCGCGATGCACAATTCCCACGGCGTGGATGGCCCCAAGGGCTGAACACGCCTGCCCCATGATCGCGATAGCGTCACGGGGGCCGAGTACACCCTTCTTCTGAACGTACTGGTACAAATTATCGCCCTCGACGTACTCCATCGCAATATAGGCTTTCCCGTCTGATGCCGAGATATCGAAAATCGCTACGATATTGGGATGCGTTATTTTTGCGGCGGTCTGGGCTTCACGAATAAACCGTTTGCGGTATTCGTCCGAGTTGTCCACGAGATTACCAAGGAATTTCAGTGCGACCTGTCGATCAAGCTGTTTGTCGCGCGCGCGATAGACCACGCCCATTCCCCCACGCCCCAGTTCGGTCTGAATGTCGTAGCGTTCTTTTAGGGTGTTCGCGACCATGTTCATCGCATCGGGTCCAGGCGTATTGTGCATAACCCGACTGTGCATGCCCGACTCGGACTCGATGATCGATATACGCGAATCGATGCTGGAGATGCGCGTATCCAGATCACGATACTTCGCACTCACGGAGCTTATCTTGAGGAGTAGATCTTTGGATTTCTTCAGTTGCCCGAGCTGCTCCCACGCGAGTGCCAGCATGTAAAAATAGTCCATGTTTTTTTGGTCGATCCGCTGATTCAAGAGGTGATTGTCCAGCGTCGCCGCGCTATGCGCGTAGTCGTGCATCTCATAGAAGCAGCGACCAAGGATGCCCCGGGAGAAATCGAAATTCTTGTCCGTCTCAGGAACCTTCTGCAAGGCCTCGATGGCCTTGTCGAAACGTTTCGCGGCCGCGTAGGAATGCCCAGCGCGGGTAAAAGCCCCAGCCTTTTCATAGAATTCCCCGGCACGAACGGGTTCATTGCACTTTACGAAACAATCCGCTGATTTTTCGTATTCCCCACCACCCGCATAGGCCATTGCGGCCTCTTTCCATTGTTCCTGTTTTTCGAAAAAGCGACCGCTCAGAAGCGATGCATCTTTCTCCCGTCCTGCAGCCTTCATGCACACCGCGGCTTTTTCAAAGTCTCCGGCCATCACATAGATTTCACCGGCTCGACTGACATCCCCCGCTTCGCGAAACAATTCGGCTGCTTCCATAAAACGTTTGGCGTGCTCCAACACGCCCGCAACGTAGGCCGATAACACGAGGCGATCATCATCGGTCACATTTTTGCCGAGTTTCTCGTCGCGCAACAAGCTCAGGCAGGATTCGGCCGCTTGGAGTTGAAGCTCTTGACTGTTTCTCGGGCCTGAAAAATAGTTGATAAATTGTTCCACCGCCAGCTTGGGTTTCTTGGCTTGAACGTAGGCGTCCGCCGCCAAGGCAGAGTGCCCCCCTTTGACGAAGGCTTTGGCGGCCTTTGCAAACTTCATGTGTTGCATGTAAAAGAGACCAGCGGTCTCGTAGTCCCCGGCTTTCTGGAGTAATTTTGCGGCCTGTGCACTCTTGCCCGTCTGGGCGAGCTGCATGCCGGCCTCTTTATACATTTTCGCTTTGAGATAATACTGCGCCGCGTCAGCGGGAGAGTTCGCCTCCGCGTAGAGCTTGCCAAGCTGATCCCATTGTTTGCCTTTTTTGAGCTGATCCGAATTGGCCTTCAATAATCCCAGGGCGTGCTGGGTGTCATTGAAATTGGTGTCTTTGCTGAGTAAGGCGTCGATGTCTGCTGAGTCCGCCAGTGCCGTTGAACCTGACTTGAACCTGAGTTTACGATAGCACCACTTCAAAAAGAGGTAGATGACAAAAAGTACCAGGGCAAGATTTACGAGCCTCACCCAACCGATCGGCGCAATACCCGCTAATCCAAGCGGAATTTCTGCAATTCGCAATACGGGTTCCAACACTTTAATGAGCTTGTCCAAAATCAGTATCCTTCATTCGTTCGGGTATTTTTGCAGTGTAGCATAGTTCGCATTTCTTATATATTCGGACGATTTCGCACCCTATTGCCAGTTAAGCAACGGATAAGCGTACACGAATGTACATGGTGCCCGGGTATGTACAATAATGTGGACGTATCACGTGATTCGAAAAATCACAAAATTAATATAACCCCATTGCTTTCAGTATGTTAGGGAAATTGTAAGGTTTCTGGTACGTTTTATGCCGTACTCTGGAAAGTTCAATATTTCCGAAGGAGCAAAGCGTGGTATTTCCAGGCATTACATTGCAGAACAAGCGAGAGCAGCTCGGGTTTTCACGTCAGGATATCACCGACCACCTTTCGATCCCCGCCGACGTTATCCTGGCCTTCGAATCTGCAGATCGTGACAATTTTCCCGATTGGATTTTTGCAGTGGGCTTTCTGCGCTCCTGTTGTTCGTTTCTGGGAATCGAAGCGGAATCCATGATCGCGGAATTGGAACTAGCAACGAAAAAAACTACTACTGTACGCCAGGATCATGCAGGTATCGCGTTTCGATTACCGGCGATTCAACTACCCCGTTTCTCGATAACGATTCCGCCGGAAGTCGTGGCGTGGGTTTCCGTGACCGCGCTTGTTCTACTGGGATGGTTTACGTACAGCACGGTAATTCCATCGAACACAAATCAGACTGAAGCAATGTCCATTGGTACGAAGGTGCCAGATGTTAGATACGGTCGCGAATAGATTTAATCACTCAGGGGATTCTTCATGTTTCTTAGGCAGAAGCTTTTCACGTTCTCGATTTCGTTCCGCAACAAGAGAGTCCAACGTCGGAATCGATTCACTCGATAACGGTTTCGAACAGGGTTCCTCCATCCCTGTTTGAACCGCTGTCGTGGAATGGTCGCCGAGTGTTTCAGACCATGTTTCGTCTTCGCTATCCTGAATGGCTGACCATTTTCGCCATGCCGTTACGAGGATCTCTTTGAGTCGGCCCGCTATCATGTCACTATCTCCCGATGCTGATTAACCCGGCAACACGATAAAGTTGAACTGAACCAGGGTCATAAAGACCATGATGCATCCGAGGCCGGTAATGAGCACGGACGAAATCACCGGAAGCAGCAACAGAATTGGGCTGCGTTGTCCTATGCGCTCACGAATGCCTCCAGACGCTTTGACGACCGCGATACCGATGGCTACCAGGACCGTCGCGAGCCCGATGCTAAAAGTCGTGATCATCAGTAATCCGAGCGGTAATCGGCCTAGATTGATGGCCAGCAATAACACGATCAACGCCGCTGGACACGGCACGATTCCACCGGACACACCGAGCCAGAAAATATTCCAATAGGTGGGCGGTTTCCCGTCTACACCTTCGATCACGTGGGAATGCCCATGCGGACCATGGTGGTGGTCATGCGAGTGTGCGTGGTCATGATCGTGTTCATGATGATGATCGTGGCTGTGGTCGTGACTATGCGCCCGGCTGCCGTATCGCTGGAGGATGTAACTCCGATAACGCCGCACGAAAAGCATCAGGCCGATTCCGATGATAATGGTACCGGACGCCAGACTCGTCCAGAATACCAGGGTCTGCTCCTGCACTTGTTCCCCGGCATACAGAATGATCAGGCCCAGCAAGAAGACGCTCCAGACGTGAACGACGGTCACGATGATACCCAACGCGACAGCATGCAGCACAGTGCCGCGTTCTCCGATGAGATAGGCGGCCATCACTGTCTTGCCGTGCCCCGGCGAAAAGGCGTGTCCCATGCCCAACACCAGCGCGATGATCATCGCCATAACGATCATGAATGTGGTTGGTTCCTCGGAGCGGATGATGTCGGTAATCTGTCTGAGCATGCCTTCGGATCGAGGAGAAGTTACGATGCTGCGCGCTGGCGCGATCACCATGGCCGTTGCTTCATTGGGGGCTGTGGAAGTATCGCCGTTGATGACCTCTTCACCCTGCGCGAGCACGATGCGTTCTTCCGTGTCGACTCGGGCCGTGGCGGTCCAGTCGAAATCCGGACGCGTGAATGTTTCCCCTAGCGAGGCGGGATCGCCGGAGTGGATATCCACGCGAAAAACGTTGTAGAAGCTCTGAAGCAAGGGGTTATCCAGCTCGTCCTTCATAACGAGTTGCATGTAACGAAGCTCTTCGTCGTCCTTGTAGGGCCCGTAATCCACAGAATAACGTCCATCCAGCAGCACGACCGACTCCCGATAACCTTGGGCATTCTCGTGTACCATGGACCGAAATACGATACTTGTTTTCGCATCCGCATCGGGCCACTTGAATCCCGGTATCGTCATATCAAGGAAGATATTGAATACGGGCATGCCGCCAGATCCTTCGTAAATTTCGACGGCTTTGCGCGCGAGAGTGGGTTGGTACGTCTTATCCCCAATCGAAAAAAGTATCTTGTTGGTCAGTTCAGGCGCGACCAGATCGAGATAGGCATCGATTTCCTCTTTACTCATCTCATCATTCAGGTCAGTATCCAAACGGTCCATTTCAGTGAAGGATGGGATTTCTGCGATATCCAATAGATAGAAGACCTTGAAGTCCTCACCGCGCAGGTCGAGCAACCAGTATTGATTGATGGAGAAGTTGCCGAGCGGATGCGCGGATGCCAGCGTCGTAGCGAACATGCACACGAGAAGAATTAGGGGACGAAGATTCATATCGAAATATATTCCAGACCCGACCAGCGGGTGATTTATCGCAAACTCATTATAGGCGGAACCCAATCATACTAAATTATATAGATAGGATACATCCGCACACCGGAAATTGCGGTCGCGGTCAGAATTGGGTATGCTCAATGGCAGGGGGACAATTGTCACATGATACTTTCATCCGATCACAAACCATCGGTCCATTTTTCGGGGGTTGGCGGCACGGGTATGGTCGCCGGTGCACGGCTGGCCCTGGAATCTGGCTGGGAGGTCCGCGGAAGTGACATGCCGCTCTATCCCCCGACTTCCGAGATGGTCAAGGCATTGGGTATCCCAATTTACGAAGGCTACGCCGCTAGCAACCTGGACTGGAATCCTGATGTCGTGGTTATTGGCAACGCGCTAAGTCGCGGAAACGACGAGGTGGAGGCAGTCCTTGAACGGGGAATGCACTACATCAGTTTTCCCGAATGGCTGAAGGATGCCTTGTTACGCGACCGGCGTTCCGTAGTGATTACCGGCACACACGGGAAAACTACGACCACTTCGATCACCGCCCACGTCTTGCAAGAGTGCGGCTTGAACCCCGGTTACCTCATTGGCGGTCAGCCGCTTAATTTCACCCATTCAGCGGCAATCGGTGAAGTCGGCGCTCCCTTTGTCGTTGAAGGCGATGAATACGACACGGCCTTTTTCGATAAGCGGGCGAAATTTTTTCATTACATCCCTGAGATCGCCGCAATCACTTCGTTGGAATACGATCACGCCGATATCTATGAATCCGTTGAAGCTATCGAGCTCGCGTTTCAGCGTATGCTCCGCCAGATTCCGCGCTCGGGGCATCTCATTCTGTGCGCGGACGATGAGCGCGTGATGAATCTGCGCGACCATGCCTTCTCGCAGGTGCATACCTACGGCGTATCGGACGCGGCAGAGTGGAAAATCGCTGATATCAAGAACGCCGATGGCGTGCAGCAGTGCACCGTGCATCACGACGGCGCACTCTGGGGGTCATTTACTTCATCCCTTTATGGCGAACACAATATGAAGAATTGTTTGGTGGCCATCATCACCGCCTCACTGTTCGACGCTACACCTGAAGCGATACAAGCCGCCTTGGCATCATTCTCCGGTATTCGGCGGCGATTGGAACACTTTCACACCTGGAACGACATATTTTTTCTGGATGATTTTGCGCACCATCCAACAGCTATCGAGGAAACGATTCGTGCCGTGAAGGGACGCTGGCCCGGAAAACGCGTGACCGTGTGTTTCGATCCGCGCTCCAATACGATGGCTACCAATATTTTTCAGTTCGAACTCGAGGCATCCCTCAGCGAGGCGGACGAAGTTTGGGTTGGCCCGATTTTCAGGCCGGAAAAGTACACCCCCGAAACGATTCTTGACCGCGATGGTATGGTCGAACGACTGTGTGAGCACGGCGTAGCGGCGCATGCCGGCACTCCAGAAGAGATTGTGGCTCATTTCAAGGCGACATCCGACGAACAGAAAATCATCCTTTGTTGTAGTAATGGCTCCTTCGGCGGCATCTACCAACTGATTCGAGATGAATTGACCTAGGCCAGCTGTAGTTCTCGCGCAGCGAACTCCACAGCGTTGCGAAACAGTTGCAGACCTGCTCCTTCATCCGCAAGAGAAGTCTCGCGTGTCCAACTTGGATGATTCGTGGCATCGAGAAATGCCTCGGGATGGGGCATCAGGCCGAATAGACGACCAGAGGGATCACAGACTCCCGCAATATCGTCCACCGAACCGTTGGGGTTGCCGGGAAACTGTCCATCGCAGGATATTCCCTCGGAATTGGCGTAACGCAACGCGATCTGGCCGTTCTCCTGCAAGCGACGCAAGGTCTCATCATCCCGGGGAATAAATTTACCCTCCCCATGACGAATGGGTGATTCAAGCAACTCAATGTCCTTCAGCCAAACGCAGTTCGTCGTCACATCTTTTTTGAGATGCACCCAACGATTCTCAAATCGATCCGAATCGTTATGGGTTAACGTGACTTCCTGCGTAAATTCACCTTCAAAGAATGGAAGTAGACCCATCTTGACCATAACCTGAAAGCCGTTGCAGATTCCGATAGCGAGTTTGCCGTCCTGAGCAAAGCGTTGTAATTCCGCACCGAGCTTATGGCGCATGCGGTTGGCGAAAATCTTGCCCGACGCGACGTCATCGCCATAGGAGAAACCGCCGGGAATCGCCAGAATCTGATAGTCGTGTATCGCCGACGGGTTTCGCATGAGATCGGTTAGGTGAATACAATCAGCGTCCGACCCGGCACGTTCGAAGGCCACCTTCGTCTCGTTCTCGCAATTTATGCCAAAGCCGGTCAATATGACAGTTTTTATCGACACGTTACGTCCTTCCTACCAATTAAGCGTGTTCTTCCACGCGGTATTGAGTTCATCAAGTGAGGATTCTACAAGTACGGTCGCCCTATCGGAGATACGAAGCACGGGCTCCTGGGTTACTACACCGAGCTTCACGAAATGCGTCGCACTCATCTGCGCTTCAAAAGATTCCGCACGTTGCGGGGACACCGTCACCACCAAACGGGACTGGCTTTCGCTGAACAACGCGATCACCGAGTTCTCGACATTGATACCCGTAATATCCAGTTCCATGCCCAAACGCCCCGCTCCGGCAGTCTCAGCCAGCGCGGTACCAAGTCCCCCATCCGAGCAATCGTGACACGAGGCCACCCAGCCGGATTGTATCGCTTCATGCAGCGCCTCGTAGCGTTCTCGGGCACGAGCCGCATCTACACGTGGCACGTTCGCGCCGAGTTCGCCCTGCAATGCCAGATATTCGCTGCCGCCCATTTCGTCCAAGGTCTCGCCAAGTACATAGACGATATCGCCTGCCTGTTTCGCGTCCATGGATATCGTTTTCGTAACGTCCTCGATTATTGCTGAGGCGGTAAACAAAACAGTCGGCGGTATAGAGATTTTTGTGTCGCCAATCTTGTAATCATTCTTCATACTGTCTTTACCACTGATTAATGGAATATCATAGGCGACACACACATCCTTTAACGCTTCACAGCAGCGCACGAGCTGGGCGAGCTTGTGGCGACCGTCCGGGGTCTTCTCGCTTTCCACAGGATCAGGCCAGCAGAAGTTGTCCAGACCTGCGATGGTGCCCAACTTGGCTCCAACGCACACGAGGTTACGCACGGTCTCGTCAATCGCTGCGGCCATCATCCAGTAGGCATCCAGGTCGCTGTATTTGGGCGTGATGCCGCATGCGATGGCGATGCCTTTTTTCGAGCCTGCTACCGGACGAATTACGGAGGCATCCCCCGGTCCGTCGGCTTCGATGCCCTGGAATTGCTTTAGCACGCTCTGACCCTGCACTTCGTGGTCGTACATGCGCACGAAGGATTCTTTGCTGCATACGTTCAAGGATCCGAGCACGGCCTTCAGCGCGTCATTGTAGTCGATATCAGTAGAAATGGTCACTGGTTTAGGTGCGACAGGCGATAATTTCGCCTTAAGCTGCATCGTCGGTACACCTTTATGCAGAAACTCCATGCTCAACGAGCCGATACGAGTGCCCTCATAGAAACATTCGAGGCGTCCGGAATCGGTGAAGGTGCCGATTCGTGATATTTCTACCTCGCGCAACTCAGCCAATTTTTGCAGTTGAGGAAGTTTTTCCGGGCGAACCGCGAGTGTCATGCGTTCCTGAGCCTCGGAGAGGAAAATCTCCCAAGGGGCGAGTCCGGCGTATTTCAGCGGCGCACGGTCAAGGTGTACTTCACACCCGTCACTGTCCCTAGCCATTTCGCCGATGCTCGACGACAGACCGCCAGCACCGTTATCCGTTATACAGCTGAACAGGCCCTGGTCGCGGGCCTCCATAATGAAATCGCTCATTTTCTTTTGGGTAATGGGATCGCCAATCTGCACCGCAGTAGCCGGGGATCCTTCGTGCAATTCTTCAGACGAAAACGTCGCGCCGTGGATACCGTCTTTGCCTATGCGTCCGCCTGTCATGACAATGTAGTCGCCGGGAGAAGCTTTTTTGTCTTCGCTCGGTTTCCCGGCAACCAATCGCGGAATAAGGCCACCTGTACCGCAAAAGACCAATGGTTTGCCAAGGAATCGGTCATGAAATACGATAGCGCCATTCACATTCGGGATACCGCTTTCGTTTCCGCCATCACGAACCCCTGCATGTACACCGCGCAGCACTCGCTTGGGATGCAACAGTCGCGCTGGAATGTCTCCCTCGTAATACGGCGATGCGACGCAGAAGACGTCAGTATTAAAGATGCATCGACAACCCATACCCGCGCCCATAATGTCACGGTTCACGCCCACGATGCCGGTCATCGCGCCGCCGTAAGGGTCCAGGGCAGACGGACTGTTATGGGTCTCCGCTTTGAGTGAAAAGTTGTAGTCGTCATCGAATCGAACGATACCCGCGTTATCATCGAAAACGCTTACCAGCCAGTCGACTTTTTCTCCAACGATATCGGTTGTGGCCTTCACGTAATTTTTGAACAGGCCATCGATTATACGGGTGTTGCTGTCCTCGTCGGTATACTCAATGGTCGCCGCGAAGATTTTGTGTTTACAATGTTCCGACCATGTCTGCGCCAAGATTTCGATTTCAATGTCGGTCGCTGTTTCGGGTAGTCCAAGCGTCTGGCGCTCCGCGATTGTTTTCGAACTCTCATAATAGGCTTGAATGGCCTTCATCTCGTTCAGCTCGAGCGCAAGCGTGTTATCGCGACTGATCGCCATCAGTGCGTCATCTGAAATGGCGAGGTCAATTGCATGGACCTCAGTATCACTTATGTCGGTGACGATGGGGATTTCCAGCGATTCGAATGGCTTGCTCTCGTCTGCACGATGAATGGTCCAATGCTGAATAAGTGCATTAGCCAGCAGGTCGCAGGTAAATCCGTCGCATTGTTCTTCAGTGAGGGAGCCCTTTACAGCATATTGAATCGAACTGTAGACCGCCTCGTCGTCGCTAAATGACCTTCCAAGTACATCCTCGATGCCCTCAGCGGAACTCTTCCCAACATTGTCCGTCACGCCGGGTAGAAAGCCGACTTCAATAAGGAAATCATAGTCATCCGTATAAAGCGCGTCCACGGTCGAATCCTGAATGATGGGGTCGGTAAACAACTCTGTACGCACCTGTTCGATTTCATCCCCGGTAATGTCCGCGTGAATGGTGTAGACGTTGATCGCGCGTACGTCGTCGACTTCAATTCCAAGGTCGTCTTTTAGCTGGTGCCGCACGTCTTGCCCAGCGGGATCCCGAAAGCTGGATTTCATTCCCACAGAAATACGGTAGGTTTTGAGACCGCTCTTAGTCTTCGCTTGGGGCATGGACGAAATTTCCTTTGTAGGATACTTTCTGCTGCTCATCTGCAATGATATGACCCAGTACGACCGGTTCTTCCAGCGCTTGACGAAACGCGTCCAGTGCCTTTTCCTGCTCGTCTTTTGCGACAATCACCATGAATCCTTGGCCACAATTGAATACCCGGAGCATTTCTTTTTGCTGAACGTTCCCCGTACGTTGAAGGTAGGAAAAGATTGGAGGAATCTTCCAGGATTCAAGATCGATTTCAGCGCCCAGACCATCGGGGAGTACCCGGGGAAGGTTATCCGTAATGCCGCCGCCCGTAATGTGAACCATGCCGCGTACGTTCACGATGCGCGTGACAACCTGCATGACTTTCGCGTATTCACGGTGCGGAGCCATCAACGCCTCGCCCAGAGACTTGCCTGTACCGGGCATGGGTGAGCTCGCTTCCAATGCCGCAACCTCAAAACAAATCTTGCGCGCGAGGCTGTAGCCGTTCGTATGAAGTCCTGATGAATTCAATCCAATAATGACATCGCCTTCGCCAATTGTGGTTCCATCGATAATTTTATCTCGATCGACGATACCGACTATCGTACCAGCAAGGTCGTATTCGCCGTGGTCATACATGCCCGGCATCTCAGCCGTCTCGCCGCCTATCAATGAACAGCCAGCGTATCGGCAACCCGTCGCGAGACCCGTGATCACCGCCTCTACAACGTCGGGGTCTAGCTTGCCGAAAGCGAGGTAGTCCAAAAAGAAAAGGGGTCGCGCACCCTGAACAAGGATGTCGTTCACGCAATGAGATACAAGATCGATCCCGATGGTATCGTGAATGCCTGTCATGAATGCCAGCTTGAGTTTGGTCCCTACGCCGTCGACGCTGGACACCAGCACGGGCTTCTCAATATTGATACCTTCTATGCTATACATTGCGCCGAAGGATCCGATATCCCGAAGGACATTTTGGTCGAAGGTTCGTTTGATGGCTTCTTTGGCGCGGCTTAATGACTCGTCCGCCGCGTCAATATTCACGCCTGCATCGCGATAACTCAGTGGTTTTTGTTCTTGTGACATGGAATCCCCTCACCAGTTGTTGTGAACAGCCAGAAGATAACAGATAGCAAACGATAAATCTAATGAAAATAAATTATCTATATGATAAACTTATCTTATCATGCTAAACCTAGACGCCATAGAGACTTTCTGTGTACTTGTTGAGACAGGCAACTTTCGTCGGGCCTCTGAACATCTTAACCGTACCCAGCCTGCGGTCACTCAGCAACTCAAACGTCTCGAAGCTGAGGTCGGGCATTTACTCCTTGACCGCAAGCGTCGTGTACCTACACCCAAAGGCGAATTGCTTTATGCCAAAGGCAAAAAACTTCTTCAGGACGCACGCGATATTCCGCGACTAATTTCTGACGAAGCGAACGAACTCGGAAGCAGCCTTCGCGTCGGCACCAGTGACACCAACGCGCTCTATTTTCTTCCTGAGTACGTGCGCATGTTTACGGCACAGTGGCCTGAAACCAAACTCGAAATCCACAGCCGATCAACAGACAGCGTAGCCGCAGAAGTGGTTGACGGAAAGCTGGACCTCGGAATTATTACCTTGCCCCTCTCCCACGCCGATCTTGAAACCCGTGCGCTCTATCATCAACAGCTTCAGATTGTCGTTCCGCGTGAACATCGATTGACAGAGAGAAAGACGACCCGCTTAGGGGAACTCACCGATGAACCGTTTGTCCTGCTCTACCCTTCCACGCGTACCGGAACCCAAATCGAACAGTTCTTCACCGAACGAAACTTCGACGCGAGCGTTTCGATGTACAGTGGAAGTTTCGAGGTCGTAAAACGCTATGTACGAGAAGGACTTGGTATCGCGATTCTTCCTGAAATGGTCATGACCTCTTCCGACGCCGATGACCTCGTTACGTTGCGGATGGACGGTTTGCCGAAGATCGGAATCGGTGCCATCTGGCACAAAGACCGATATCAAACAAAAGTCGCACAGGCTTTTCTGGAGATACTAAGCGGCTGAGCCCCTATTCGCGGAATCGCCTTCGAAATGCAGGTGATACAACAGCATCCTGGAAAGTCCGCCGAAGCCGATTACTTCAAATGAAGTTCCCTCCTGCTCTTCGAGCCTGTGCTGGAAGTCCGCTAATAATTCCCAGCGCCAGAAGAGAATCCATACATCTTTCTCCCTTGAGCTGCTCTCGAAAAATTCCGCATTAAGCTCGATGGGCGATTGAATAACCCTGATTTTCTCGATTTCTAGCGCTGAATTGAACGCCAATCCCTCTCGATTATAGGCCTTATAGGTGTATATCGTTGCCGATTCACCTGAGATTCCTTCAATGTGTGCCGCGACTCCGGCATAGTCCGGACGGATAGGCTCTCGCAGGGCCGTCAGCTGCCAGGTCATCAGAACGATAATCCCGCAGGCGCAAATTGCACGGAGTTTCGGAGAGGAAAGTCGCATGACGAAAGCCGCGACCAATATCGCAAGAGGCATTGAACTCGGCAGCGCGTATCGATACACGAAATACGGCTTGAGCAATATCGACATGATGACCAAAACAGTAATCGGCGCGAGCAGCCAGAAGATCAGTAGAACGTATGGCTTCAAATCAGATTGCGCGTCCGGAATTTTTCGCCCACGGAATAATTGAATGCCAAAGAGCAGGACCACGTCATAAGACAATGCGGCGATAAGTAAATCGAAATTGAGTCCCATCGGCATGCGAAGCGAGGGAGACCAATTGGTGAAGCGTCCGCCTGCATACACGACGATAGCGTTGGCCACTTCAAAAACGGTTGGGACAGCGTATTGATCTTCGACGAAGCGATCAAATCCACTAGAATAGGCCTGATACACCCAGGCGCAGGTGAAGAGGAACAGCACGATATGAACACTCAGCCATGCAATGAGTAACGTGCGCTCTTGGCGAAGGAACAGAACGAGGTACGCCATTTGCGCGAAGAGTATCAGAGCACCAAAAGTATGCGTTGCGATGAGTAACACGTTGACCACAACATGTGCTATCCAATAGAGACTTCGTGAATTTTCACAACCGCGCACAAAGGTGTAAACAGAAAGAATCGACAACAAATACATGAACGCGTACATGCGTGCCTCGATCGAAAAATTGATGTTCGACAAAGAGAGCACGCAGAACAGCATTGCAAGTAGGCCTGTGTGATGATCGAATAAATGCCGGCCCAACACGTACACCATAAGAAGCGCGCCCATCGCAAAGAAAAGCGAAAGCTCTCGCGTGGCCAGCACTGACGTATCGATCAGCTGCGCCCAGAAATATTGCATGCAAAAATAGAGTGGAGCCACCATCGTTGGAGGATAATACGCGTTCTGGGCTTCCCAATACGTGGTGAAATCCGGGGCATCCACAGCGTTCATCGCCAGGAGTTCGTCATAATAGGCCGACTCGTCGAGCACCGAGATACGAAGACAAAGACCTATCAACAACACCAGGAGTACCGCTCCCAATGCCCGCCAATCGCGCCTGGAAGTCGATTCGCTACTCATTGCGATCCGGGGCTTTCTCAAAAACGAACAGGTGATTCAAGCCGAATTCAAAGGTGCTCGCATGTTCCAAGGTTAGGCCCGTGGCCAAAAAAAATCCGGTGTCGTTCGGGGATCAAAACCGTGGTGCTCTTCCAATGACATACCGTCGACCAATCGCAAGAAGCGGAGTATCGCGAGTATGGTATCAACCCGTTGTGAGGGTACGGTTACAATGATTCGACCACCGGGTTCGAGAAACCGAATGCATGCATCGGCGAAGGCTTCTTTATCCGTTGGTGGAACATGTTCGAACACGGCGAGCGCGACGATGGCATCGAAACGTTCACTCTTAACCGGCATATCGTCGGGGAAAATACCTTTTTCAAATTGAAACTGGGATGACGATTCTGAACCCTCGAAAAGTGGGTCCAATCCTACACCCGACGTGATCGCGGGAATTTGTTCGAATAACTCGCCTTGATGGCACCCGATGTCGAGCACATGGGCATCATCCACAATAAACGGCTGCGCAGCGCGTATGCGGTACCATTGAATAAAGGAGTCCAGACGTTTGATCGTCCGCCGACAAAGGTGTCAACGGGCGCGTCCTGGGTTTCCATGTTCAATATGCTCAGGAAAAAACTGCTGAAAATGAGTTGGCTACCCAATCCCAGGCCCAATGTACTTGGAATGATGATACGCATGATGACAACCGGATCGAGCGGCCCCAGTGCTTCCGAATTCCAGATTCCCACCGATGCAAGTGCGCCGCCGAGACCTAAGAGAAATAGTGTGACACCCAACGCCAGCCCGGTTTCCAGATTCCACACCTTGAGTGCGCGCATATACCGCGGTTCTTTGGGGATGAAACCCGTTCGCAAGGCATAAACGCGTGTCATCAGCGCAAAGAGTACGGCGTTGAAACCGATCATGACGGCGGTAGCGGCATAGACCAGGGAGTGGATATCGAATGTGACGCCGCCGACCGTGCGCGCCCCGGGCAACAGCAGAGCACCTGCCGGCAGCCCTACGATCATGAAGAAGAGTCCCGGATAGAAAAATAACCAGCGCGGACAGAACATTAATAAGAAGCGCAGGTGTCGCCATCCGTCACGCCAACTGCGCAAATGTGGCGCACGATCACGTCCATCGGGAAACAACTTCGTGGGTACTTCGGTCACTTTCATCTCGTGCAGATTCGCCTTCACAACCATCTCGCTGGCGAATTCCATGCCGGTCGAGCGTAGATCCATTCGTTTTACGGCATCTCTAGTAAAGCCTCGAAGTCCGCAATGAAAATCTCTTGCCGGTGTCTTGAAAAATAGTTTGCCAATCGCCGATAGGACAGGGTTTCCCAAATAGCGATGCAACGGAGGCATTGCGCCGGGTTCAATGCCACCTAAAAACCGATTGCCCATCACAAGATCATAGCCCTCTCGTAGTTGCTCTACGAAGGGCATCAAATTGGATAGGTCATAACTATCATCTGAGTCAGCCATCATCAGAAAACGCCCATGCGCAGCAGCAATCCCCCCGCGTAACGCACTGCCGTAGCCCTTTTGCTCGACATCGATGACTCGGGCCCCCGATTTTCGAGCCAGATCTTGCGAACCATCGGTGCTGCCATTGTCCGCGATCACGACCTCGCCGATTACCCCTCCGTCATGCAGAGATTTGAGCGCCTTCTGAATGCAGATCTCTATCGTTTTCGCTTCGTTTAAACAGGGAAGCACTACCGAGACTTCGATGGCCTCGGCATCCGACTCCGGCACGATCGCTTTGAGCGCATTAGAGCTTGTATAAGTCGCCATATTTTGACTCCAGGTAGCGCATGTACGGTTCAGCAGTAGGCGCACTTCCGCTCGCGTCCTCGACGATTTCCGAGGCCAGCTTTCGACGCCCTACTTCGTGCACATGCTTTCGCAGCCAGTTCAATAATCCCTGAAAATTCCCTGCTTCAACATCCGCCCAGAGTTGCGGCAGATCGGCCTCAATCTTTTCGAATAGCTGGGCGGCATAGAGATTGCCCAGCGCATAGGTCGGAAAATATCCCATCGACCCGTGCGACCAATGAATGTCCTGCAGGCAGCCTTCTGCGTCGGAGGGCACATCGAGCCCGAGATAGTCCTTCATTTTCTCATTCCAAATCTCGGGGAGATCCCCCACTTTCAGATCGCCTTCAATCAAGGCCAATTCAATCTCGAACCGCAGAATGATATGGAGGTTATAAGTGCATTCGTCGGCCTCAACTCGAATCAGCGAAGGTTTGACCTCATTAATCGCGCGATAGAGATCGTTCGCCGAGACTTTTTCCAGTTGACCGGGATACCGATCTTTGATGGAAGATTCGTAATGTTTCCAGAACGGCAGGCTGCGCCCTATCATGTTCTCCCACATGCGCGATTGGCTCTCGTGGATGCCCAGGGAGGCCGCCTGCCCAAGGATGGTACGCTGGTCCCCAGGAAGGAACCCTTGTTCATAGAGCGCGTGACCCCCTTCGTGAATAGAGCCCGTCAACGCGGAAAACAGCTCGCGTTCATGCACACGCGTCGTAATGCGCACGTCGTTCACGTCGAAATTGGTCGTGAAAGGATGTATCGACTTATCCTGTCGTCCCGCGTCGAAGTCGTAGCCCATATCGCGCAACACTTCGAGCGTGAAATCCCACTGAGCCCCTTCGTCCCAGAGCTGATCGGTCCACTCGACATTCGGTTGATCGGAAGATCCCATAATTTTTTCGATTAGTACGCTCTGTCGATCGGCAAGATCCGTGAAGATGGGCTTGATTTGCTCGGCGGTCATGCCCCGCTCATATTCGGAGAGCAGCGCGTTGTAGGGCGTGCCTTCATAACCCAAGAAATCCGCTTTTTGACGCAACAGATCGACCAAGGTCGCAAGATGCGGCTGAAACAGTCCGAAATCGCTATTTTCTCGTGCCTCGATCCACGCCTGATACGCCAAATTCTGTTTTTCGGCGAATGTGATGACGTAGGACTCAGGAAGTTTCGTGGCCAGCGCGTAATCGTGATCTATTTCGCGCACCGTGAGCGCGTCATCACCGGAGAGCGACTCCGCCTTCAATTCCGCAAGCGCCTCACCTATCGAGGCGTCCGTGAGCATGCGATGCGCGATTCCAGACATCGTGGCCAGTTGTTGACCCCGTGCTGAAGCGGCCTTGGGCGGCATAAAGACTTCCAGATCCCAGTGCATCAGTGAAAGCACGGAATGGATATCAATTATCTTCGCGAAGTCTTCACGAAGTGTTTCAAGTCGTGCATGGGCCACCGTCAATCCCCCTGTACCCTTCACAATGGACTACGCACTCTCCCGAATACGCTCATCCTCTTCAATCAATTCTTTTAGGTCTGGCTCGATGCTCTCGTCCTTGGCAGGTTTGAAATTAAAAATAAGAAAACCGAGATTGGACCCGATAAGCCCTGCAGCGAGCAATCCAAACCAGGAGAGACTCGTCTCTGTGCCGGCAGCGCTGTAGGAATCGAGTGCGATCGCCAGGTACATCCCCGAGACGATGACGGCGACACCGGATGCGAGACCGTCCATATTGTCGATGCCATTAAATGCACTTGTGACACCGACGATCCATAAGAACGTCAATGCCAGATTCAGATAGTAGTTATCGAAGAGATCGAGGCGAACGCCAAAGGAAGACATAACCAGGGTCGCGGCAATCAATGCGCCGAATTTGAGTACGGCCGGAACACCTCCGCGAATGTCGTCGAGCGCGCCCACCATGAGACAGATAAACGAACCGATGAGAACACCCATCATCGGATTGTCGCGATAATTTGGAAAGACGACTGCAATCGCAAAGGCAATAAATATTACGATGCCCCCGCCACGTGGGACAGGTTTCGTATGAATCTTCTCGGCGCTTGGCGCATCCATCACATTGAATCGTCTGAGTAGATGAATGGCCATCGGCATCATCGCAGCGGATAGCACGAAAGCCATGAGGCCCGTATAGATATACAAGGTAGGCCACGGAGGTAATGAACTATACATCCTTATCCTGCTCCTCGAAAAACCGTTGGACACACTGCGCGACGTGGTTCACATCTGCGTCAGTCATTCCAGGGTGTATCGGAAGCGATAAAGCCTCGGCATGCGCTCGGTCCGCGACCGGATAGCGTTCTTGCAAACGCACGCGCGCATTTTTCTTTTCCCCCGAAAAGTACTGATGCGCAGGGAGGTAGACCGGGCGTTTCGCCTCTACCCCCTGAGCGTACAGATATCGTTCCATTGCAACCCTCGCCTTACTTAGAACGACGTATCTGAAAAATACGTGTTCCCCCGACTCTGGCAACACCAGAGGTACTTCTCGAAGAGTATCAGAATACTGAAGCGAAATGTCACGTCTACGCGCAAGAAATCCGGATAATTTTTGAAGTTGGACACGACCCATCGCCGCTTGCATGTCAGTCATCTTATACGGGAAATGTTGCGCCAAGGTGTCTCGATTATCGTAGTCACGTCGGTCGCGAAGGTGTTCCGCAAGCCCTTCGTCATCGCACAGGACCATGCCACCTTCCCCGGCGTGATGAGCTTGGTGGCATAGAATGAGGCAATCGCCAGCGTAGAAGCCCTGCCAGTAGGGCCTCCAATGGATTGTGCGATATCTTCGATTACATGCGAGGTATTCGTGAGTGCCGCTGTTTTCCCAAAAAGATGTGGCACGATTGAAACATCTACGTCATCTGGAATTTGCGTCGTATCAAGATTGAAATCGTCACCTATGTCAGCGATAATGACACGGAATTGTTCATCTGGATCGAGGTCAGTAGGGACGCGCACGCGTAACTCGGAAACGAAACAGTACTTTCCGCGCTGAGACCGAGCGCATTAAGTGCCAAATGCAACCCGGAAGTAGCGCTGCTCACCGCAATGCCGTACTGCCGACCGACCCGTTCAGCCGTTTCGTGTTCAAACGTCTCGACCTCCGCACCTTGCGCAATATTTCCAGAGAGAATGACCTTCGATACAGCCTCCGCTTCTTCAGTGCCTATGGTCGGTTGACTGTGTCGAATCATGAAGTGCCGCCGAGCAATACATCGAGCGAATCCGGCCCGCAATTCATCATGAGATCGATTACTGACAAGTCGCCTACAAAGTTGCCGTGCTGTTGTCTGTACACCGGAGATACCCATTTCTGGATCGCCAAACCGATACCGCGCCCGGCAAGATAGTCTGCGTCCAGGTACGCATCCAACGCGAACGCGCCGCTGTAATACAAATCACCGCCCACCGCCTCGATAAGATTCGCGAGTCGTTCGGTTGCTTCACCTGGCACGTTGAGCTCGGAGGAATAGTTGATCAGTGTGGCGATACCCAGTTCTGCAACATAGAATTGCAGCATGTGTCGATTCAACGTATTCAGGTGTGTCCACTCGCGTGAATAAGTATCACGAAGTGCCGGAGCATAGCGATCAAAATACGGCGCCTTGGAATACGCCTGTTCGATGCTAAGCCAATGCTTGCGCCGCCACGATCCGTTTCCCGCAATTCGCACCTCGTCAAGGGTGTGATCCAATGTCGCACTCACCGGTACAGTCAGCAACGTAGCCCCCTGCGTTGATTTGATCTTGTTACGATTTTGCCAGCCGTTTTTGTTGTACTGAATCGTGTCAAGAACAACAAACGCGTCACACCGCGCAATCTTTTCAATGTACCGCAACCATGGAAGGTAATGAAGTTGGTGAATTCCGACCAGCATGAAATAGTCTGTCCGTGTGCAAAGCGTTCGAGGCGCGATAGTACCAGATTGACAGGAAGAGGAAACGAACCGTCCTGCTACCTAGCGAATGTCCGCCTCAAACCAGCGTAACAGACCTACCACCCCTTTTGCCTGACGTAGCATCGTGGCTTTTAATCCCCGATCACGAAGCTTTTCCTTGGCATCTTTGCGGGATTGAGCAACGACGACACCGCCAATAAAGGACTTCTCGTCGTCACCTTCCGCGCGGATTGCATGATACTCGTATGTCGGCATACGTGAAACTCCTCTTCACTCTGTCAATAATGACTGAGCACAACCATAGTTTAGCACGGTTTTAATGGGATTTGGCAAATTTCTCCGGGAAATTCCTATGAAAGTATCTCCAGGAGAGTCTCAACGGCCCGATCCGTGTCCGCATCCGAAATATCGAGATGAAAGACTGCTCGAATTCGCACCGGTCCGGTGGTGAGGATTCGAAGGCCTTCTTCCTGCGCCTGTGCGACCACACCTTGGGCATCGGGTACTTCAAAGAATACGATATTGGTCGCGGTTTCTTCAGGAAAATGAATATTGGGAACACCGAGCAAGGCTTCTCGAAATCGTCGCGCATTCGCATGATCTTCAGCGAGTCGATGAACATGATTCTCCAGCGCATAGAGTGCGGCCGCCGCGAGAATCCCAGCCTGACGCATCCCGCCACCCAACATTTTTCGATGGCGATACGCGCGCGCGATGGTGTCTTTTGTTCCGGCAAGAATCGAGCCCACCGGAGCACCCAGTCCCTTCGAAAAGCAGCAGGTTATCGTATCCGTATAGCACCCGTAGGCATCGGGATCGACTTCCTCCGCAACACACGCATTCATGATACGCGCGCCGTCGCAGTGTAAGGCCACGCCCGCTCCCCGTGTCAGATCGTACAAGCTGGAGAACTCTTCGACGCTGTAGGTATTCCCGCCGCCCATGTTCGTGGTATTTTCGATCGATACTATCGCGGGTTGCGAGAAATGGGGATTGTCGCTTTTGGACAAATAGGTTTTCACTACCTCCGGCGAAAGTTTTCCGCTCGCGCCGGGCAACAATCGCGTCATCAATCCGCCAAACGCCGCCAAGTTACCGCCTTCAAAATTGTAGGCATGACCCGACTCGTGAATCACCACCGTCTCCCCCGGACTCGACTGAGCAAGTAATCCAAGCAGATTGGCCATGGTCCCGCTGGGCACGAAGAGTGCCGCTTCCTTGCCGAACAGCGTTGCACAGCGGTCCTGCAATGCGTTCACGGTGGGATCTTCACCGAATACATCGTCCCCCACCACTGCCGATGCCATGGCCTCACGCATTGCTGCCGTCGGCTGCGTCACGGTATCGCTTCGAAGATCGATTATTTCGGATATACTCATAAATTCCCCTACACTTTCGCCTAAAAGTATATTATACTCCACCGCAAAACCGATCAATAGGCCATACCTTTAGGAGACGAATCGATGAAGGGTAAAACATGCATCGTGACCGGCGCCAACTCCGGCATCGGAAGAGCTACAGCACTCGGACTTGCCACGCGAGGCGCACATGTAATAATGGCCTGCCGCGATATACATCGGAGTGCTGCCGCGCAGGAAGCCATTAAACGAGAGAGCGGCTCGGACTTGGTTGATCTGATGGAGCTTGACCTGAGTTCGATGGAAAATATCCGTAGTTTCGCCAAGGCCTTTCTCGATAAATACGATCGTCTTGACGTGCTTCTGAACAATGCCGCGGTCGTGCCCAGCATACGCAAAGTGACCGAGGACGGCTACGAGGCCCAAATCGGTGTGAACCATCTGGGGCACTTCTTGCTTACAAACTTACTTCTGGAACGATTGAAGTCTTCCGCGCCCTCACGTGTTGTCACGGTTTCGTCGGTCATGCATGTCCAGAGCGAAATAGATTTTGACAACCTGCAATCCGAAAATGGGTATAAGACGATGGACGCATACAAGCAGTCGAAACTTGCAAATGTGCTGTTCAGCATGGAGTTGGCCAGGCGTCTTGAAGGAACGGGTGTCACAAGTAACTGTCTGCATCCCGGAGTCGTGAACACCGGAATCATGCGCGACCTACCCTTTGTTCTCCAACCCTTATTGAAAATAGCGGGACTCTTTATGTTACAGCCGTCAAGCGGCGCGGAAACCAGCCTCTATGTCGCGACCGCTCCGGAACTGGAGGAGGTCACGGGTCGCTATTTCGACAAATCGAAAGAGCGAAGTTGCTCCAGCAAAGGTCGCGACGAAGAAGTTGCCAAGCGTCTGTGGGAAGTTAGCGAAACTCTTTGTTGATTGGCAAAAAAACGTCGCACAGTAGTCTGTGCCGACGGTAAAGTCTCGATTTTTTAATGCGCTGATTAAGGCGTGACCTGTTCGTAGCCAAATGCGTTAATACTCGGCAAGTCTGTCTTTCCCATCAACGCTTTGTCGATGGCATGCGCCGCTTCGCGTCCTTCATGTATCGCCCAGACCACCAACGACTGACCGCGTCGAGCATCGCCCGCCGCCCAGACTTTCGGATGGTTCGTGCGATAGGCATCATCGCCCATACGGCCGTAAGCAGCCTTCACGTTGTCACGTGGGTCCTTGTCCAGCTCAAGTTCGTCAAGGATGGTCTGCTCAGGATGGACAAAACCAAGTGCCAACAACACAAGATCGGCTTCCACTATGAACTCACTGTCCGCGATCTCGCGCATTTCAGGACGGCCACCGCCCTCAGGCGTAACCCAATTCAAGCGAACCATCTTTACACCGGTAACCTTGCCATTCTCGCCAACGAATTCCTTGGTCAAGACGCTCCAATCACGCGAACCACCTTCTTCGTGGCTGCTCGAAGTGCGGAGAATCATGGGCCACATTGGCCAGGGGGAATGTTCGTTAAACTTCTTCGGAGGTTTGGGGAGCAATTCGATTGAAAATATCTCAGTGGCCCCTTGCCGAATGCTTGTGCCGTGGCAATCCGACCCGGTGTCCCCACCGCCGAGAATAACGACCTTCTTGTCCGTAGCCAGTATCTGGTTTGACACCGTTTTTCCGGCATTGATTTTGTTCTGTTGAGGAAGGAACTCCATGGCCATATGAATGCCGTCCAAATCGCGTCCCGGTATCGGTAGATCTCGACCGTGGGTTGATCCTATCGTGAGAAGCAGCGCGTCAAAATCTTCAACCAGATCAGTGGCCATGACATCCTTGCCAATTTCGATATTGCATCGGAATTCAACGCCTTCCGCTTCCATCTGTTTCTGGCGCGCACGAATGCGATCCTTCTCCAGTTTGAAATCGGGAATTCCGTACATCAGCAGTCCGCCAGGCTCATCGTCGCGCTCATACAAGACGACCGCGTGTCCGGCCCGCGCGAGCTGTTGCGCGGCTGCCATACCCGCAGGACCGGCACCCACTACGGCAATCTTCTTGCCCGTTTTATATTCAGACGGCTCTGGGTGAATCAAATCATCGTCCCAACCGTGGTCGCCGATGGCGCGTTCGATTTGTTTGATGGTGACCGCTGGTTCATTGATCTTCAGCACGCAAGCCGATTCGCACGGCGCAGGACATACCCGGCCTGTGAATTCAGGAAAGTTATTCGTCGAATGCAGGACATCAAGTGCTTCTTCCCAATCGTCGTCTTTAACCATATCGTTGAAGTCGGGAATGATATTGCCCAGCGGACAGCCCTGGTGGCAAAAGGGTACACCACAATTCATGCAGCGATAGCCCTGTTCACGCAGTTCATCGTCGGACAACTCCATTTGAAATTCATGGTAATGCTGAATGCGATCTTCGATTGCTTCGCGTCCCGCAGTTTTGCGGTTATAGATCATGAATCCCTTCTCTTTATTCGGGAACATGGGACATCTCCTCTTCCTCACGCGCGTTCAGTTCGCGTAATACACGAGCGTAGTCGCGCGGCATAACTCGCTTAAACTTCGGCAACGACTCCTCCCAGTTATCGAGAATACTCTGGGCGAGCGTGCTTCCTGTATATTTGAGGTGTTTCTTGAGCATCATTTTCAGTTCGGGTTTGCTTTCGTAATGCAACGGCTTGATATCGACGAGCCCCATGTTGCATCGTCCGGCAAAAGTCTCGTCCGCGTCCCAGACGAACGCGATTCCGCCGCTCATACCGGCTGCGAAATTTCGACCCGTCGAGCCAAGGATCACCGCGCGTCCGCCGGTCATGTATTCACAACCGTGATCGCCAATGCCTTCAACGACGGCCCACGCGCCACTGTTACGAACGCAAAAACGTTCGCCGGCCAGCCCGCGGAAATACGCCGAGCCTGAGGTCGCACCGTACAAGACCACGTTTCCGATCACGGTATTTTCTTCTGGTGTAATGGGGCAGTCTGGTGGCGGCGTCACGATAATTTTTCCGCCGGAGAGTCCTTTACCAACGTAATCATTTGCCTCGCCAGTAACATTCAGTGTTACACCCTGAATCACGAACGCGCCGAAACTCTGACCAGCGGCACCTTTGCAATCGATCCAGATAGTGTCTTCTTCCAAATTACCATTTATAGCGCCGAGCCCATGATGTCTCGTCAATTCACTGGAGAGAATGGTGCCCACAGTCCGATTGATATTCACCAGATCCGTCTTGAAGTGCACGGGAGCCCTGTTTTCAATTGTTCGACTCGCCTTTGCAAGCAGCGTATGGTCCAGTGCACCCTCAATACCGTGATCCTGGATTTCACTGCAATACAGTGTAGACTCCTCGCGAAGCGGCGTAGGTTGATACAACAACGCGGAAAGGTCCAGCGTACGAGCCTTCCAATTGTCGGGCAGCGGGTCAAACTCAAGCAGGTCACGGCGTCCGATCATTTCATTGACCGTTTTAATGCCGAGCTCCGCCATAATCTGTCGAATTTCCTCCGCAACGAAAAAGAAGAAGTTCACGATGTGTTCCGGCTTACCCTCAAATTTTTTGCGTAAGGCCTCGTCCTGTGTAGCGATGCCCACCGGGCAGGTGTTCAGGTGACACTTGCGCATCATGATGCATCCAGAAACGATGAGTGGAAGAGTGGCATAACCAACCTCATCCGCACCGAGCAGAAACGCGATCGCTGCATCGCGACCTGTTTTCATTTGCCCGTCGGTCTGTACGCGAATGCGACTGCGTAAATCGTTTTCAACGAGAACCTGATGTGTCTCGGCGAGACCAAGTTCCCACGGCAATCCGGCATGTTTTATGGAGCTCATTGGAGAGGCTCCTGTACCGCCGGAATCGCCACTAATCAGCACGAGGTCGGCTTTACCCTTCGATACACCCGCCGCAATCGTGCCCACACCGACTGCGGATACCAGTTTTACCGAGACCGAACCGTGTATGTTCGCATTCTTCAGATCGTGTATCAGCTGCGCCAAATCTTCGATGGAATAAATATCGTGATGCGGCGGTGGTGAAATCAGTTCCACACCCGGCGTCGCAAAGCGCACCTTGGCAATTTGACCAAAAACTTTCTGCCCTGGCAACTGACCGCCTTCGCCCGGTTTCGCGCCTTGCGCCATTTTAATTTGAATTTCGTCAGAGTTCACGAGGTACTCATTCGTCACACCGAATCGTCCCGAAGCCACCTGCTTGATTGAACTCCGGCGCGAGTCACCGTTGTCGTCCGGGGTGAATCGATAAGGGTCTTCTCCCCCTTCACCCGTGTTGCTGCGACCGCCCAGGCGATTCATTGCAATCGCCAGCGTCTCATGTGACTCTTTGCTGATGGAACCAAAGGACATAGCGCCGGTGCAAAATCGTTTTACAATTTCAACTGCAGGCTCTACTTCGTCAATCGAAATCGGCGTGCATTCCTTGAACTTGAGCAGTCCACGCAAGGTCGAGATTCCACGATTCCGATCATTGACATAATTCTTGTACGCTTCGTAGGTTTCCCAACTGTTTTGCTTGGTCGCATGTTGAATTTTCTCAACCACAAAGGGATCGATCTGGTGTCGTTCACCCCGTAGGCGCCATCGATACACGCCGCCCGGATCAAGCCTTCGAGGACGCGCCTGACGCTCCGGATACGCGATGTGATGACGCATCAACGCCTCACGCGCGACTTCATTAATTCCGATGCCCTCAACGCGGCTGGGCGTATTGGCAAAACACATCTCAACAAGTTCAGTACTCAGCCCGACCGCTTCAAAAATCTGTGCGGCACGGTAGCTGTGTTGCGTCGAAATACCGATCTTCGACATTGTTTTGAACAAGCCCTTTTCAAGACACTTGATGTAATTCTTGTGCGCGCGCCCTGGTTCCTTCTCAACGACAACCTCTTTACGTCTGAGTTCATCAATGACTTCGAAGGCCAAATAGGGATTCACCGCACCCGCGCCATAGCCGGTCAACAGACACATGTGCATGACTTCGCGCGCTTCACCCGTTTCGCATACAATGCCTACACTGCTACGCTTCTGCGCCCGGACCAAATGGTGATGCACACCACCCGTCGCCAGCAAAATCGGCATGGGCGCATCGCTCTCGCAAACGCCTCTATCGGAGAGAATGAGTATCGTGCAACCGTCATCGATCGCCTGCTCCGCCTCAAGGCAGATTCGATTGAGTGCCGTATTCAGGGCAAGGATACCTTCATGTGCAGGAAACAGTGTCGAAATCGTACGGGCTTTGAGTCCCGGTTTATCGATATCGCGAATATATTGCAGTTGGGCATCTGTAATGATCGGTGATTTCAGGTGCAACTGTTGGCAATGCTCAGGGGTCTCCGCCAGGAGATTGCGTTCACGACCAATGTCCGTCTCCAGCGACATCACGATTTCTTCGCGAATCGGATCAATTGGCGGATTCGTGACTTGCGCGAAAAGCTGCTTAAAATAGTTGAACAACAACTGAGGACGATCTGACAGCACCGCCAACGGCGCATCATTCCCCATCGATCCCGTCGGTTCTTTGCCAATATTGGAGTTGGCCATCGGGCCTATCAGCAACTCAAGGTCTTCCTTCGTATACCCGAAAATCATCTCGCGCTCGAGCAGGGAAACTTTTTCGACCCGAGGTTCGGACTTTACTTTCGGTTTCGTCGGGAGTTCGGTTCGATGAATATTGAGCCACGAACCGTAGGGCTGTCGAGACGCAAACTCATCCTTAATTTCTTCGTTCGTAATCACCCGTTTCTGCTCCGTATCGATAAGGAACGTGCGGCCCGGTTCCAATCGGCCTTTCTTGATGATCGAACTCTGTGGAATGTCGTCCAGCACACCCACTTCAGAAGCGACAACCACAAAATTATCGTCTGTAATCCAGTATCGCGAGGGACGCAAACCGTTTCTGTCCAGCACGGCACCTACGCGTATACCGTCGGAAAACGCCACCGCTGCGGGCCCATCCCAAGGTTCCATCATCGATGCATGGTACTCGTAAAAGGCCCGGATATCAGCCCGCATGCTCTCATGCCCTGACCACGGCTCCGGAATCAACATGCCCATCGCGTGCGACATGTCCCGTCCACTGCGGGTGAGCAGTTCAAAGGCTTCGTCAAAGTTGGCGCTGTCACTGGCCCCCGGCGTGAGAATGGGAAGCAGCTTCTTGATGTCGTCCCCATATAATTCATTCGCCAAATGAGGTTCCCGCGAGCGCATCATGTTGATGTTCCCGCGAAGGGTGTTGAATTCGCCATTGTGGCAAACGAAGCGGAAAGGATGTGCGAGGCGCCATTTCGGAAGCGTATTCGTGCTGTAGCGTTGGTGGCACAGGGCTATCGCCGTGCGGAATCGTTCATCCGACAGGTCCAGGTAATAATCGGCAATCTGATAGGCCAGCATCAGCCCCTTGTAGACAATGGTGCGTGCGGAAAGACTGCAAACGTAGAAATCATCTGATTCTTTCAAGCCGCTCGATGCCAGTTCGTGCTCAATCTGCTTGCGGATAAGAAACAGAACACGCTCAAAGGCATCTGTATCCAGCTCAGTGGCAGCTCTAATGAATACCTGCTCAATAACCGGTTCGCCTTCACGCGCCAACCAACCCAATGCATCCGGATTTACCGGTACCTTGCGCCATCCAAGTATCTCTTGACCCTCGGCTTCGATATACTTCTCGATCGATTTCTTACAGGTCGCGCGTTCGTCATCATCGGTAGGGAAGAAGATCATGCCCACCGCGTAGGCGCCTGCTTCAGGCAGCTCAAATCCCAGCTCAGGGCAAATCTCCCGGAATAGCAAATCGGGCGTCTGGAAGAGCAATCCCGCACCGTCACCCGTCTCCGGGTCACAACCACAGGCACCACGGTGTACCAGGCGTTCGAGCACCTTGATACCACGACGGACTATCTTGTGCTCTTTACGTCCATCGATATTCGCAACAAAGCCGAAACCGCAGGCATCATGCTCAAAAAACGGGTCGTACAATCCTTTAGGTGAGGCAGATCTCATGTGTCCCTTTCGTAAAGAAAAAGTGCTTATCCACGGGGGCGTCTCTCGGAGACTCGAAGCTGAATGACGGGCGTCATGCTCCCCGGTAATCCTTGTTTATCGAGCATTAGGGTACAAAACACAGGGCATTAAAGTCAAATTTCGCACCGATCCTACAGAAGATTCGTTCAGTAGTTACTGAAAATATCCAAACATTTCGCCAATCCCTGTGGATTCGCTATAATCGCGCCATGCCGAAGCCCTCAAAATCCGATAACACCCGTGCTCGCGACCTCCAAACGGAACTGGATCACCATAATCACCTTTACTATGTCGTTACAGAGCCGATACTTAGCGATATTGAATTCGATGCGCTACTCAACGAGTTGATTGACCTGGAAACTCGATTTCCGGAGCTCACTACCCCAGATTCCCCCACTCAACGGGTCGGTGGCGCCCCGTCACAAGCCTTTGAGACCGTCACGCACGCTGTTCCGATGCTTTCCATCGACAATACCTATAACGCCGACGAGTTGCGGAAGTTCGATGAACGCGTGCGCAAGGGTCTCGACGGTGACGTGCCGGCTTATGTAGTCGAACTCAAGATTGATGGCGTTTCGATGTCATTGACCTATGAACACGGTATCCTGACCCGGGCTACCACCCGAGGGGACGGCACTCAGGGCGACGATGTGACCAATAACGTCAAAACCATCAATTCGGTGCCGTTGCGACTACAAGGCGCTCCCCCCCCCCTGCTTGAGGCCCGCGGCGAGGTCTACATGACCCACGCGGAACTGGTGCGTCTGAACAAGATTCGCGAGCAAGAAGGCGAGGCACCCTACGCAAATCCCCGGAACACGACTGCCGGCACCCTAAAGCTTCTGGACCCCAAAGCGGTCGCCGCCCGGAATCTCGATATCTTCCTTTACGATATGCCGCCTATCGATGATACTCCCCTGACGAGTCATCAGGATACGCTAACTAGTTTACGGGACTTCGGATTCCCAACGAACTCCTACACCAAGTTCTGCCCGACCATCACCGACGTTATCGAACACTGCAACGAATGGGAGACGCGCAGAAACGATCTCGACTACGAAACCGACGGCATGGTCATCAAAGTCGATTCCGGCGAACAACGTCAACGCCTCGGATCCACGGCAAAGGCCCCTCGCTGGGTCATTGCCTACAAATTCCCCGCCCAGGTATCCACCACGATCCTCGAAGGTATCACAGTGCAAGTCGGCAAGTCCGGTGCCTTGACACCCGTCGCTGAGCTCGCTCCCGTTCAACTCGCAGGCACGACCGTGCGCCGCGCGAGCCTTTACAATTTCGACGACCTCGCCAAGAAAGACCTGCGCATCGGAGACACCGTTCGCGTTCAAAAAGCAGGCGAGATCATCCCACAAGTCATCGACTACGTTGAATCCGAACGCAAGGCCACGTCAAAACCCTACTCCATCCCAACAGCCTGCCCGGTATGCAATGCACCCGTCCACCACGATCCCGATGGCGCATTCCTTCGTTGCTTGAATCTCGCATGCCCGGCGCAGCTCAAAGAACGTCTCGGACACTTCGCCTCACGAAAAGCCATGGATATCGAAGGACTCGGACCTGCCGTCGTCGACCAACTTGTCGATCGCGATCTCGTCAAGAATCCCGCCGACCTCTACGCACTTACCCAGGAATCTCTCCAAGATCTCGAGCGTATGGGCGAAAAATCGGCCACCAATCTCCTCCAAGGGCTACAGAATAGTAAAGAAAAACCTCTCAGCCGTATCCTGCACGGCCTCAACATCCGCCACGTCGGCAGCCGCACCGCTGAACTGTTGGCCGAGCACTATGTGACTATCAATGCCTTGATGGAAGCCACAACCGACTCATTAATAGAAGTGTCGGATGTCGGCGACGTCGTCGCAGCCAGCATTGTCGACTTTTTCGATACCCACGAGAACATCGATCTCGTAAATCGACTAAGGAAGTACGGACTGACACTCGAAGAAGATGTTCCCGATTCGGCAGACGGTCCCAGACCACTCGATGGCAAGACCGTAGTCGTTACCGGTACCCTGGAAAACTACACCCGCGACTCCATCCAGAAGCGCATCAAACAACTCGGCGGCAAACCAACAACGAGTCTCTCCAAAAAAACGGATTATCTAGTTGCCGGCGAAAATGCAGGCTCCAAACTAACCAAAGCCGAAAAACTCGGAGTGACCGTGCTCACCGAAGACGATTTCGAAAAACTCTCCGCGGAGTAGGCATAAAGAACGGAGTAGTATAACTACACGGAGGCCGTACCATGAGCGAAACCGACCTTGCACAACTATTCAAGACAGATTGCATATACCATTTCGAAAATGAATTCATGCCTCGCATCCTGCAATGACTTGATGAACTCACAGACGAGGAAATCTGGCATAGGCCCAACAAGGAAACTGTCAGCGTCGGTAATCTGGTGCTGCACCTTTGCGGCAACGTCACCCAGTGGATCATCGCAACCTTCAGCGATCTTCCTGACAAACGTGAGCGACAGAAAGAATTCGACACACCAGGCCCACTCTCGAAAGCCGACCTAATCCAGCAACTTACCCAAACGATTCAACGCGCCTGCGAAGTCATCCGAGGAATCGACGCCGACACACTGACACGGGTTCACGCTGTACAATCATCTCAGGAAACCGGAATGTTCATCATCGTGCATGTGGTTGAACACTTCTCTTACCATACCGGCCAGATCACCCTGCACACCAAGCTCAAAAAGAACATCGACCTCCAATATTACAAGGACTACGATCTCGACCAAACGACGGACGAATCCCACTAAGCACGCGCCATGACACTTGATTCCCTAAAAATCCCTATGCTATAGTACCCGTCCATTCCGAGAGGCCCAGCTTCTCACCCATGAGTGGGGGCGTAGTTCAGTTGGTTAGAACGCCTGCCTGTCACGCAGGAGGTCGCCGGTTCGAGTCCGGTCGTCCCCGCCATTTTTAAGTACTGCTGAATACGTTACTTAGCGTGTACCCACCTTCTGGTGGCGCAGCCTTAACACGGCAAGTTAAACGGGTATGATACCCGCTTGCCATGAAAGGACGCGTCATGAGCAAGAAAAGAACACGTACCACACCCCCCTCCTACCGCCGTCACAAAGGTTCCGGTAACGCCTTTGTAGAACTCGGTGGCAAACGCATTTACCTTGGACGATACGACACCCCTGAGTCGCGTGAGCGATACTATCGCGAGCTTGCGCAGTGGGAAGCCAACGGCCACAAACTCATTCCACCACGCGATGAGATTACCATCGTTGAAATCGTCTCCCTGTACTTGGCGCACGCCGAAATACACTACCAAAAACCGACCGGTATGCCGGGCGTCGAGTTCGGCAACATCATCCGCGGCTGTAGACTCTTAAAGAA
>JAYGCN010000275.1:0-1534 GCA_046583315.1 Candidatus Hydrogenedentota bacterium
GAAAGTAGAACAGGAACAGCGGCTCACGATGGTGATCGATACGATGCTTCAATCCTTTGCCAATGCGGAAT
Source organism: Candidatus Hydrogenedentota bacterium (assembly GCA_046583315.1). GTDB lineage: Bacteria > Hydrogenedentota > Hydrogenedentia > Hydrogenedentales > DTSJ01. Next base: position 72 of record JAYGCN010000275.1, read on the forward strand.
TCATGTCGACTGAATGGGAAACTGACGAGCAGCACGATGAACTGTTGCGCTACACCGCAAACCTCAAGACCTTTCTTGAGGCTGGACTGGCTGCAGCGGCTACACAACAACAAAAACTAAACCAAAACGTTGGAGGCAAATCATGATATCTAAAATCGCAACCGTAATCGCGCTGTCCTGCGCGGTATCCCCCGCAGCCATGGCGCAGGCTGATCGGAAACCGCTTTTCGGCGAGACTCACATTCATACGGCCTATTCGTTTGACGCCTATTTGTTCAATACTCGGGCCACTCCTGACGATGCTTACGAGTTTGGAAAGGGAAAGCCGCTCAAGCATCCGCTGGGTACGACTCACCAACTAAAACGACCCCTCGATTTTATGGCGGTGACGGATCACGGTTTCTTTATGGGATCGATGATGAAAATGACCGACTCGAGTCATCGCCTGTCAAAGCACCCACTGGCAGCAATCGTGAATGATCCAGATCCGCGTGTGCGCAGTACTGCGTTTCAAGGAGTGGTCACTGGACAGATAGACGGAAAGCCGACTAATGTTCCGGCATTGGTTGACCGTGGCGTCCAAAAGGATACATGGGACCGTGTCATTGAATCCGCGAACCGGCACAACGACCCGGGTACATTCACGACGTTTATCGGTTACGAGTGGACCAGCACAGACAACGGAATGAACATGCACCGCAACGTAATCTTTAAGGGCGATACGGCGCCCCTTCCGTTTACGATGCTCAATTCGCCGAATCCCGAAAAACTTTGGGCGTGGATGGATGACATTCGCGCAGACGGGTTTGAATCGCTGGCAATTCCTCACAATTCAAACAAGTCGGACGGTCGCATGTTCGAGCGCGAGACTACCGGGGACACGCCTTTCACGAAAGAATATGCCGCACAGCGCAATCGGAACGAGCCGCTGGTCGAAGTCACGCAGGTCAAAGGAACTTCGGAGACCCACCCGATGCTCAGTCCGAATGACGAATTCTCGGATTTTGAAATCGATGGAATGCGCGTGGCTTCTCCCATAAAAATAACAAAATTCGCAGGCAGTTACGTGCGCGACGCCTATCGTACCGGGTTGGAGTTTCAGGACACGAAGGGCTTCAACCCATATCGCTTTGGTCTGATCGGATCAAGCGATAGTCATACGGGGATCGTGCCCGTGAATGAGGATGACTATTCAGGAAAAGTGGGCAATGCTGACGGAACTCCCGAAGTTCGCATCAACATGCGCCGGAATCTCATGGACTTTGGCGCGTCGGGACTCGCAGGCGTATGGGCCGAAGAAAATACACGCGACAGCATCTACAATGCGCTTCGTCGAAAAGAAACATGGGCAACGTCAGGTCCGCGAATTAAGGTGCGTTTCTTCGGCGGCTTCAATATGAACGGCGTTACGCCCGGCGACAAAGACTGGGTTCGGGCCGCGTATTTGAAGGGTGTATCGATGG
>JAYGCN010000015.1:0-2613 GCA_046583315.1 Candidatus Hydrogenedentota bacterium
ACGACATTGTCGTTTGAAGAGACGTTCAGCGCCTTAACCCGGAACCGTGACAACGCACCGATCAACGAATTTCGGAAACCGAAGTGGTCGTTGTACCATTGTCCAAACGACGCCGGATATGTTTGGATTGCACTGCTCTTCCATGCCCACATAGGCTTCTGTGCCAAGGCGCGGTTTTCTGTTAAACGGGTCTTGTCCAGCCCGAACATGCTGTCCAGTAACGGCAGAAACACACCCAGAAGTAAGAGGAACACGGTGGCAGCGTTGATAACTTTTTGCTCGAATTTCATCGTATTTCCAGTCTCAGAATCTGAAATAGATAAAGGGGTTGTGTGTCTGCGCGCTGAGCAGCATGGCGCAATACACGAATACAACGCACAAGAATGCAAGTTCCATGACTCGATGGAGAAATTCTAATGGCCTCCCGACCGCGCCGTGCAGCTTATCGGCGAATGACGTAAGCTTCGATTGTAGCGTGGGCAGCCACGGCAATGAGCCAATGATACCCAGGAGGATCGCAAGGCCTACTTCATTTGTGCAGTAGGCTTCCGCCGAGTGGACTATTCCATCACCCGGCGCGAATCCGACCATCGCTTTAAGAAATATAAGCGCTTGTGAAAAAGTCTCTGCTCTGAAGAGGAGCCAGCCCACCATGGCCACAATCAGGGTGTAAGTGTGGCGGAGAGGTCGCCAAAGCCAACTGATCCAGTCCCCGAAACGCATGCGTTCGATGACGAGGAAAAAGCCGTGATACAGGCCCCATACCACAAACGTCCAACTTGCGCCATGCCATAAGCCGCACAGAAAGAAGACCAAGACAAGGTTGAAATAGGTGCGGAACGTTCCTTTCTGGCTGCCCCCGAGAGGGATGTAGAGATAGTCCCTGAACCACGAGGACAACGAAATGTGCCACCGACGCCAAAAATCCTTGATGGATTGTGAGATATAGGGATAGTTGAAATTCTCTGGGAAACGGAACCCAAACATCAAGCCTATCCCAATGGCCATATCGGAGTATCCCGAGAAATCGAAGTAGATCTGCAGCGTGTAACAGAGTATGCCGAACCAAGCCAACCCCATGGTGATCTCCGAGTCGGGAAGCGCAAAGATCTGGTCTGCGGGCCAGGCTACGGTGTTGGCAATGATCATCTTCTTCCCCAGCCCAATGACGAAGCGTTTGCTGCCGCCGGCCATGCAGTCCAGGGTCACGGTGCGTGAGACGAGGTCGTCGGCGATCTGCTTGTATCGGACGATCGGGCCAGCCACCAATTGGGGGAACAGTGTGACAAATGTGGCGAAATTGAGAATGTTCCGCGTGGCTTTTGTGTTGCCCAAATACACATCAATGGTGTAGCTCATCGATTGGAAGGTGAAGAAGCTAATGCCAAGTGGAAGAGTTATGCGCAAGGTTGTATCCCACTGGCCCTGCTCGAAGCCGAGCACGGCCATGAGATCGTTGAAGCTGTCCATGCCAAAATTGAAATACTTAAAGAAACCCAGCAGCGCCAAATTGACCGTTATCGAGAGTACCAGTCCCAGCTTCTGCGCACGGGATCTTGAGCAATCCTTCGGCAGGGTGTGGATTGAACCAGGACTGAATCCGTTGCTGATGAGCAGGCCGGATATGTAGTTGACGATGATACTTATAAACAGGATCGAGACAAGGAAGGTCTCGCCCCACGCATAAAAAAACAGGCTCACGGCAAGGAGCCATGCATTGCGCAACTCGCTACGAACAAGGAAGTAGGATAACAGCGCAATCGGGAGAAAAAGGAAGAGAAAAACCGTCGAACTAAAAACCATCTTTTAGCTATCTCCTTTTGCTTGCGATTACGCTGCGGCGGGATTCCCACTCAAATAAATCAATGGAAGCCACCCGGATACTAGTCCACGGACAGCCTCTTGATAACTCACGGTCAAGGCTTCTTCCTCAGACGGAATTGCCCCGCCTGCGTGATTAGTGGGAACTATGCTGTTCGGTTTCAGCCGCCAAATCGTTGCTACGCCTTGGCCTTTGTCGGACTCGCACCGTAGAGCCCGTGGCGTACCCTCGAACGATAGCATCTTGATGTCGCAAACAGCAACAAGTTCGCACGCGAAGGCAGGCGTTGGGAAGGACAGCGCCACCTGCTGGGCCTCAGCGCAGAGTTCAGGAGCCTTAGCCAGAGCCGTTCTCGCGATGGCGCAGCGGTAGGACTTCTCAGGCCCAGGGCGGCCGAATGGGCCACCCTTTTCGATAGTCCCAGCGATGTAAAGTATCATGTATTCGAGTGAGATTTGGTCTATTCTATGCGAGCGTCGGGCGACGAAGAAATCTTCGAGGGATTCGTGCATGGCTACTCAGGGTTTGGGTTGGTGGGTGCTCCTTGTTCTATGGCGATACTGTAGTTGAGGAGAGAGGAGAATATTCCTTTTTCCGTGATATTACCTGTGATGATTTTTGCGGGGGTGACGTCGAAGGTGGGGCTGGATACTTTGACCCCGTTGGGGGGCGGTTTGTGGTCCGAAACCGTGTGTGACCTCTTTGGGAATGCGTGATTCAATTGGGATTTGGGTACCGTAATGGAGAGATCTAAGGTCGAGTATGGTGGGGCGACAAAGAATGGAATGCAA
>JAYGCN010000051.1:0-2928 GCA_046583315.1 Candidatus Hydrogenedentota bacterium
ATCCATCATGATCATCCCGGCATCGATATGCACCTTGTGGGGGATGAGAACGCCATCATGCTCCCGGTAGTCGTCGTAATAGCGAAACAGATTGGCGGAAAAATTGTCGAGCCCGCGCAAAAGCCCTGTTTCCTTGCTGAAATACGCGTAGACAATGTGCCCATCGGGCAGAGTCACTTCGACGCGAAAACAATCATCCCCTTCCATGGTGACTTCTCGCTCGACTTTGGCCTTACCCGTTCCCGACTTCCAATCAAGAAACGGGTTTAGCTGCCCAAGTAACTTGAGATCTGCTGCCCGGACATCCGCCATCTCCCGTCCTTGGCCCAATGGATTCCGCGGCCCCAAAGGCGTTCGTTGCCACGCATCTCCTCGGTTGATACCATGAATCACCGGATCGAAGTTGTTAATGACAATAATGCGTCGATAGTCAGGCGGAACAAGAAGCTCTGCAAGCTCGCCTTCCCAGCCGTGATCGGCCAGATCAAGCTTGGCGAGAATCACGCGATTTCGAATTGCTGTATACGCCTCGCGACCGCCGGACACATCAACAAATCGTTGAATGACTTCGTCCCCCGTCGGGACTTCTTCTTCTGCAACAACTTGGGTTGTTGGCATCGTGCACACTGCGATTAAACTGATCAGCAGACCAACTATGCTAATGGGGAACACTCGAACGTCCATGGGTATGAGCATCTTCGGCCGAGCTCCTTGTTTTGTACTAAGTTCGTTCATTCGACCGTGAAGATCATGTTATCCCGCCCGACAATAATCGGCCCTGAGTAGATATCGGACATCCCGCGGACAAACATCTTTTCCGGCCCATCCTCGGGCGCGATGGACGGTACGAGGTGGGTGAGCACAACTTTTTTCGCATTCACCTCTTTGGCTATCTCGGCAACCTCCAAAGTAGAGGTGTGGTGCGACATCAGATCTTCCAGCATGGCTCCACCCCGCGGTTGCGTGCGCTTGAGCATGGGTACCGCTCTGTTCAAAACGGTGGCGTTCATCGCTTCGTGAATGAGCAGGTCACAATCCTTTGATGCTGCGATCAGGCCATCGGATTTTTTCGTATCGCCTGATACCACAATAGACTTCCCCTCGAAATCGAAGCGATATCCTACGGCGGGAACGATGGGCTCGTGATTTACGTTGAACATCGTAATCTTGAGTCCACCTTCGTCGTAAATGACTCCTGGTTCGAACTCCTGTACGTCCGCATGCATGGCGTGTTCCGAAAAGTGATGGCCGTGGTGTTCGATCCTGTATTTTTCATCGATCGCAACCGAAGTCACCACTTTGTCCACGACATCCTTCGTGCCCTTGGGACCCAATACCGGCTGCGGGTGCTTGGCGTTGCCCCCAGCTCCTCGAGCGAACAGCATTCGATCCAAGTCACCGTAGTGGTCAAGGTGGAAGTGCGTGTATAACACATAGTCAACTTTCTGATACCCGTTCTCCGCGAGACGTACCGAACTACCCGGACCCGTATCGACCATAAATGTTTTACCGCCCGCGACAATCAGCGTCGACGCATTCGCACGAGCGTAATTCGGAACGGGAATTCCCGTTCCCAGCAAGATAGCGTGCAACCCGGTTTCGGGAACGGCTGGGTTGGTCCGTCCAGGACCCATGAGTTGGGCATCGGCCAATGCCGACATGAGCACCGCGAGGGTAGCCACGAGTGAAAAACGAATGGTTCGAGTAGTTACTATCATCTGAAACCTCCTAAACGGGTTGATATTTTTCACATAAGATATCATCGCAATCCAATAAAACACAAGTTTTAAAATATTGTTTGATTTTGTCGCACGCCTTATGTATATTTACCATTCAGAGAATGGGAGATTCGACTTATGCCAAACACACAGGCAGTTAAGAAAGATACCAAGGCGGCCATCATGGACGCCGCCGAAATCTTGATGGCGGAGCACGGCGTCGACGGCGCTACTATCCGCGCGATGGTGGGGATGGCGGGCGCGAATACGGCCGCAATTCACTACCATTTCAAGTCTCGTGAAGGGTTGATCGAAGCAATGATCGGGCGACACGGCGGTTCAGTGAGCCGGCGGCGGTCCGAAATGATCGCGGAGTTTGACCGTACTAACAGCGCGTCCACGCCAATGGACATTGTGAATATCCTCGTCGATCCTTTTTTTGAACTACTGGAACAAAAAGGGGAAGCGGGCCGTCGATTTCTGCGCTTCATTGCACGTCTACAATTCGATAGAAAAAATCAATCGAACAATACAGGTCTTCAAGTTCACGAAGAACGCAAGTACTATCCGGAAATCCGAGTACGACTGTCGGACATGATTGGTGAGGCATGTCCGGAAGTTTCGAAAGTAGAACAGGAACAGCGGCTCACGATGGCGCTCGACACGATGCTTCAATCACTTGCCAATGCGGAATTCATGTCGACTGAATGGGAAACAGACGAGCGGTACGATGAACTGTTGTGCTACACCGCAAACCTCAAGACCTTTCTTGAGGCTGGACTGGCTGCGCCAGCTACACAGCAAAAAACTAAACCAAAACGTTGGAGATAAATCATGATATCTAAGATCGCAACCGTAATCGCGCTGTCCTGCGCGGTATCCCCCGCAGCCATGGCACAGTCCGATCGGCAACCGCTCTTCGGCGAGACTCATATTCATACGGCCTATTCGTTTGACGCCTATTTGTTCAATACTCGGGCCACGCCGGACGACGCCTACGAGTTTGCTAAGGGAAAGCCGCTCAAACATCCCCTCGGAGTGACACACCAACTAAAACGGCCCCTCGATTTTATGGCGGTGACGGACCACGGCTTCTTTATGGGTTCCATGATGAAAATGACTGACTCGAGTCATCGCCTGTCAAAGCACCCACTGGCAGCAATCGTGAATGATCCCGATCCGCGTGTGCGCAGTACTGCGTTTCAAGGAG
>JAYGCN010000056.1:0-35569 GCA_046583315.1 Candidatus Hydrogenedentota bacterium
CGGCCCCTTTTGCAAATTAACAACGGCCTTGCTACACGGCCGGATGAAGTCGGAGGATAAGGAGTCGATTCTGTCTGCATTCGCGGTCGGCGACGCGCAGGTTTTGTTCAGCACCTCAGTAATCGAGGTTGGAATAGATTGTCCGAACGCAACGGTCATGATTATCGAGGACGCATCAAACTTCGGACTAACGCAATTGCATCAATTACGCGGACGCGTCGGACGCGGCAAGGCGCAGTCCCATTGTTTTCTCGTGGGCAAGCCAAAAACGAAAGAGGGCAAACAACGTATCGAAGCCTTGTGTGCCACCAATGACGGCTTCATAATAGCGGAAGAGGATCTGAAACTGCGTGGCTCCGGTGAATTATACGGGACACGACAATCCGGCATGAGCGATTTCCGTATTGCCGACCTAGTCAGAGATGTGCGCCTCCTCGAACAAGCCCGCAACGACGCTCACCTTTTCTTTGATAAGAAAAGGTAAGACCAAAAGAATTTGGAAAATACTATGTATTTTCAATGTTAACGCGAGTATTCAGTAAATATCCGAAGCGTTGTTGACGACATTTGACTAATGCGCGACGAACTTCTAAACTGGATATAATTTCTTCTTGGCTCTGGAGTCCCTAATGGATCAGAATGAGGCGAAGGTAAAGTTTCGGCAATCGGATGAGCTGTTTCAATTGGGCCAGCATGAGGATTCATTGCGAGTCTTATATGAGCTGAACGAAGCTTTTCCGAACACGAAGAACATTCTCTTCCCAATCGCGCGAAATCTCTTCGCGATCGGACGCTACAACGATGCGTTGAGCATCTGCGAAAAACTGATCATCTCGTTTAATTATCCTAAGGCCGTCGAACTCAAACGAAAGATTCAACAAGGCAAAGTTGGCTCCTCGTCGGCCTTTCCTACCTCAGGCGTGCCCGGATTGGACAACGACGATTCGTTCGGGGAGGGAGAAATCCAGGGCGTGCACCTAAGTGATATCGGTCTCGATGATGTTGACACCAGCGGAATCGAATCCTTACTCGCCGTGCCAACGGCGACTTCGAATGCAAGCGTTTCACCCATACCCGTAAACACGGGTTCGGATATGGGGAAGTGGCTTCTGTTGGGAGTTGCTATATTCGGGTTATTGCTTGTCGTAGGTGTTTTTGTCGCATTCTTGTCGAGCGGCGCGGCAGACATGACGAACGAGGACGCACTCAATGGTCTAGGTGCCGGGCTCATGGCACTGATCTATTTAGCGGCGTTCTTCATTGGATGGGTGGCGACAACGACGATTGGGTATATCACCTTACTTTTTCTAGGGGCGCTCCCCGAACATGGCCTCGTAGACAATCTGATCAACATCGGGAAGATTGCGCTTATCATGTCGCTGGTTTCCTTGATTCCGTTCGTTGGCGGATTTGTCGGTATATTTATTTTCGTGAGTAAATACGAAATTGGATTCAGTGGTTGTCTCGTATACTTACTCGTCGGGTTTTTCTCGTTCCTGTTGATGAGCTTTCTAATTTTCCTTCTCCTGTTCGCATTGGGTGCGAGTCTCTCCGCTTTGGATGTGGGTACGCCCGCACTCTACATGGGCTGTATTCCAAGCATCTAAACCCTAACCACGATCTGCGTCTACCGCACCATCAAGGCAATGTCGTTTGAAAGCGATCCACAGCCCGACCACCATAGCGCGTGTATTCGAGTCGAACGGCGTCAATCGTCAACCCCGACTTCCGTAGCCTTAGCGTGTCAAAAATGATGAGTGTACTGTCGCCCGGTCGAAGGCCTATCGATTCACCGCTGGAATGTTCGTTTCCCGCTTTTTTCCACAGGTCCGGCGTGTCAGGAAGAAGTTGGAAATCTTTTTTCCCCTTTTCCTTCACATACACAAGAATGCCAAAGGTCGTCGGGTGTAGTTTCTTGACCAAGCCCGTCTCCGGAACGCCATCCCCCCATGGAATGTGCACGCGTATCGAGCGTTTTCCGGTATTCTCACAGCGAATCACGATATCCTGTTTGTTGTCGGCAACCGAAGTATCCCAGGACGCGTGACCCAGCGTCTGGTAGTAGAGCCAGGCCCACCAACACATCGCGCCGAGCGTCACAAGAATCAGGACGTTGCGCGGGCTTATCGACTCGGTCTTTTTCCGCGTTTCGATGGGCAATATTTCATCGTCGAGATCCAGCTGCTCGATGAAGTCCTCGAAGGGAAGTTCGATAGTCGAACCCAGGTCTGCTGACGTTTTCGCCGCGACGATGCTCCGGGCTCGTTCAAGTGATTCCTCGAATCCGTGCAGTTTGTCCGCGATAGAACGATTCTGCTTGTTGGCTTCCTTGGGTGCCATGGTGCCTTCGGAAACGGCTTCGATGATTTTTCGTTGCGCGCGGGAAAGTGTATACACCTCTTCCTCAAGAAGCGGGATGCTTTCTCGCTGGCTCGTGTGAATGGTGTCGGTAAGTTCACGTGCTTGTTTCACGTGGCGCTCGTAGCGATCCTTGACAAGATCGAAATGAGTGAGGTCTACTCGATTTGTATCGCGCACGCGCAACCAGTTGGCCAATTCGAGTTCTGACTTTTCCAGATACGATAGCGCGAGATGATATCGTTCCAGAATGTCCATGACTATAGTGTACCTGCCAGGTTCACGGCCTGTCGACTCGCCCCTGTCTATTTTTTTCGTTGAGCCAGTGCGGCCTTGACGAATGCGGAAAACATGGGTTGCGGCTTAAGCGGTGTGCTCTTAAATTCCGGGTGAAACTGTCCAGCGCAAAACCAGGGATGATCCGCGATTTCGATGATTTCGACGAGTTCGTGATCGCCCAGCGTGTGTGTGCCGCTCACGATGAGTCCGGCTTTGTTCACCAGGTCGTCCAAGTACTCATTGTTGAACTCATAGCGATGACGATGGCGTTCATGGATGATGTCCGCCTGATACGCGTCATGCGCGAAGGTGTCGGGCTTCAAGTTGCAACTATAGGCACCCAGACGCATCGTGCCGCCCATATCCGTGACCCCGCGCTGTTCAGATAGCAGGGATATCACCGGGTGCGGTGTATCCGCATCAAATTCGGTCGAACTGGCATCTTTAAGCCCCAACAGGTTGCGTGCAATCTCGATCACGGCGATTTGCATGCCGAGGCAGATCCCCATGAAGGGCATTTTGGATTCGCGGGCGTACGTGACTGTGTCGATTTTGCCCTCGGTGCCACGTGAACCGAATCCGGGTCCGATCACAATGCCGTCGTAATCGTCCAGAACCGATGCGGTTGTCGTGCCATTTTCGAATTGTTCGGAGTCTATCCAGTCTAATTTCACTTTACAGTTGTTCGCGATTCCAGCATGCACGAAGGCTTCGTTAATCGATTTGTAGGCATCATCGTGGCCCACGTATTTCCCAACCGCCGCGATACTCACTTCATCGGTCGCTTCACTCATGCGCGCTACAACATCGTCCCATTGACTCATATCGCAGGCACGATCTTCGAGCTCGAGCGTTTTGATTACAACAGAATCCAGCCCCTGCTTCTGAAGGTTCGAGGGAATCGCGTACAAGGGTGAAATGTCTTCCCCGCAGATTATCGCGTCCTCGGCCACGTCACAGAACATGGCTATCTTGCGCCGTTCCGCTTCATGCAACGAATGCGGACCGGTGCGGCACACGATAATGTTCGGTTGAATCCCGATATCCCGTAACGCGCGAACACTGTGTTGCGTCGGTTTTGTTTTGAGTTCGCCGGCCGCCTCGATATACGGCACCAGCGTTACGTGAATGTAGCAACAACCGGCTTGGGGCACGTCGTACTTGAACTGACGAATCGCTTCGAGAAAGTGCAGGCCTTCAATGTCGCCCACCGTGCCGCCGATCTCGACGAGTGCAATATCGGTATCCTTTTCACTCTCTGTGGTAAGTGAACGAATGCGTGCCTTAATTTCGTCGGTGACGTGGGGGATAACCTGAACCGTTTTGCCCAGATACTCACCGCGCCGTTCTTTTTGGATGACGGAGTTGTACACGCTGCCGGTGGTGATGTTGGACTTCTGCGAAAGTTTGGCGTTCGTGAAGCGCTCGTAATGCCCAAGGTCCAAATCGGTTTCGGCTCCGTCGTCGGTGACAAAAACTTCGCCGTGTTCGTAAGGATTCATTGTGCCGGGGTCGACATTGAGATAGGGGTCCATCTTCATCATGGCTATTTTGTAGCCGCGGGACTCGAGCATGGTGCCAAGGCTCGCCGAAACGATGCCTTTGCCAATGGAGGATACTACGCCGCCGGTAATGAATACGTACTTGGGCATTTAGTCAGATTTCCTTTCTGATTCTTCGGGATTCAGGGTATTTTCAAGCAATTGACGCACCCGTTCGAGGTCGCCCGGTGTGTCCACGCCAATGCTTTTGAATTCAGTCTCTACCACCGCAATGCGATGACCGTTTTCCAGCGCGCGCAGTTGCTCCAATTTTTCGGTTTGTTCCAGCGGCGTCGGTTTCATGGTCGCATAATCGAGCAGGAACGAACGTCGGAATACATAGAGTCCGATGTGCTGCCAATAAAGGTGACTCTCAGGCGCCTGGTCACTCACGTCGCGCATGTGGGGGATAGGACTGCGCGAGAAGTAGAGTGCCATTCCGTTCTTGTCGCAGACAACCTTCACAACGTTCGGATCGTTTATGTCATCAGGATTCGTGATGGCGTGTTTGGCCGTAGCCATATCCAGTTTGGGATCGGCGAGCATCACTTCAACGGCGCGATCAATGGTTTGCGGATCCAGCATCGGTTCGTCGCCCTGGACGTTGACGATGATGTCGGCGGTGGTGTTGCGAGCGACTTCGGCAATGCGGTCGGTTCCCGATGGATGGTCGGTGCTGGTCATCACGACGTGAATGTCGTAGGGCTCAAGTGCTTCGAGCACGCGGAGGTCGTCCGTCGCGATCACTGCTTTGGAAATGCACTCCGCCTGCATCGCGCGTTCGTAGGTGTGTACAACGAGCGGTTTTCCGGCAAGTTCGGCGATGACTTTTCCAGGAAAGCGCTGAGAGGCAAATCGGGCGGGGATTACTGCAAGTATTTCGCGATCATTTGCCATAACACTACGTTCCCAATCGTTTCTACAACGGAACCCTATTGCTGAGCCGGAGTATCCCCGCAAATCAATTCGGTTACCAATGGATGGCTCACGACAGCCCGCAGACATCACTCTGGCATGGTGTGGAAGAAAAAGGAAAGTGCCGTTCCCCAACGGGATTTAAGACTAACACAGTGGAAGCGGGATTTCAATGTCCTTCATGAATTTCCCGTCGAATACGTCATTGGGGGCGTAGAAGTGCGTCACGAAATAGAAATCGCCCGCCTTGGCGTTGAAGGCGGGCGATGTGAAGTACATCCAATGGCGTTGCCGACTACTTATACGCTTCCATGATCGCCTCGAAGATTTCTTTGGAAGGACGAACCCGGTCACTGGGAAGCGTCGCGAGTGGCTCCTCGATCAGGTTCATGGCATCTGAGAGAGACGGGGTGTCGTTGTGGAAGTAGATGAGGCCTGTATAGAAGTGTTGCTCTTCAGTGGCCTCGTCAAGCAACGCAAGCGCTTTCATTTTGTCGTTGGGATCGTAATCATGGTCGACTTTCTTCAGTGTAATCTTTGAGCCGTCGTGCATCGTGACCTGGGTGGACGTGCCCGGATCGTATTCGACTTCAATCTGCTCGAAAGCAGGAATAAAGTCGATATCGTGCAGGGGATCTTCGTGTTCGCGTGCATAACTCACGCTCTTGGTAGAGTCTTCGTGATTGTTGAAAGTGACGCAAGGGGAAATAATGTCGAGAATGGCCGTGCCGTTGTGTGACATCGCCGCCTTGATTAGGGTGCGCACCTGGTTGGTGTCGCCGGAGAATGAACGGGCAACGAATCCGCATCCCATCTGAATCGCGAGGGAGCAGATGTCGATCGGTGGAAGTTCGTTCGGGGCGTTGGCGCCTTTGATGACCGCGCCCTTGTCTGCGGTGGCAGAAAACTGGCCTTTGGTGAGTCCATAACAGCCGTTATTTTCAACGATGTACACGATTGGCACGTTGCGCCGAATCATGTGCATGAAATTTCCAAGGCCGATGGAAGCGGTGTCCCCGTCGCCGCTGACACCAAGATTTCTCATCTGTCTGTTCGCTACCGAGGCGCCTGTGGCAATGGTAGACATGCGTCCGTGTACGGTGTTGAAGCCGTGGGACTGATCGAGGAAGTAGTTAGGTGTTTTGCTGGAGCAGCCGATGCCGCTCATTTTCGCTATCTTGTGAGGAGGCAGCCCCAGTTCATGACACGCCTTGATGATCGAACTGGTGATGGCATCATGTCCACAACCCTTGCACAACGTGGATTTGGAGCCTTTGTAATCGTCCAGCAGAAGACCGATGTGATTAAGCTTGGTCTTTTTCGCTTTCGGAACCGTTTCGGTTTCAGGGGCCATTGGGTGTTCCTTAAATTACGCTTCGTGAGCGGTCAGTTGAGTGACAATGGTTTCCGCATCAATGGGCATTCCGTCGTAATGGAGAATGGACTTGATGCGTGTGCCGTATTCAGGGTATTCAGACTTGAGAATCGAGGCGACCTGGCCGTCGCGGTTTTGTTCGACCACGTAAAGGGTCTTGTGTTTAGCAAGATACGCCTCGACTTCGCCGTTGAACGGTATTGCCCGAATGCGCATATAGTTTGTTGTGATGTCGTGGCCTTCGCCCAGAAGGTGACGCGCTTCTTGCACGGCCAAATCACTGGAGCCGTAAGCGATGATGCCAATGTCTGTGTTTTCACTTTGTTCCACAACCGGTCGCGGAACGAGTGTCTTCGCGGTTTCATATTTGCGTGCAAGACGATCAATGTTCGTCTTCCAGACATCCGAACGCTCGGAGTACACCGCGCTTTCGTCATGACCGGTACCCCGCGTGAAGTACGCCGCGTCTTTATGTTTTGTGCCTGGCACCGTGCGGTAGGGAATCCCGTCGCCGTCAACATCTTTGTAGCGATTGAAGGAGTCTACTTCATCAAGTTCCGCAGCAGAAAGTACTTTTCCCCTCGGGACGGCTCCATCGGAAGGCGGCGTGAAGGGATCGACTACCCATTTGTTCATTCCCAGATCCAAATCCGTCATCAGGAACACGAGCGTTTGAAGTTGCTCGGCCAAATCAAGCGATTCCATCGCGTATTCGTAACACTCTTCAATCGAACCTGGAATTAAAAGGACGTGGCGGGTGTCGCCGTGGGAAAGTTGGTAGGCACTCATAATATCGCCTTGGGAATTTCGCGTCGGCAGCCCCGTGCTCGGTCCCATGCGCTGCACATCCACGATGACCGCGGGAATTTCCGCGAAATAGGAGAGTCCAGCCATCTCGGCCATAAGCGAGATACCAGGGCCCGAGGTAGCCGTGCACGCACGCGCTCCTGCCCATCCGGCACCAAGCACCATGCCAATCGAGGCAATTTCGTCTTCGGCCTGTATAACGGCATAGGTGGCTTTACCCGTTTCCGGGTCGTTTCGATACTTATTCAGGAAGGTTTCAAGGTTCTCACACACACTGCTGCTTGGCGTGATGGGGTACCAGGCGGCGACCGTAACGCCACCAAACATCAGGCCCAGCGCAGTCGCTTCGTTGCCTTCGATGATGATTTGGCCCTGAGTCAATTCGCGTGCTTCCAGACGATGACTCAGCTTGGCATCAAGGCTCTGGTCCGCCCATTGGTATCCGACCGTTGCGGCATCTTTATTGATGTTTGCCGCAGCGGGTTTGTTTCCGAATTGATGATCGATCGCATCTGCGATGATCTTGATATCCACATCAAGCAGCCATGCGAGAACCCCGACATAAATGACGTTGACAACTTTTTTTCGCAAACGCGTGTCGGTCGTTGCTTCTTTCACGAGGGCATTGAAAGGAACTACGATAACTTGAATGTCATCACGTTTAACATGCGACTTGAGACTTTCATTGATGATAAGCGTCGATCCGGAAGGAAGTTCGGCGACATCGTTTTCGGCCGTCTGCGGATTCATTACGATCACGATGTCCGTATGGTTCTTTTGAGCAAGCCATCCGTCTTCGTTCACGCGAATCGTGAACCAGGTGGGAAGGCCGGAAATGTTGGACGGGAAAAGATTTTTTGCGCCGACAGGAATGCCCATGTGAAAGATGGAACGCATGAGAATCAGATTGGCCGACTGGCTACCCGATCCGTTTTCTGTAGCGATTTTTATTACGGCGTTATTGATTAAAGAGTCGGATGATTCCAAAGTCGTTTGTGACTCGGTTTCCGATACCACCTGTGTCATGAATTTAACTCCAATTACTGTCCAGTTATTCTGGATTCGGTTCTATAACAATTGTTATGGAAGGGGGAGCATCTACCCCCTCTATGTAATCTTTGCTTCACAATCCACACCATTGGTCGGGGAGTAAACCCCTTGTTTCAACGCGAAAAAGCATCAATTTAGGTAAAACTTGCAAAAGCTTACTCTTGTAACTGTCAAAAATCAAGCACTTTCTGTTTTTTTTAATTCCTTTGTAACTATTTTCTCTCAAACAGTGAATCTTGGTTGTTTGCAGGGGTGGAGGGGCTAACGATGAACCTGAAAGGGATACGCATTGTAGACGTGGCACGCAAGATTTTGAGAAAGCCAAGTATTTACAGGTAAATAATCGTGATTTCCAACCTCTATTACTGTAATTATGCCACAAGTTGACCAAAATGTACAAGTTTAATGGAATTTATCAGATGAAGATTTCGCATATTTCGACGGTACTATCAATGATTTTCGCTCGGTTGAAGCAGTAAAAAAATTACGCCTCACATCGAAATCGGGCGATCGTAGGCCGCCCAGGCCGCTTCCTTCACCACTTCGGCCAGGCTTGGATGCGCATGACTTGAGCGGGCCAAATCTTCGGAGCTCGCGCTGAATTCGATGGCGACGGCTACTTCCGCGATGAGATCGCCGGCTTGCGGACCGATAATGTGCGCACCAAGAATGCGATCTGTTTTCGCATCCACCAGAATTTTCGCGAAACCGTCAGTCTCGCCAATCGCTTTAGCGCGACCGTTCGCCGCGAAGGGGAATGAGCCGGCTTTGTATTCAATCCCGGCTTCCTTGAGTTGTTCTTCGGTCTTGCCGACCGCTGCGATTTCGGGATGCGTATAGACCACGCCGGGTATCGCATCGTAGTTCACGTGACCGTATCCATTCACGATGCCTTCAACGCACGCGATGCCTTCCTCTTCGGCTTTATGCGCGAGCATGGGTCCACGCACGACGTCGCCGATGGCGTAAATGCCGGACTGCGATGTTCGAAACTCTTCGTTGATGGGAATGATGCCCGGTCGTTCCGTTTCGATGCCCACCGATTCAAGACCGAGTCCTTCGGTATTCGGACGCCGTCCCACGGAAAGCAATACGCGATCGCAGGTGATGGATTCTTCGCCTTCCATCGTAACGGTGCAGACGTCGCCGTGTTTGGTGGCACCTGTAACCTTGACACCCAGTTTGAATTCAAGTCCTTGCTTCCCCAAAATCTTCGTTGCCTGTTTAACGAGTTCGGCATCCATGCCGGGCAAAATCGTTTTCATGTATTCCAGCACGGTAACTTTTGCGCCGAGACGTTTCCAAACGCTGCCCAATTCGAGTCCAATCACTCCGGCGCCAATCACTACCAGATGTTCAGGAACCTCGGAGTACGCCAAGGCCTCGTTACTCGTTCCGATACGGTCGCCATCGAGTTCCACGCCGGGCAAGGGAGTCGACACGCTTCCGGTGGCAATGAGAATATTCGCGGCTTCCAGCTCACACGCGTCCTTACCCTCAACAACGACTTTGCCTGGCCCAACGATGCGTCCGAGCCCCGTATAGCGGGTGATTTCGTTCTTTTTGAAGAGTCCCCCGATACCATTTGTGAGTTGTCGTACGATGCCATCTTTGCGTTTCAGCATCTTGGCGAGATCGAGCGAGACCCCTTTGATTTCGACCCCGTGCGCTTTGAGATCGTGTTGGGCTTCATGGAAACGTTCGCTGGATTCGAGCAAGGCTTTCGAAGGAATACAACCCACCCGCAGACAGGTTCCGCCGAGCGCTTTTTCCATTTCAATACACGCGACGTTCAGGCCAAGGTGCGCCGCGCGTATCGCCGCGACGTACCCGCCGGGACCTGCTCCAATGACCACGAGATCGTGTTGATGGGTTTCCATGTTGAGTAGAGTCCTTTAGAGGGAAGCGCCGTTAGATTTCGAGCAAAATACGCGAGGGATTTTCGATACACTGTTTAACGCGCACCAGAAAACTTACCGCCTCGCGTCCGTCGATGATGCGGTGATCGTAGGTGAGGGCCAGATACATCATCGGACGCACAACGATTTCGCCATCCACAACTACCGCGCGTTCCACAATGTTGTGCATGCCGAGGATGGCACTCTGTGGCGGATTGATAATCGGTGTAGACAACATGGAACCGAATATGCCGCCGTTGGTGATGGTAAATGTGCCGCCCGTGAGTTCGTCGACTTTGAGTTTGTTGTCGCGGGCCCGTTGGCCAAGGTCTGCGATGTTGGTCTCGACCTGCGCGAAACTCATGCGCTCGGCATTGCGTAACACAGGTACCACCAGCCCCTTTTTTCCGCTTACCGCGATCCCGATATCATGGTAGTTCTTGTAAACGATGTTGTCGTTCTGAATTTCAGCATTCACCGTCGGGAACGCCTTGAGCGCATCGATGCAGGTCTTCACAAAGAATGACATAAAGCCCAGTTTGATGCCGTGTTTCTTCAGATAAGCGTCTTTGAATTCGGCGCGCATTGCCATCACCGCCGACATATCCACTTCGTTAAAGGTAGTCAACAACGCCGCGTTCAACTGAGCATCCAGCAGATGCTGCGCTATTTTGCGGCGAATGGGTGTCATGCGTACCACTTCTTCCTGGCGCGCACCGTCCGCTGGTGTGGACGCGGAAGGTGTCGCTGCGGGTACAGGAGTGGGGGATGCCGGCGCAGCGGGAGCCACGACGTCTTCTTTCAGGATGCGACCGTCTTTGCCACTACCCGTGATCGTTGCCGGATCGACGTTGGCTTCGGCCATGGCGCGTTTTGCAGCAGGCATGGCCACTGGTTCTTTGGGAGTTTCGGTCGCCACAGGCGAGGATTCTGGTTCTGGGGCAGCGACCGGTGTAGCGGCAGCGGCGGGGGCTACGGTTCCTGTGCCACCGGCCTCCATGGTACCCACGATATCGCCGATGCCCGCAGTTTCGCCCGTCTGCTTCAGGATTTCGCCCATGACGCCTGCAACAGGCGCATATACTTCTACCGTCGCTTTGTCCGATTCGATTTCAACGATGGC
This sequence comes from Candidatus Hydrogenedentota bacterium, assembly GCA_046583315.1. Classification (GTDB taxonomy): domain Bacteria; phylum Hydrogenedentota; class Hydrogenedentia; order Hydrogenedentales; genus DTSJ01. Next base: position 11,347 of record JAYGCN010000056.1, read on the forward strand.
TTCGTCTAGCTCAACCGATTCACCGGGTTGTTTTAGCCAGGCGCCGATTTCAACCTCGGTAATCGATTCACCAACGGTAGGGATCACCAAATCAATGGCCATAAGGATCGTTCTCCTTCACTATACGTTTAATACCACGAAGTTTCTTCATTACCGAATGCAAGTTGGATCAAAATTTCTTGTTCAAGTCGGTGACTGTGCGCGGAACCCGTCGCAGGACTGGCTGACGCGGGACGACTCGCCACGGTAAAGGGAAAACGTCCCAGAATGCGCTCGCCAAACTTGCCCTTCATACGCCGCCACGCGCCCATGTTCTCCGGTTCTTCCTGAACCCAATAGATCGGCGTATCGGTTTCATATTTATCAAGTGCTTCCTGCAAGTCTTCAGGTTGAAGCGGATAGAGCTGTTCGACACGAATGATGGCAATGTCGTCCCGTTCTTCTTCCTTTCGGGCCGCATCCAGTTCATAATAAAGTTTGCCGGTGCACAATAAAATGCGTTCCGCTTTCTTTGGGTCCGTCGTTGTGTCTGGAAGAATACGCTGAAACCGTCCCTCGGAGAGATCTTCCAGCGTAGAGACGCATTTCGGATGCCGCAGTAGACTTTTCGGCGTGATGACGATGAGCGGTTTACGCCACGGACGACAGACCTGCCGACGAAGCAAGTGAAACATCTGCGCGGGTGTCGTCGGTACGCAGACCTGGAAATTATCCTCGGCGGCCAAGCCCAGAAAACGTTCCACGCGGGCGCTGGAGTGTTCCGGGCCCATGCCCTCGAAACCGTGAGGCAACAAAATGGTGATGCCACTTAAGCTGCTCCATTTGTCCTCGGCGCTGGAGATGAATTGGTCGAAAATAGGTTGGGCCACATTGCTGAAATCGCCGAATTGGGCTTCCCAGATAACCAGACCGTCCGGATAGGCGAAGCTGTATCCATATTCGAAACCAAGTACGCCGGATTCGCAAAGGGGACTGTTATGAATATCGATTTCCGCCTGAGTCGAAGAGAGATGCTTCAGGGGCATGTAGGATTCCGCCGTCACCTGGTCATGCAGCACCGAGTGACGATGACTAAATGTGCCCCGCTGCGAATCCTGACCGCTCATGCGCACGCGCGCACCTTCCGTGGCAAGCGTCGCCAAGGCCAAGGTCTCGCCCATGGCCCAATCGATAGGCGCTTCGCCCGTCGCCATGGCCTTACGCGTATTGTATATTTTTTCGATCTTCGAATTGAGATTGAAGTCGTCCGGCACATGCGCGACAGACGCGATGAGCGAAATCAATCGATTGATGTCAACGCCCGTGTCAACTTCCGGCACGTGTTTGTCCGGACCGCCACGATAATTTCCCCAGATGCCGCGCAACACAGAAGGGGGGCGAACCTGAGGACGCGCCCGTGCTTCGGTAAGGGCGTCTTCAAGTTTTTCGCGGCGCTTCTTTGCCAGTGAGTCAGCCTCCTCAGCCGTCATCTCACCCAGTTTGAGTAAACGGGTGAGATAGTTGTCTCTCACCGACTGACGCTTCTTGATTTCTTTATACATCAGGGGCTGAGTGAACATCGGTTCGTCACCCTCGTTGTGCCCGTGCTTGCGATAGCAATACATATCGATGACCACGTCGCGCTTGAAGGTGCGGCGAAAATCCATCGCAACCGACACCACTTGCGCAACCGCCTCCGGATCTTCACCGTCCACATGGAAGATAGGACTCTGCAACATTTTGGCAACATCCGTGCAATAGGTACTCGAACGACTGTCCGTGGGGTTGGTCGTAAATCCGATCTGATTGTTCACGATGATATGCAGTGTGCCACCGGTCGTGTAGGCATCCAGACAACTCATGTTCAAGGTTTCTTGCACAATGCCCTGACCGGCGAAGGCGGCATCCCCGTGAATCAGAATGACCATACCCTTTTCGTGCTTGTCGTCACCGATACGCTCCTGCCCGGCCCGCATGCGGCCCATGGCGACGGTGTTGACATATTCGAGATGACTAGGGTTAAAGAGAAGGGCCAGGTGTATTTTTTTTCCCTCGGCGGTCTGCCAATCGCGGTGAAAGCCCTGATGATATTTCACATCTCCGCGGCCTCTGAAGGACTCCGGGTCTTTATCCTCATATTCGCGAAAAATCTGCGAAGGATCTTTGCCCATGATGTTCGCGAGCACATTCAGACGTCCACGGTGGGCCATGCCGATCACGATTTCATCCACGCCATGCGAACCCGCTTTCTCGATCGATTCATCTATCAGCGGAATCAGGCTTTCGGCACCCTCCAACGAAAAACTTTTCGCACCTACGTATTTCTTTTGGATGAATTCCTCAAAGGTGATCGCGTCGTTGAGCCGCGTCAGGATTCGGAACTGTTCATCGCGCGTCAGGCTCCGTCTATTTTCGGTGGGTTCGATACGCTCCTGCAACCAGTCCCGTACTTCAAGGTCATCGATGTGCATGAACTGAATGCCGATGGATCGACAGTAGGTATTCTGATAACGCGTGATGATTTCGCGCAAGGTCATCGTGCCATCATCGCTGGTGGAGGGGGACTGAAAATGATAGTCGAGGTGGTGGTCTTCGAAGCCATGATACGACGGCTCAAGTTCCGGCATGTCAATCTTCGGCGCGCCCATCGTTTCCATGCACGCCATGAGATGGCCGCGCACACGGTAGTTCCGAATCAGCAAATCAACCTTGTGTTGTAAGGCCGCGTTCCGGTCAAGTTTATCCTGCAGCGAAGACCGTCCGTTTTTGCCGTTTGAGCCCGGCGGATCAAAAAGCGATCGAGGTTTGAAGGTTGGGGAGAGTTTCGGCGGAACACCGTGCGTCACATCGCCGTTGAAGGACTCAAAATAGTGAATCCAATCCTGCGAAACAGAAGAAGGATCGCGCAGGTAGGACTCATAGAGGTCTTCTACGAAAGCGAGGTTGTTCCCAAGCGAACGGGGGTCATTTTTCTGCTTCATCAGACCGCTTCACCCTTCTGTAATAATTTACCGTTTCGGGCGACAATTGTGCTCTTCATCCCCCGATGGACTCTGTTCAATATAATACAGCGATTTGCAGGTGATTTCACCCACAAATCGCTGTAAAAGTTAATGATAGGGAACTTTTGTGAAAATTATAATTTCGATTGAACCAATGGAACGATGCCGCTGATCACTTTGGCAACCGGAATTCCCGCCGCCTCAAGTTTTTCAATTTTCGCCGCAGCTGTATCGTCTTCACCACCCACGATAGCGCCCGCGTGTCCCATACGTTTACCTTTGGGGGCCGTAAGACCCGCCATGAATCCGATCACTGGTTTCTTCATGTGCTTTTTGAAGTATTCCGCCGCGATCACTTCGTCCTGACCACCGATTTCGCCGGCAATGACAATTGCATCCGTATCAGGGTCGTCTTCAAAGAGTGGAAGCAGGTCAACAAATTTGCTGCCGATGACCGGGTCGCCACCGATACCGACGCAGGTCGACTCGCCGAGCCCCGCATTCGTAAGTTCGTTCACAATTTCATAAGTCAGCGTGCCGCTACGCGAAATAACGCCGATGCGACCCTTCTTGTGGATGCTCGCCGGCATGATACCTATTTTGCATTCACCTGGCGTGATGAGTCCCGGACAATTCGGCCCGATGAGTCGAATGCCCTTGGCGGAAAGTGCTTCGTAGGCTTCGAGTGCATCGAGCGTAGGCACGCCTTCCGTGATCGTCACGAGCAATTTGATGTCCGAGTTCGCCGCATCCAGCATCGCCGCTTTCGCGAATGGAGCCGGCACGTACATGATGGAGACATCCGCTCCCGTAGCCTCAACCGCTTCCTGACACGTATTGAATACCGGTTTATCAAAAATTTCCTGACCGCCTTTGCCGGGTGTCACGCCACCGACGATGTTCGTGCCGTATTCAATCATCTGGCTGGTATGAAAGGAGCCATCGCGTCCCGTTATGCCCTGGACGATGACCTTGGTGTCTTTGTTGACTAAGATACTCATTGTTATGCTCCCAGCTGGGCGACTTGCGTCGCGCCGTCTTCAAGTGTTGTCGCCGTACCGAGGTCCGTACCCTCCAACAGTGCGCGGCCTTCTTTTTCGTTGGTACCTACAAGACGCACCACGATTGGCACAGGAACATCCATAACCTTCAGGGACTCCAGAATACCGTTCGCAATATCATCGCAACGGGTGATGCCGCCGAAAATGTTAATCAGAATCGATTTCACGTTGGGATCTTTCAGTATTAATTTGAAGGCTTCCACGACTTTCTCGGGATTCGAGCTGCCGCCTACGTCCAGGAAATTCGCGGGGTCGCCGCCTACATGTTTGATGGTGTCCATTGTCGCCATGGCCAGTCCCGCGCCATTCACCATGCAGCCGATGTTGCCATCGAGGCGAATAAACGAAAGGCCTTTATCTTTTGCGTGGAGTTCGTCCAGATCTTCGGAGTCCATGTCGCGCAGCTCTTCGATCTCGGGATGCCGAAACAGCGCGTTGTCGTCAACCATCATTTTCGCATCCAGCGCAATGACTGTGCCTTTATCGTCCACGATGAGCGGATTGATTTCGATGAGGTCGGCATCTTTCTCCATGAAGAGCGATCCCATCTTCTTCATGATAACGACATTCTGTTGCGCCTGATCGTCGTCCTCAAAAAGTTTCTTCGAGAACTCAAGCAAACGCGCGTCGTCCGGATTTTTCAAGTCGTGAGTAGAGCACTCAAGCGTCAGAATCTTCTCCGGATTCGTTTTTGCCGTATCTTCAATTTCCACGCCGCCGTCTGCACAGCCGACATAGATGATTTTCCGGGTGCCACGGTCGAGCAACACACTCAGATACACCTCCGTTGCAATATTGATAGCCGTCGTAACCATCACCTTGCGTACGGGCAGCTCTTTAATTGTAAGGCTGAGAATGTCTTCAGCGGTCTTTTGAAGCTCACTTTCTTCCGTGATGACTTTCACGCCACCCGCTTTCCCACGTCCGCCCACGTGCACCTGTGCCTTGATAACGACCGGCAAGCCCATATCCTTGGCCGCAGCAACGGCGGCATCGGCCGTATCCACTGCGCAGTCAGGGGGACAAGGGATTTCATACTCCCGAAACAGCGCTTTCGCCTGATATTCATGAAGTTTCATGAGATTTTCCTTCTTTTGGTAGCGAGTTACATCCGGTGAAGCGCAGAAATCCGCAGTTTTCGCGGATGGCGCATGGAGAGCATTAGGGTAGTGATTTTGCCCATTAAAATCAACTGAAATGGAGATAATTCCAGAAATGTTCCAAAAAGGGTGTACACGAAACCAAGGTGTGCATAGGCCTGGGGTAGGTATCCCGGGATGCTATTCGGCGCAATTTATCCCTGAATATTTCCGGATTCAAGGTGTAGTACAAAACAAGTCGACCACAACCTGTAGGAAAGGAGAAAACAATGCAACGGCGAACCGTTATCTTTCTGGTTATCTTATCTCTAATTACGACAGGGCTTGGGGGCGTGATCAGTTATTACGAACTACAAAACGCATCGATTTCGGCCGAAATCCGCGATCCACGTCATCGTTGATCAAGTAGCACCCTGCTAGGCGTTGCGGGCGCTTTTCGGTTTCGGTTGGTTGACTTTTCTGTTGGAGAGTTCGAAGAGCGCCTCTACTTTACTCTGTAATTCTTCTACCGCAAAAGGTTTCTTTAAATAATCATCAAAGCCATGTTTCCCGAGGTCCTTTGCCTCGGCAGGGCTGATAAAACCGGAAATCGCCAAAATGCGCGAACCCTTCGTTTCAGGACGCGATTTCACGCGTTCGCACACAAGCCGTCCATCCATATCGGTAAGGTGAATATCCAGAATGACCACGTGCGGATTATGCTCAACCACCTGCGAGCCGGCATCATAGCCCGTTGATGCAACGACGATTTTGTAGTCTTCATTTTTTGACAATGCGGCGGGAATAATATCCAGATAATAAGGATCATCGTCCACCACAAGAATGCGGTATTCATCTTCCTCAAGACGATCAAGGGGAATACCGTGGCTAAGCATAAACTTGTGGAGATTTTCATAGGGGATACGTCTATCACCACCCGCACCGAGTCGATAGCCTTCAATCTGACCCAGATCGAACCAGCGCGATACCGTATCTGCGGACACACCGCATACGCTAGCGACCTCCCCGCTGGTAAATACCCGCCCTGCATTTTTGTTGGACATTGTTTGTGGACTCTTTAATACCGATCAGAAAGTACTGATAACAATAAAACTTAGTTTATGGTACGGCATAACACCCTTCCAGTCAAGCAAATTAAGGGGTATCAGAAAATTATGAAAGGGGTTGACAACTGTCTATATTTTCAGTATACTGAAAATATAGACAGTGGAGATAAACCATGAACATGAACATGAACCGCCTGCTTCAATTCGGCATTCCCCCTGAAGTCATTGAAATCTGGAAAAAATCCGAGAGCGACTCCTTACTCCCCGTCCAAGCTATGGCTGTAAACCAGTATGCCCTGTTCGAAGGTGAGAATCTGTTGATTCAGGCTCCGACCAGCTCGGGAAAAACCTTTATCGGAGAGATGGCCGCGATTCATACTGCGCTGCGAATGAAGAAAGTCGTCTACCTCGTTCCCCTGAAAGCCCTGGCTGAAGAGAAGTATCTCAATTTCAAAAACAAGTATGAAAGCTACGGACTGAAGGTAATCATATCGACTCGTGACCACAGGCACTTCGATGCTGATTTGGAAGAAGGGAATTTTTCGATCGCCTTTGTCGTTTACGAAAAACTCAGCCAATTGCTCATTCGCCGACCGGAGCGCATCGCAGAATTGAAATTGGTAGTGGTCGACGAATTGGAATTATTGTCCGACCCGGAACGCGGCGCGGGGGTAGAGTTACTGCTCACACGACTGGTGCACTCCGATTGCCGGCTCATTGGACTGTCCGCCGTGATAGGCTACGCAGAACGACTGGCAACCTGGATGAACGCCAAACTACTGCGTTACGAAAGACGGCCCGTGGAGCTGCGCTTTGGCGTGCTCCATGAAGGCTCTTTTCGCTACCGCACCTACAACGACTTCACCGAATCGGAAGAGCGATTCGATGACGCGGATTTGGGCGAAGATTCGATGTGGGGAATGCTCTCCTCGGCTGTAACAACGCTGGCATCCCGCGGGGAAAGCTGCCTCATTTTTGTCAAAGCCAAACACGAGGCGCGTCACGGGGCAACTATGCTGGCCAATGTCGTCTCGGAACAGTCCGATCAAGCATCGATCGAATCCCTGAAAAAGCTCGAAGCAACCTCCGCCCAGGAAATCCTGATGGAGACCCTCGGCAATGGAGTCGCCTTTCACAGTGCCGATTTGATGCCCGAAGAGCGCCGCATCGTGGAGCAAGGTTTCCGCGATCGCCGATTCAAGATTCTGGTATCCACCAGTACACTCGCCGTCGGCCTCAATATGCCCTCGTGCAACGTATTTATTGCAACAGACAAATGGTGTTACGAGAAAAATTTCGGGATGCCCTGGAAGGCTCCGATACTGCGGTCGGAGTACGAAAACATGGGGGGGCGGGCCGGACGCCTGGGCACAGGGCTGCCCTTCGGTCGCTCCATTATCCTGGCCCCCTCAGCTTACGATGCCGAGTCCTTGTGGCGCCGCTATGTGGAAGGCGAACGAGAAGCCATCCAGCCTCGTTTATGTACCGAATCATTGCAAGACGCGATACTGTCCCTTGTATCTTCCTCCGAATGTCAGACGGACGAGGAGCTCCGAGCATTTTTCGATCAGACCATCTCGGGCCAGTGGGTCTGGCAGGAACAATACACCGAAGAAGAAATCGAACAACAAATGCGAACCGCATTGTGTCAGAGCATTGATGCGGGCATGCTCACGCGCGATGAAGAGTCCAACAGTCTACGCGCCACGCCCATGGGCATTGCCGTCGCCTCCAAAGGCATCGCACTATCCACCGCACGGGCCATCGAAACGTGGATCATGAATTCACAGTACCGGGAATGGGACGACCTCGATGCGTTGGTTGCCTTCGCATTAACGGAAGACGGACGCACCTACGGTGTCTCCCTATACAGCTGGGAATTTGATCAACAGATCTATCTCAACGAAATCCGTGAACATATAAGCGACTATGCCCACCTGAACGATGTGCCGCTCAGCCAAATCTGCAATGATGTCAGTCATATCTATTTCGAGGATGTTCGGGGCCTTAAAGTCGCGCTCATGATGCAGGCATGGATCGAAGGCGAGTCCATGCTCCATATCGAAGAACGTTATCACACGATGGCGGGACAGATTCTGACGGCGGTGAGACAGTTGGCCTGGCTAATCGACGCAGCAGCGGCCATTGCAACAGCCGTCGGTGCCACGCACGACTGTCTCAACCGCCTCAATCAACTCGCATTTCGTGTCGTCAACGGGGTCAGCAGAGATGCATTCCCTCTGGCATCCATCGTGGGTCCAGATACCTCCCGTCAAGCACTGACGGAACTGGTCGCACAAGGTCTTCACACACCCCAGGCGCTCGTCGATGTCTCGGCGGGCGTCCTGGAGGCGTGGATGTCCAAAGAAGAAGCCAAGGCCTTGCGGACAAGCGCATTTCGCGTCGTTGGGAAACAACAAAATTCCGATGCAACCGAAAATCCAGGATTGGAGAGAAAAATGAATCGTGATAGATTGGTATTGACCGTAGACCCCGCTCGTCCCGATCAAATCCGATTGGCAGGCAAACGGGTTCCCCTGCAAGACAAACAATTTCGCTTGATAAGCCTGCTCGCGGAAAACGTCGGCTCCTGCGTTTCCTATGACCAGATCTACGACGATCTCTGGGGGGCCATCATCGTTGAACAGAATCAGATTCATTTCCAGAAACGAAAACTCAAGAAAGCCATCACCGAATGCGCGCCCGAATTCGAATCCATCATTACCACTGTACCAAAACGAGGTTTTCTCCTGGATCTGGCACCCGATCAGGTCGAGGTTATTGGGAGTACAGGCACCGATCGGCAAATGGTGCTGGATGAGCAAGAAAATACACAGGAACTGGTCAACTCGATTTGATGTGATCGATAACCCGCTTCTTCAGGCTCTCCACCCGCTCAAGCGTTTCATAAATCTCATGACCGCGAACCGAATCCCCCGTACCGCGCGCCTCCTTAAGCGCCTTCGCCAGCGCATCCGTCATTGAGACCAGTTGCTCAACAATGGTAGTACCTAAATCATGCGTACTCGGAACCCGTGACTCCAATATCACACACGGATTCGTTGGCAACCCCGCCTCGCCCAGCGCGTGAAAAGTCTCATCATCCTCAGCCAGCGCAAAGGGATCGGTCACCTTCATCAAATCATGACTCTCCAGGAAATCACTATACTCCTCAAGCGATATCGAAATCGCATCACTCTTGCTCGTCACATGCTGATGAACCGTGCTGATGCGGACGAGCGGATTCGATGATTGACTCAAATAGGCCAGCGTGTCCTGTTCAATTTGTTCGAGATTCATTTAGGGCTTCCAATTTCGGCGAACGCCGATAATAGTTCAAAAATTTCATCGGCCGCGATCATAATGCCTGACTCATTCCAATGTCCATTGTTTCTGTAATAAAGCGTCGAAGGGTCGGAATGTTTGCCATAGATTTCACGCAGATCGATATACGGAATATCGCTCACGCTCAGTACAAAAAGGATTCGACTGTATTCATGAGCTTCTCTCGTGAGTGAGTCGACTGCGGAGTCTCGAGACGGAATCAGCAAGACGACAAAATCTATGTGTGCTTCAGACGCGAATTCGCTGGCGCGTACAATCTCCACAGTCATACGAGGAACGATACCCAGCGGAATTCCATTCTTTCCATCCGAGCGACTGGTGAATCGTAATGATATCAACCGATACAAGGCCCGGTATCCCGGCACCCACGCATCCGCCAACCGTCCGCCGTCGGTCGTTGCCAGCGGTGTCCCGCACCACGTTCCTGAATGAAACGTGAACCAATCCGGATCCGTCTCCTCCCAGTTCTTGTAGTCGCCCGTCTCCTGAAAATCATTCTCATAGATACTGTAGACAATCAGGTCTGGCTTCAACGGAACAGCGTAGGTCTCCACGATATCCGTGAACTGCGCCGGAGACTGTCGGTGCATAGCGAGGTTGCGATAGATGAGACCCTGCTCCCCAAAATACTCCGTTAAGACATGAGCGCCATGTTCCAAAAACGAATCGCCCACGCCCACGATATGTGGTCGATGCCCGGCTTCAATATTCGCGATGGCCTCCGGAGAATTGATGAACCCGTCCGAATCAGTCGAGAGTGGGTAAACAATCTGATCCTGATCAGGGAAAGTGATGTTCTCGCTTGCCGATATCTTCGGCTTCCAGTTGAAGCCAATCTGATCATCCAAAATCAAATACTGCTGAATTTCCTCAATTAGCGGAGCCGCTTCACGTGCCGGCTCCACATATCGCTGCCGAAATAGAAACTCGGCGCCAACCAATACCACGGCACCGAAGATGGCAACATTGCGAATAATTTTGCGAAAAGGAATGTCCATAGTGTTGATTGGTTTCATGCCGACTGTTAAGGTAGGGCCATTATGAACGATTCGAAAAAATTTATAAAGTTGGCTGGCGTCAACGAGTTCGATTCAACGCCGATGAAGTCCTATTCCGTCCTCGCGAAACCCATCGCCATCATCAAAGACCCCGACGGAACGTTCTGGGCTACCGAAATCGCCTGCAAGCACAACAACTTCGACCTCACGAACGGGCGCTTTCATGGAGACGAAGTGCGTTGCCCCCGACACGGCTGGACCTACAACATTCGTACCGGAGAGTGCCTCAATCAAAAATCTGCACCCCTGCGGCGACACGCGTTGGAAGTCCGGGGCGAAGATTTGTACGTGTCCATGTTTCCAGACGAACCCGAAGCAATCTACGAGGACGAAGACTGGAATATCGAAGTCAAAATCAATCGTCCGACACCAGAAGAATAGAAAAATCCCCTGTAGACCACACGATCTACAGGGGATTCATCGAAAATTTGGTTAACCCTAGTTTTCCTGAATGTAGATATTCTTAAAGGTCAGGTCCGTCGTGGGATCATGCCCCTGCAAGTGAATCGTACCAGCGGCACCAACATACCCTTCTTTCGCGTTGAAGCTGCGATCAACCGGACGGTTGTCCGTGAAATCGCTCGTCTGATAACCATTGATCCAGATAGAGAAATGATTTCCATCAGCAACAACCGTTTTCTTGAACCATTCTTTATCACTCGGAACAACCTTGCGCGTCGACTGGTTACCATAATTACCGCCCGTACCGTAGTCAACCGGATTCGTTCGGTCATCTTTCGACCAGTGGTTGCGGACCTGCGATTCGTAGCCCTTCCAGAACACGCCAACCGGGCCACGGAAGAATACGCCACTGTTCAAGTGCGTTCCATTGGAGAAAATGTCCAGCTGCAACACAAAGTCTTTATACACGCCCGCAGTCTCAATCTGGCCATTACCATCCTGAATGCGAATGCCGCCATCATCAACGCTGAACTTGGACGCATGATCCGGAAGAATATTCCAGCCGTCAAGGTTCTTGCCGTTGAAGATAGACTTCAGACCCAGCGGGCGCAACTTCACTTCGGAAATCTCAACCTTCGTGTCGCCATTGTGGTGGAACATGATGCCGATATGACCACGTTCATTGGTACCGATGACAACCTTACGAGCAGAATCACTTCCGTCAAGCATCGCCTTCACATCCCCACCATTCGCAACAACATGAATGTCCTGCCAATCCGTTTTCTCATTCTTGCGGCTACTCATCCAAATTACCGAAGAGCCATTCTCAAGTGGGTGGCCGGTAAGCGGCGCACGGAACACAAGACCAGCCGATCCGCCTGCACTGACTTTGATTTTCGCGGTCAGTTCAAAATTGCTGAACTGGCTCGTCGTGGCAAGAAGTCCGCCTGTTCCTGCGCTCGATGTCAGCACACCACCCTTTACTTCCCAGATCACATCGCCCAGATTGTGCCAGCCATACGTGGTCTCCTGGTCATAGAGGTTGATCCAGTCGCCCTCATCTTTCATTTGCGCGCCGGCCAAACTACCAATAAACATACATGCCGCGAGCGAAGCCGCGAACAGGGTTTGCATCCTCATGAGTTGCTCCTTTACAGTTGAAGAGTGCTACATCACATACGAATCTACGAGTATAGCGAAATTAGCGGGGCTGATCTATGATTAAGTACTTGAATAATCTACGGATGACAAAATTGCCGATACTGCTACTGCTCACGCTGATATCCGCCCAGGTGATAGCTCAGGAATCCACACTCGAAACGCGCATCCAGTTACTAAATCGCGACTCACGCGCACGGGTCATCGAATCCCTCCCCCTCGATTTCGACACCCACCACACCCAAGGCATGACACGAGTGGGGGACTCCTTCTTCCTGACCGCCGTGCAAGTTATTGATAGGGCAAAGGGCATGGGAAAAGGTTTTCTCTTTAAGTTCGACCTTCAAGGAAAACTCGAACAAGAGATTCAACTTGGCGAAGGCCCGATGTTTCACCCCGGAGGCATCGACTACGACGGAAAACACATCTGGGTAAGCGTCGCGGAATACCGTGCGAACAGCCACTCCATCATCTACCGCGTCAACCCCAAGTCACTCACGGCAGAAGAAATATTTCGATTCGACGACCATCTCGGCGGCATCGTCTCCACGCGAACCGCCCTCATCGGAATGAGCTGGGGTTCACGAAAACTATATCGATGGAAAATCGCGCACGACGGGAGCGTGAAAAATGTCGCTACCCCCGAAATGCACCTCAATTCAAGTCACTTCATCGACTACCAGGACGGGCAATGGATACCCGAAACCAACTACCTCGTATTCGGCGGGCTCGCCTCTTTCAAACTCGATCCCAAGCGCGATGGTTCTGCGGCAGTGGGGGGGATCGCACTGGTGGATGCCACGACATTGATGCCCCTATTCGAACTGCCCCTACCCATTTACTCCGAGCGCGGACGAATCATGAACCAGAATCCATTCTACGTGGAGCTATCCGAAAAAGGCATCCAGATACGCTTCATTCCCGACGACACCAAATCAAAAATGTATACCGTCGAATTCCCGTTACGCCGGAAATGAATCGTATGCCTTGACCCGTTGCACCTGCTTCACATGAATGTCGAGATGCAAAATATTGAACGCGGCCGTCTGTCGACAATTTATGGGCCCGAAAAAAGGATGCTTGAAAGTCGCCTCAAGATGGGAATCAACCTCGAGGCTTTCCATCGCTGCCAGAACAATTCCAAACGCCGCTTCCACCGATTTCCCGATGCTCGCCTGGTTACCCGGATCGCTAATCATCTGGCCCAGTTTCACATCATTCGCTAACGCCGTTCCGCCCGCAAGAATCGGAATCACAGATCCGCCCGCGGCGATGCTATGCGCCACATGAAGCGACACTTCGCGAATCGACCACTCTGTGTCCGATGGTTTGTAGTCGAATTGTTCCGCAGATAGCTCGGAAGTTTCAGCTACATACGCCTCCGCACGCTCGGAAAACATCGTCTTCAACTCATCGACCGACTTGTCCTTGTGACTGTCAATCCACAGGAAAGCCATCTTCAGACGTTCAGCGCGTTTCTCGTCTACATCGCCCACCGGAAATCTCCTTCTCATTGAATACAAATACGCTACCACGGGTGACTGGGGTGATCCAAAAAGAAAAGGCCGCGCGACAATATGCCGCGCGGCCCGAATTGATCAGTTGAGTGTGCTACCTAGCCCTTCAAAGTCTGAGCAGCCGAATGCTCTAAATGCGATTTCTTGCGAGCACCACTGTTTTGGTGAATAACGCCCTTTTTCACAGCAAGGTCAACTTCACGAATCGCACTCGCCATAGTCGCTTGAATGGCATCGGAATCCTTACTGGCAACCGCCGCATCCGCATTTTTCAAGAAAGTTTTGAGGCGTGAACGGACCTGCACATTGCGTTGACGTGCAAGTTCATTGGTGAGAATGCGTTTCTTCTGAGATTTGATGTTTGCCATGATGTTCCTTTTAATCGTTTCGGAAAGTGATATTTCAACACACTTCGGGTGTCAAATGTCTTCAAAGAGCGCAAAATATAGCATAAATCGGTCCTTCAGTCAATTTTTCGCCAACTTTTTGCGCGAAAGCAGTATATACTGTGGTAGAGCTTCGGCGACCACTGTGCACATGAATTGCAATAATTCACCTGAGAGGGTATGGTGGAGCCGGATTTAAGGGGTGTTTTACCCCAAATTAAGGGGAGATCGTAGAGAAACTATGTTCGTTTTATCATGCGTTTTGGTCGCACAGGCCACAATCGGACAACTGGAGCCATTGGAACCAGTCGAAGCACTCGAACCATTGAATCTGGCGCCGATTGAACAACCAGAAGCCCCACGCTCCTCATTGCTTCGTGTTCGGCCAAATTTTGAACCAGGAACCAGACTGTTTATCGACGCGACCTCACTCGCCCTACGTTCCGGTCCCAAGAAAGATGCAGGACTGATTCACTACATTACAAAAGATGAAATGGTCGTCGCACTTGAAGACGTAATCGATCCCGTACCTTTGCAGATCGGTAACAAGAAGGGACAATGGATCTACGTGCAACACGGGCAACACAAAGGTTACGTTTTCGATGCCTATCTGGCCGAGGCGCCGCCGTCTCTTGCCGAAAACATGGACTGGATCTGTGTACCCGGTGTTCGAGTCGGCCCCATTGCCATCACGACCACTCTAGAAGACTTGACCAATCAGCTGGGCGCGGTCAATCTCTCCGTCGCCCGAATTCCCTTAGGCGAAGGCAAATTCGAACAAGGCACCGCCGTTTTTCCCGGCGACAAGAATAAAGAACTGATCATTCAATGGGCCATACCCGACGTAAAACCCAAAGCCGTCATCATAAACGGCACGCAGTGGAAAACAAAGTCCGGTGTCGGCATCGGCGTGCGGTTATCAAAGCTGGAAGAGTTGAACAACGCCCCGATTTCCTTTGCAGGCTTCGACTGGGATTACGCCGGATACATCACGAGCTGGCGCGGTGGCACTTTCGAGGAGAGCCTCACCCTGCGAGAGAAGTTCGTGGGATACCTTGCGCCGGAACTGCCCTACTTACCCGAAGACTACAACGCGCTGCTCGGCGACACCGAATACTCATCCGATCTTCCTCAAGCAGCGCGCGTCAATCTAAAAGTAAGCAGCATGACGGTGCTAATAGGCGAGTGAGGAAGCGACTGCATAATAAATAGCCCCTTGAAAGATATTAGTTGATGCGTGCGATTCAAGAAGCGATTCGAGTACGCGATGACGCTTAGATGAAATTAACGTCAGAACGATGGAGAATGACAAACTATGAAAAAATCAATTCTACTGGCATGCGTGCTTTCTGCCATGACCATTCCAAGTCAGGCGGATACAATTGTCGTCGATGGAAAAACCTACACGGACGTACTGGTTTACGAGAGCAGCCGGTACTACTTCGTAAAACTCCCCCGCGAGGGCCGATCGATCAGCGTCGCGAAGGGCAAAGTGGATGCCGCTACGATACAACTGAACGATGACCCCTTCTACCGCGACGATCTGCGCGAGCTTTACGACGACGTCAAACTACGTGGCGAAGATGCACTGGGCGACCGTGCCGTCAACGACTCCGCATTTCAGGTGGAAGAGGGGATCGACCGTGTAATCGATACCGGCGCGCTACTAAGCGGTGCCGCCGGGGGTGGTGGTAAGCCGATGAATCTCACAGTCGACGATGCCAAAGCAGCACTAGCTGCGCTTCAAATTACCTTCACCAAATCTGGAAACGCATGGACGGGAAAATCCGCAGACGGAATCGTTACAGTATCGTTGGCAACCAGTGGTAATGCGGTTACCGTCTTATCAGGGAACGTAAATGATCCGACCGCCGTACAGACCAAAGCCCCCGGCATTATTCAAATGCTGCAAAAAGTGGCACCGTGGGCCGGCCCCTGGGTGTTCTCAAATATACAAGTCTTGCAAACTGGTGGAACCTTACACAAAGCTCAGGACGGCGTCGACATTATGATTCAGACTTCTGAGGCAGGTATGAGCTTCACGGTAAAGGGCGTATAAATTCATGCCCGAATCGCAAACCGTCATTGGGAGCCTGGAGGTGGGGGCCGATATGTCTCTATTTCGGAAATCCTGGCCCCTTCATGCCCCGAAAGCCAACGTCCTGATCGTACACGGATACGCCGAGTATTGTGAACGCTATGACCACGTGGCTGAACGCCTCAATGAGCATGGGTATGCCGTCTACTCCTACGACCAACGCGGGCACGGAAACAGTCCAGGAACCCTCGGTCAGATTCCCTCCTTTGACGCGCTGACTGACGACCTCGCCAAAGTACTGAACACCCTCCAAGATGAAGTGGACGAGCACTTGCCCTTCTTTATCTGGGGACACAGCATGGGTGGACTGGTCACCTCCGCTTGCACGATTCGCCATCAACCCGATATCACAGGCCTTGTGCTGACCAGTCCCGGAGTCAAGGCCGATGAGACCGTTTCTCCCGTACTGAAGGCCCTGTCCGGTATTATCGCAGCCGTTCTGCCCAAGGTTCCCGTACACGCGCTCGATCCCACCGGCATTTCACGTGACGAAGTCGAAGTCAAGAAATACATCGAAGATCCACTCGTATACCACGGAAAAATTCTCGCCCAGACCGGTAATCAATTGGTCAAAACCATCGATTTCGTAGAGGCAAACTACGGAAAGATCACCGTGCCCACATTAATCATGCACGGAACTGAGGATCGCCTTGTAAACGTGATAGCCAGCGAGGCGCTTCATGCGGGTATGTCATCCTCCGATAAAACGCTAAAAATTTACGACGGCGGATACCACGAACTTTTCAATGACATCATTCGCGAGGAATTTTTCACCGACCTCTTCGCCTGGTTGGATGCTCACTGTTAGCGCAGCTCAATCTGCACCACTGTTCCACGATGAAACTTGTATATCAACGCCGCGTTTCCTTTATTGACCGACAACTCCACGTGTTCCGTGCTTCCGATGACAGCGAGCGCTTTTCCATCTCCCACATTCCCATACGTATCGTGAACCTCGTGACATTCAAGATCACCCGCCTTGATCACCATGTTACTATGCCCCGAAATACGGGACCGCGGAATATTCGTAATCGCATTGCCAAAATGATCAATGTGGATAATCTCACCCTGAACTAAATCCCCCTTCACCACCGGTTCCGGATAGGGAAGCGCGATAAGTTTTTCCAACAAAAGGCCCACCTCTTCAAATGCAACACCCGAAGCAAGATGAGCGGCGATTGGAGCAAACACATCCCGACCATGAAACGTGGTGCTTGGAGAGGGAGGAATCAGTTCAGCGTTCTTGATGACACGCGCCTCAAACGAATCCGCCGATCGAATACACCACG
The DNA here is from genome assembly GCA_046583315.1 of Candidatus Hydrogenedentota bacterium. Classification (GTDB taxonomy): domain Bacteria; phylum Hydrogenedentota; class Hydrogenedentia; order Hydrogenedentales; genus DTSJ01. The sequence goes on from JAYGCN010000056.1 coordinate 28,788, forward strand.
AAACGAGGCCATTGTCAGGACATACCACGAACTGATCGGAAACGCGCACCACGATTGGATGACGACCCGTACCTACCCCCGGATCGACCACGGCGATGTGAATCGTTTCAGCAGGAAAAAGAGGTAACGTCGTTTCCAAAAACAACGCCGCCGCAATAACATCCCCACACTGAATGTCGTGCGAGAGATCATGAATGGCAGCCTCGGGGGCGATCGATGCGATGACTCCTTTCATCGAAGCCACGTAAGGGTCCTGCGTCCCAAAATCGCTTAGCAACGTAATAATTGGCGCATTGGTACCCACAGCTCAGCTTCCTTCCCATATCCATTGCTCAATCCATATAATTTACGCCCAATAGTCAAATTGGTCAACTCTTTACTTGATTTGGAAAGATTCCTATTGTACAATTTCGTATCTACATAGCCTTAGGCATACAAAATTGTAGGATTATCAGATGGCCGCAAGAAAACCAAAAGTACGAAGCGAAGTCTCAGAACTCACTTTACTCTTTGCTATCAGCCAATTGCTCGATCAGACCATCGACCTGCGTGATGTCGTCAATCCCGTCCTAAAAGCCATCGCAAAACATACCGGAATGGTTCGTGGCGCGCTCACCCTGCTCGACCGGGAGACTGGCGAACTCGTCATCGAAGCATCCTACGGTCTTTCGTCCGGTGAAGAACAACGCGGACGCTATCTGCTCGGCGAAGGGATTACCGGTACCGTCGTGCGCACCGGACGCCCCATCGCAGTGCCCAAAGTCTCCGAAGAGCCACTATTCCTCAATCGAACCAAAGCCCGGGAGAACTTGAGCAAAGACGAAATCTCCTTTATTTGCGTTCCCATCAAGGTGGAAAGCGAAACTATCGGAACGCTAAGTGCCGACCAGCTGTTCGACGAAGAAACGGGACTCAACGAAGATGTGCGCCTTCTTTCTATCATCGCCTCGATGGTCTCTCAGGCCGTGCGCCTGCGCCAGGATGTGCAAGGCAATCAACGCCGCCTCATGGAAGAAAACGTTCGTCTTCAAGAAGAACTACGCGACCGATTTCGGCCCGCAAATATCATTGGGCGCTCCAATAAAATGCAAGCCGTGTACGACATGATTGCACAAGTCGCACCAAGCGACACTACCGTCCTGATTCGCGGAGAAAGCGGCGTGGGTAAAGAACTCGTTGCACACTCCATCCACTACAACAGTCCGCGCTCCACCAAACCTTACGTGCGCGTGAACTGCGGTGCACTACCGGAAACATTGATCGAAAGTGAGCTGTTCGGCCACGAAAAAGGGGCCTTCACTGGGGCCATCACCCAACGCAAAGGGCGTTTCGAGTTAGCCCACGGCGGGACGATTTTTCTCGACGAAATCGGCGACCTCTCGCCACATACGCAAATACGGCTGTTACGTGTGATTCAAGAACGCGAATTTGAACGTGTCGGCGGAACCAAAACGATTCAAGTCGACGTGCGCGTCGTCGCCGCAACGAATCGCGATCTTGAGAAAGCCATCGAAGACGACAGCTTCCGCCAGGATCTCTTCTACCGCCTCAGCGTCTTCCCGATACATATCCCCGACTTGAGCGAACGCAAAACCGATATTCTTGAACTCGCAAATTACTTCGTCGAAAAATACAGCAAGCAGTCCAACAAAATCATAAAACGCATATCAACTCCCGCCATCGACATGCTTACGAGTTACCACTGGCCCGGAAACGTGCGCGAACTCGAAAACTGTATCGAACGCGCCATCCTCCTTAGTCAGGACGACGTGTTGCACGGGCATCATCTTCCGCCTACACTCCAGAGCGCCGAAGCCAGCAATACGGTGATGCGTGGAACTCTTGAGGAATCCCTCGATCGCGTTGAGAAAGAGATGATTATCGAAGCACTGAAAAATTCACGTGGAAACAAATCCAAAGCGGCCAAATCACTCGGGATCACCGAACGAATCATGGGACTTCGCGTCGACAAGTTCGCGATTAAACCCAGAGAATACAAACACGGCAGCCTCTAACAACGCTCCCGATTCTACCCACCCGCCGCATCCCTGTTTGCACAGGATGCGGTTTTTTCGTTCTGCATAGTATGTACGCCAATGTAGCTTACTTTAAATATGCTACGTGTGGGTACTTTTTACTAAAATACTTACATATGCGTGGGTCTAAAGACTCCGGCTTTCGCGATGCGAATATATCGTAAGTTGCTCAAATATAGAGATTTACCTTCACACTTTACCTTTTTTCCCTCCTTGGCACGGCGGTTGCTTTAAGTACACAAAAGCAACATGTATTGGCCTGACCGTTTCAGGTCGGACGGACCAGAACCTTTGGTCAGGCTGTAGCAACTCAATTGCGGTGTCGGACGCGCCGCGGAATTAAAAAGGAGAGGGAAATGAAAAGTCGTTGGAAATTGGCCAGTGCGCTGGCCGTCGTAATGCTCGGCGTGATGATTATGTCGCCCGGTGTATTCGCACAAGAAGAAGGGATGACCGTTGCAGACGCGATATTCACCGTCAACAACACGTGGATGCTCGTTGCCACATTCCTGGTGTTTATCATGCACCTTGGTTTTGCCTGTCTCGAAGTTGGACTGACACGCGCCAAGAATACGGTAAACATCCTGTTCAAGAACACGGCCATCGTGGCCATCGGAATTCTCACCTACGCAGCCGTAGGATTCAATCTGATGTATCCGGGTGATTTCTCGATGGAACTGTTCGGTGGAGGATTCTTTGGTTTTGCTGGCTTCGGAGTAGACCCAGGCGAAACGGGGCAGACGATCGCCTATGCAGATGGCGCGTACACCTACTGGACAGACTTTATCTTCCAGGCGATGTTCGCGGCGACTGCTGCAACGATCATCTCCGGTGCTGTTGCGGAACGCATCAAGTTGCTTCCGTTCCTGCTTATCGTAACGGTTTATGTTGGTATCATTTATCCTCTCGTAGGTAGCTGGAAATGGGGCGGCGGCTGGTTGGATGCCAAAGGCTTCTACGATTTCGCTGGTTCCACACTGGTGCACTCCGTCGGTGGCTGGGGAGCGCTTGCAGGGGTTATCGTACTCGGACCTCGTCTTGGTAAATACGTCAACGGAAAAATCAAAGGTATCGCGGGTCACAGCATGCCTCTTGCCACGATCGGTGTATTCCTCCTGTGGCTCGGTTGGTTCGGATTCAACGGTGGTTCAGTATTGAGTGCTGATCCTGACCTTGTATCGCTCGTATTCGTAACTACTTCTCTGGCTGCATCAGCCGGTGTTATCGGCGCAATGATTACCACGTGGATTGTTCAGCACAAACCTGATTTATCCATGATTCTTAACGGGTCGCTTGCTGGTCTGGTTGGTATCACAGCGAGTGCTGATTCCGTATCCGCTATGTCTGCAGTTATTATCGGCGCCATTGCAGGCGTATTGGTAGTAGGCTCAGTGCTTGTTCTTGACAAGGCGAAACTTGATGACCCGGTTGGTGCACTTTCCGTTCACTTGGTATGCGGTATCTGGGGAACGTTGGCGGTTGGTATCTTCGGGAACTTTGACGAAGGCACAGGTGGAATCATGACGCAGTTGATTGGTGTCTTGGCCTACGGCGCGTTATGTTTCCCCGCAGCACTCATCCTCTTCACCATCGCGAAGTTCACCATCGGTATCCGCGTTAGCGAGAAGGAAGAAATTGGCGGACTGGATGTTGGCGAACACGGTATGGAAGCATACAGTGGATTCCAAATCTTCACGACGGACTAATCTGAACCAGACCAACGAACACGTACGACGTGATTCAACTAAAGGAGTAATACACAATGAAACTTGTGATTGCCTATATACAGCCTGAGCGACTGACCGCGGTCAAGCAGTCCCTCTACGAGGCTGAAGTTACAAAGATGTCAGTGACCAACGTGTTGGGCTGTGGAGCTCAGGGCGGATTCCACGAAAACTACCGTGGTGCGGATATCGAAGTGAACCTGCTCAAAAAGGTGCGCATCGAGATCGCTGTGAACGAAGAGTTCCTCAAAAACACCATTGATGCCATTGTCAAAGGCGCGAAAACCGGAAACATCGGTGACGGAAAAATCTTCGTGCTTGACCTGGCCGAGTGCATCCGCATTCGGACTGGCGAATCTGGAAAGGAAGCCGTAGGGTAACCTTAAGCTTCCCTCTCCGTCCAAGGGCGGTGCGCGCTTTGTTTACCCCTAAGCGTGCATCGTCCACTAGGACGAAGAAAACACAACTATCGAGAAGGACTCTGCCCCAATCAGGGATAGAGTCCTTTTTTCGTCCATGAGCCATCAGCTGCACGGGTATACATCGTGCGATCGTGCAGCCGATGCGGACGTGACAACCAGAACTCGATAATCGTCGGCGCGACAATGTACCCGCCCCAAAAATCCGGACGCGGTACATCCTGGCCTCCATACTTTTTTGTGACCGCTTCCATGCGATCGATCATCGTGCTTCGCGCATCCAGTTCTGCGGATTGCATCGAAGCCCACGCGCCGAGCTGACTCTCCCGCGGTCGTTTCGCGAAATACGTGTCCGATTCCTCAGTAGATGTCGGAGTCGTCGTGCCCATAATGCGAATCTGCCGATCCAGCGCGGGCCAGTAAAAATTCAGCGACACTTTGTTCGAGTCCGCAAGCTGTTCCCCCTTGATGCTCGCGAGATTCGTGAAAAAGCTGAAACCCTTCTCCGTCAAATCCTTCAACAACACAATACGCGTCCACGGCTGCCCCTCCGCATCCACCGTCGCCAGCGTCATCGCCGTCACATCCTTGATGTCCGGACAATCCGCGGCGTCCTTGAACCACGCATCAAACAGGTCGTAAGGATTCTCAAAATCAGGTATCGCGCTGCTCAATTCAGGGTCCATCAAAAATTCTCGCTAGGTTGGGGGGAATCGAAGTAAAATCGGCAATATCATGCAAGATTAGCCGTCCAGTCCGCAAGTTTCGATTGCTTTTGTCCGCGACGCCAAAGACGTGGACTACGTCAAATTATACAGATGAACTACCTATCGCATTGCCACACGCAGAGGCGCAGAGACGCGGAGGAATAAAGTGAAAGCCGCTATTTTGACCAGAGATATGAGTCCCGGAATTGATATCCCAATTGGTTTGCCCCCGTAATCCCCTCTGCGCCGAAGGCTCACTCCTCTAGACTGGGCGAGTACCCGATGCCGGAAAATTCGCCAAATGCACAATTTCAGTCCCTCCAAACTCTGCAAATCCATCACGACAACCACAAAAACATATTATACTCCGATCCGCAACGACCCAGCGTTTATGCAGAAGGGTTTACATGGACATATCCCTCCGAGATACCGATACACTTCAATCAATCTGTTGCTTTTACCTCTCCAAGAAATCTAGGGTATATGCTATATTCACATAAAGGCTTGGAAAATACACTACTTGGGTAACTGGGTTTGACTGGCAATGAGGAGAGTTAGAATGCGCACAATATCACGCACCGATTCCTCAAGAAAACCTGATCAACTATCACCGCGGGCTGGGATTGCGACAGTTTGGACTGTTCTATTCGTATTGGTTCTTGTTATGTTTCTAGGGCTTGTCATCGATACAGGATACATGGTTGTCGCAAAGCAGCAACTGCAGACTGCAGCTGATGCGGCCGCGCTGGCTGGCGCTTACTCAGTCCGATCGGATCAGGATGACGCACGTAGCCAAGCTGTTCTTATCGCGTCGCTCAATACGTCGGCCAAAGAAAACGTAACACTCTACCTAAACTCAGTGAACGACCCGAACGGCGATATCGTGGTCGGGTTCTTTGATCGCGATACAGAAACCTTTACCCCGACCACTACCGACCCGAACGCCGTTGAAGTCAATGCATGCCGAACGACCGCACATGGGACCAATACACCTTTAACACTCTTGTTCGGCGATATGATGGGCATTACAGAAGTGGATATCGCTGCCAAGGCCATTGCCATGTCCGATTTTACCGATTCCGGAGGAGCGGTTCGATTTCTCATCGACGACGAGATGATCGATACTGATATACCTGTTCTCGAAGACCTGGCTAGCGACTTGGGAATTACTACAGAAGATCTCATATCTGACCTGGACGGGGATTGGTTTATTGATCTCCCGCCGGGAACGATACTCGAACTCCCCACGGGTCAAATCGGCGACGAAGGACTTTTCGAAATACAGGAGGCGCACTTTCCTTTCACCGAAGAGTCCGATCCTTCACTTGAAGATTTTCTGAACTGGCAAGATGACAGTTCGAGTTGGCGCTATTACTTGCTCGACGACGATGACAACGATCCGCTGCTGGGTGTTTCTCCGGTTGACGATGCCTCCGTCTATCTGTCGTACGTTGATCCCAATTTCGTACATATCAGCCCAATCTACAAAAGTGACACAAGCACACTCGATCCGACGTGGGACGATACCGGATTCATCGAATCGGTTAATGCGAAAGGTGAACGCCGCGGCCTACTCGCGTTCAAAATCATCGCCATTGGGACGGACTCCGACGGTAGTGGTTCGGTTCTGCCGAATATTGTGATCGAAGTGGTCGACCCTTCTGGTATCGACCTTGGAAATATCGGTCCCACGGAGACCGTGGTATTCCTCGTTCTCTAGTGTTTTGAATTACGGAAATGAGAGTGAACAGCTCGATCACCTTTCCTGAACGCTTAGCGTCCACCTGACGGCATCGCTATGGGCTTCACGTTGACAACAGGCTTTGTCTTTCATTGGTAACTAATCCTATCTCAGTTCTTTACTTGTCCTCGTAGGAAAGGGACCAGGTCACGTTA